>JANPIB010000237.1:0-12226 GCA_031424775.1 Chitinophagales bacterium | reverse complement strand
TTTCTGAGAAACTAGATTCACTCTCCCTGCATCTTGTAAGCAGATCTGCCACTACTATCTTCAACAGATCATAGTTTGAAGGCTTTTGAATGATGTCTACCCCATGCTCAACAAAAATAGTATCGTCAGGTTGTTTAGGTGATGTGGTGAACATGACGATAGGAATGGTTTTGAATTCGTTATCTCTTTTGATCTGTAACATGGCATCTTTACCGTTGAAGATTGGCATATTGATGTCCATCACGATCAGGCAAGGTAAGGCATGACTAAACTTGCCTTTATGCAATTGCTTGATCGCTTCAAAGCCATTATTGGCAGCTTTTACATTATATCCCGGATGGAATTCTTTTACAACTTCACAAAATAGCTCAGTATCATCCGGATCATCATCAACGTACAATATCGTTTTGTCTAGCATCCTGATTATTTAGATAGCTTTTGGTTATTAGTTGTAAATCAGAAAAAAAAGTGCCAATGATTGGTTGAGTTCGTTTTATCAACAAGCATTATTTGCAAGCATATATTAGAGTTCAACCACAGTAAGACTTTAAACCATATCAACAGGTGAAAATAAATTTGATAATATGACTGAAGATTTGAAATGTTGGTTAGAAGATTCTACAATTTAGTTTCATCTTCATTCTTGATCTCAACAAGGCTGTAGTTTATAGAGCCAGGTAGTGGAGTGATTGGTTGATGCTGATGAATTCCCCAAATCTTGGTAAAGCTGGCTCCAAAATATAATATCATTGCTGAGTAAAATACAAAAAGCAGTAACAGTACAATAGACGCCGAAGCCCCATAAAAATTATTGATGCTGCTGTAGGTTAACATCACATGTAAAATGATTTTTCCAAACATGAATAGGAGACTTGTAAGCAGCCCTCCTATCCAGGCAATTTTCCATCTTGGACGACCATCAGGCAAATAACGGAATACTACTGTGAACCAGCACATGGTTATTAAAATAGAGAAAATGCTGCTGAGAAAGGTGTTGAAGTAAGCTGACAAGATTGGTGAAAGATCAGTAAGGTATTTACCGATGAACACCTGTAAACTTTCTGCCATTAAGCCTATTACGAATAATACTCCGGCAAATAAGATCACTATAATTGCCCTTAGACGAGAAAGCAGCGTTTGTCCGGCACTTGTTTTACCAACAGACCTGATCTTCCATATTTGGTTGATGGAATTCTTTATAACCCGAAACAACGTTGTAGCAACAAAGAGCAGAAAAATGAAACCCCCAATGGTTATCCACCAGTTATCTGCCATACGTCTGAATGCCTGCAATACTTCGGCAATTTGCCTGGCAGCTTCTATTCCGAGTGTCTCAGTGAGCTTGGCAAAGAGTTGAGAACGTACCACATCAGGCCCAACAACATATTTGAGTGATTGAATCAGGATCACCATAATTGGTGGTAGGGCAAATGTTGTGAAGAAGGCTGTAGCTCCAGCCATCCTCAGCGGATCATTTTTTAGAAATTCTCGTACAGAATCTCGAAACAAGCCCAAAGCAGTTATGACTTTTTGTATAAAGCGATTCATCTGGAAGTTTAAAGCTAAGGAATCAGTCACACATTCTCCTTCCATTCACACCAGCTTTTCTTCTTCATCTACTTACTATATATTGCAAATATGAAACGACTGCTTTTTGCCCTGCTGCTTTTTACAGTATCAACGCAAGCCCAGGAAATTTCCATCATTCCTAAACCAGCGAAGCTTGTTCAGAAAACAGGATCATTTGAGTTGAACAAAGCAACCGTTTTGGTTGTGTTGAATTCAGCTGATCAACCGACAGCGAGTTTTCTCAGAACGTATCTAAAATCTTTCTATAAGCTTGATTTGAAGGTAACAACCAAACTTCCTAAGTCTAATTACATTGCTTTTTCAACCTGGAATGATACGAGCTATGCAGATCAGAAAGAATCCTATCAGTTAATCGTTGATCCAAAGTTTGTTAGAATAACTGCTAATGCACATGCCGGAACTTTTTACGGAATGCAATCGCTTCTCCAATTATTGCCCGTCAATTTCAAACCTCAAACTTCAAATCTCAAATTCGTTATTCCTTCAGTTGTTATTGAAGATGAACCTCGTTTTGCTTATCGTGGAATGCACCTCGATGTTAGCAGACATTTCTTCCCTGTTTCGTTCATCAAACAATACATTGATTATTTGGCCTTGCATAAGCTTAATACGTTTCACTGGCATTTGACTGATGACCAGGGTTGGAGAATAGAGATAAAGAAATATCCAAAGCTTACATCAGTGGGGGGTTGGAGAAATGGAACGATCATCGGCAGATATCCAGGAAAAGGAAATGACAGTATTCGCTATGGGGGATTTTATACTCAGCAAGAGGTGAAAGAAGTAGTCGAGTATGCTGCTGAACGATTTATTACTGTAATTCCTGAAATTGAAATGCCGGGGCATGCATCTGCAGCAATCGCAGCTTATCCTGAGTTGAGTTGTTTCCCTGAAGAAGATACCAAAGTGGCGAAAGGAACAGCCTGGGCAGGATCAACAAAAGGAAAACAAGTCCAGCAAGCCTGGGGTGTTTTTGATGATGTTTTCTGTTCAGGAAAAGAAAAGACTTTTGCGTTATTGCAAGATGTTCTTGACGAAGTGGTGCCCCTTTTTCCTTCTAAGATCATACATATTGGTGGTGATGAATGCCCCAAAGCAAATTGGAAACGCTGTACCAATTGCCAGCAACGAATGAAAGACCAGGGATTGAAAGATGAACATGAGTTGCAGAGTTATTTTATTCAGCGAATCGAAAAATATCTGAACAATAAAGGCAAACAGATTATCGGCTGGGACGAAATTTTGGAAGGTGGCTTAGCACCTAATGCATCGGTAATGAGTTGGCGTGGCGAAAAAGGTGGCATTGAAGCAGCTAAGCAACACCACAACGTTGTAATGACACCACAAGCCTGGTGCTACTTCGATCACTCACAAAGCAGGAACGAAGATTCGGTTACGATCGGTGGCTTTAACCCAATTGAAAAAACTTACAAGTTTGAACCTGTTCCATCTGCTCTTTCTGCAGAAGAATCTAAATACATTTTAGGTGGACAAGCCAATCTCTGGACAGAATACGTGAAGAACACCCGCAAAGTTGAATACCAGGTTTTTCCAAGAATGGCAGCATTAAGTGAAGTGTTGTGGACACCAAAAGAACAGCGAGACTCTGCTGATTTTGAGAAAAGATTAGAGACACAGTTTAAAAGATTTGATCGGTGGAAGGCGAATTATAGTAAAGCTTTTTATGCTATTAACTACATGATGAAGGAATCGCCTGATCATGATGGAGTTTTGATGAAAATCTCTTCCAAATCGAACGAACTGATTCATTATGCTTATCAATCAATCTTTCAAAAACCTTTTGTTTACGACAAGCCTTTATTGATAAAATCATCAGATACAATATTTATTATTTCACCAGAAAGGAGGAATACAAAAAACCTTATTACAAAAGTTGGTATCGATTTCAACAAAGCCACAGGGAAAAAAATCACTGTAAATCCTCAACCTTCTCCAACTTACGCTGGCAATGGGGGTGCTTTTGGTCTAGTGAATGGCATACGAGCAGACAAATTCGCTTCGCCGGAATGGCTTGGGTGGACAAAACCAATAGACATAACAATTGATCTTGGAAAAACTGATACACTAAAAGAAGTTGTTTTTCATGTTTGGAAACAAGAACCAAGCTGGATTTACCTGCCATCTCAAATCGAGGTTCTGGTATACAATTCAGAACAAGAACACCGAGCTCGAGGTGACAATAAAACAGCTCATGTAGAAATCAAAAATGTAGCAGATCATTTCAAAGACGGTAAGATTATTTTGAAGTTGAATAATGTAAGTGGTGGCTATTTGCTTATTAAACTAGAACCACTTAGCAAAATTCCAGAAGGTAGGCAAGGTGCAGGAAATCCAGCCTGGATGTTTTTAGATGAGATAGAGATCAACTAAAAAGAGTTGCCAACCTTTTGAAGGTTGGCAACTCTGCAAACTATGTTCACTTCCACAACTTTTCCAAAGTTTTGAACTTTGGAAAAGTTGACTGCATTGTTTTCAAAGTCCTCCTTCGGAGGATTTAGGAGGCTTCTTCTTTCTCATTCATCAAATAAGCTTTGATAAAACCATCCAATTCTCCATCCATCACAGGTCCAATATTGCCCACTTCATAATCTGTTCTGTGGTCTTTGATCATCTTATACGGATGGAAAACATAACTCCTTATCTGGCTTCCCCACTCTATCTTTTTCTTGTTGGCATTAACCGCATTTTTCGCTGCTTCTCTTTTCTTCAACTCAATTTCATACAAACGACTTTTCAGCATTTGCATGGCTTTCTCTTTATTGCCAAGCTGCGAACGTTCCGTTTGACAAACCACCACAATCCCAGAAGGAATATGCGTTAACATCACTTTCGTTTCTACTTTGTTTACATTCTGTCCACCGGCACCACCACTTCTTGATGTTGCCATTTCAATTTCACTCGGGTTAATGTCAATGGTAATTGTGTCATCCACCAAAGGATACACAAACACAGATGCAAACGATGTATGTCTTCTTGCATTACTATCAAACGGAGAGATACGAACCAAGCGATGCACTCCACTTTCAGCTTTTAGAAAGCCGTAAGCAAACTCACCGTCAAACTGAAGCGTTGCTGTTTTAATACCTGCACCATCACCTTCCTGGTAATCCACTTCAGTTACTTTCCAACCTTGCTTATCGCCGTACATTTTATACATACGCAAAAGCATCTGAGCCCAATCCTGGCTTTCAGTTCCACCAGCACCAGAATTGATCTGCAATATGGCTGGTAATTCATCTTCAGGCTGGTTGAGTGTACTCTTGAATTCTGCATCTTCAATTTCTTGTAATGCATTGTCGTAAGCAGTTTTAGCTTCCTCTTCAGTAGCGTCGCCACTTTTGTAGAAGTCCAGCAGCACAGCAAAATCCTCTACAGCAGTTTCCAACTGCTTATAGAGTTTCATCCAGTACTCGTTTACTTTAATTTCTTTCATGATTGCCGTGGCCCGGATGTTATCATCCCAAAAGCCTGGCGATAGCGAAAGTTGACGGTCTCCTTCAGTTTTTACGATACGGTTATCGTAGTCAAAGAAACCTCCTCAGGACACTAACACGATCCCTCATATCTTTTAAATGCTCGATTGTCATAGCTGCAAATGTATGAGAAAAGACGATAGACTATCGACAATAGACCATTGGAAATGTATTGCATCAGCAGCTGTTTTTCATGGAGTCGTCTGTTGTGTCACTCACTTGTACGTTCGGAACATTGAGCAGCCAATACTTACCGGAAAATTTGTAAATTGTTTCGAGAATAAATTCGAATGAAAAAACTATTGATACTTTCAGCCAACCTTTTTGCTATTTTGCTGTTAGGCTGTCAACAAAAGTCAAAGTATCCATACACTGTTTCAGATTTTGAAACTAGCCTCCAACATCACCTTATTAATATTATTAATTCTTTTAGCGTAGATGCTAATCCATCTTATGATTTCTTGAATAAGCATGCATTGGAAAAAGATCTTAGAAAGTTGACTCTCAGTGAGCATCCTGCATTAAGAGCAGCTGCTTTGGAAATTCTTATGGGGAAGAAAGATTATTCAGATTATGATCTTTTATTTCAACACCTTGATGATACTGCATTTGTAATTTATGATCAAGGAGAGTTCGGAGTTTCACATAGTAGGATTGCTGATCACCTCTTATTTCATTTTAAATTTTCATCAGAGCTGGAGAAAGCCAAAACGGTTGATAAAGTTTTAAAAGACAACCGCTATTTAGAATCAGCCTACAAAATTACTTCCGTCCTAGAACCTCAAGAGAGATACTATGATATAATAAAAACAATGGCCAGGAGTGATCGTATGTTTGAGTTAGTAGAACACCCCTTATATGCTCTTTCTAAGTTCAGAAAACAGGAAGATGTACGAATTATTGATTCAGTACTATCTGGTAATATCTGGCAACTGAGCGGATTATCAATGCTAATAATGGAACAAAATGGAGACAGTTCTTACCTGAAAATTTTAGAAGGGTACGGTCGAAGATATCTGTATAATCGCTCACACTCAGTACTAGGGAAACCTTTAGAAGCCTATTTTGAAACTGTGGCGTCATACAAAAATGCCAGAGCGGCAAAAATCTTACAAAATATTTGGGATAGAAAACCTTTCGTTGTTAAAGGTGATCTGTACGAAGATTCCATATACTTAAAATACAGATTTGCCGAGGCAGTTATCAAAAATGATTGTACAGCGTTTAAACCAATCATTAAGAAAGTTCACCCTTTTTATTTATCGTACGCTACGGCTTCCCAAGGTAGGTTAGTAGAGCCATTACCATGGGTGGCAGACACCGTTAAACCTCAAATAAGATGGTGATATTCATAAAAAAAGCCCCGGCACTAACAACAGGGCAAGTAGAATATGTTCAATAAAGTTCAAAACGTTGAAGTGAGTGACACAACAGACGATGCCACATGCACTAAAGTTCACTCAATAATTAATTATTCAAAATATCCATCTTCATTTTACAACGGTCTATCGCATCACGATAAGCATCGATCTTAGCGTTTTTCAGGCTCATGCGAATTGCGGTCTTGTAATTTTTGATAGCAAGTTCGTATTCACCTTTCATCTCGTACATGATACCAAATTCGTTGAAAGCTGCAGCCTGGTCAACACCAGGAGTTTCGATAGCCTTATTTAAAAGGTCTTCAAGAGCCTGCCACTTTCGCATACCAGAAAGTACCACAGCAAGGTTGAGATAAACCGGAGTGTACTCAGGTTCTAACTCAAGACATTTTCTGTAACACTCTTCAGCTCTTTTGTAATCATAATACTTGGTCTCGTACAACCATCCAAGGTGGTTGTAAGCTTTTCCATATTCAGGAGACTCAGCAATGATTGACTCGAGGGTTTGCA
This sequence comes from Chitinophagales bacterium, assembly GCA_031424775.1. Lineage (GTDB taxonomy): Bacteria > Bacteroidota > Bacteroidia > Chitinophagales > Chitinophagaceae > JAEZDC01. Next base: position 5,253 of record JANPIB010000237.1, on the reverse strand, counting down.
TTGCATCAGCATAACGCTGTTCTTTTATATTTTGGTCAGCTTCGTAGAACCACTCGTCTAACCGTATTTTATCGAAGAATTCCATAGTCAAGGGGATATTTATTCTTTGACGTTGAAAGTATTTAATAGATACAACCTAAATACACGATTAAGAAAGTTTTAATTCACTTTATGTGAACAATTCTGTTTGTGACTGCTGCTTGTCTTTCGATGGTATCCACTCCATTTCAACACTCTTATTATGCTCAGTTAGTTTGTTACCAAGAGCCTTCCACCCCATAACATCAACAAAATCAGCAATCTTAATTTTTTGTTCACGTTTCTGAGCACCACGTCCGATGCTGAGTAATAGAACCGGCTTTTCATCAGTAGTAACGGCTTCAAGCCTGTTGTTATTACCTTCTTTGATAAATAAAAATTTAATTCTTAATGTCGTTGTCTCAATCTTAAACCTCTTGACGTTGTACTGTTGCTTATCATTGTCAAGATATACGGCAGTGATAACTTTATCCGGATTAAACTTTTCTATCAGCAAAACCTTTTCAGGATCGAAACGTTGTGTTAATTCCTGATCGGTGATCTCATAATTACCTTCATCGTAGACTACAAGAATTCGATCTTCAGGTTCAAAGCTGCCGAGGTAAGATCCTTTTTCATCAGTGTTGATTCGTCCGAAAGTATCATCGAACCAAAATTTTCTTCCGGCAAGTGTACTTCTGCCTTTCTCTTTGAACTTAACTGACTTGATAGGATACTTAGTAACCTGGTTACCCATGCTACTTCTGCCTTTGATCTCCAATTCTTCAAAGTAGAATTCGAATTCTTTATTCCTGGCCGTACAGTTTGGACTTAACAACACCTTCACTACCTCAGCTTCACCGTTTGCATTAGCTGTGAAGTAATGGACTTTAGATTTCGCATCACCTTTGGTGAGGTCGTATTCTTTATCTCTTGTTACGCCGGTTACATTGAAACGCTTTCCATAGCTGGTTCCTGATGCACCATCGAGATAGATCATGTTGTAAGTGGTACGTTCATCATTCTTGGTGAACACAGCAGCATGGATAATGTCTTTTCCGATGAAGCTCTTCTCACCTACTTTTACCACTTTCATGATGCCACGCTTGGTAAAGACGATCACATCATCAATATCGGAACACTCAGTGATGAATTCATCTTTCTTCAGTGAAGTACCGATAAAACCTTCAGCCCTGTTCATGTACAACTTGGTGTTGGCAATTGCTACTTGCTGTACTTTGATGGTATCGAAAAGTTTTATTTCAGTCTTACGTTCCCTGCCTTTACTGAATTTCGTTAAAAGGTTATTGTAATAAGCAATAGCAAAGTCAACAAGGTTGGCAAGATCATGTTTCACCTGCTTGATGTCTGCTTCAATGCCTTTGATCTGTGCATTGAGTTCGTCGATATCCAGCTTATAAATTCTTCTAACTGGTTTTTCAGTAAGCTTTAAAATATCTTCTTTTGTTACAGCTCGTTTGAGCTTTTTTGTGAAAGGAACAAAAGCTTTATCAATTGCTTCAATTACTTTATCCCAGGTTTCATGTTTCTTTTCAAGCTCTTTGTAAATTTTTTCTTCGAAGAAGATTTTCTCTAATGATGTATAATGCCATTTCTCTTCAAGTTCTCTTAGTTTGATCTCAAGTTCTTTCTGCAACAAGTTCTTTGTGTTCTCAACAGAAACTTTGAGCAATTCTGAAGCACCGAGGAACTGAGGTTTCTGATCAACAATAACACATACGTTAGGAGAAATACTCACTTCACAATCTGTAAAAGCATACAAAGCATCTATCGCAATATCTGTTTGAATACCGGCAGCTAGTTCAACCTGTATCTCAACATCTTTAGCTGTAGCATCTGTTACTTTCTTAACCTTGATCTTTCCCTGGTCGTTTGCTTTAACGATAGACTCCATTAAGGTGGTAGTAGTAACACCGTAAGGCACACTTTTAATAACAAGTGTTTTCTTATCCAGTTCTTCGATGATGGCTCTCACCCGAACCTTTCCACCTCTTCTGCCATCGTTGTAATTGGAAACATCGACCATTCCGCCAGTAAGAAAATCAGGGTACAATTCAACCTTTCGTCCCTTCAAATATTTTATTGAAGCATCAATGATCTCGCAAAAGTTATGCGGAAGAATTTTTGTTGATAAGCCAACCGCAATTCCATCTGCACCTTGTGCCAGCAATAAAGGAAATTTCATCGGCAATACAACAGGTTCATTCTTTCTTCCGTCATAGCTCAGTTGCCATTCAGTTGTCTTGGCATTGAAAGCAACTTCCAAAGCAAATTTTGAAAGTCTTGCTTCGATATAACGAGCTGCTGCTGCATCATCACCAGTTCTATTATCACCCCAATTACCTTGAGTATCTATCAGCAAATCTTTCTGACCCATATTCACCAATGCATCACCAATCGAAGCATCTCCATGAGGATGGTATTGCATCGACTGACCAATGATATTCGCCACTTTATTGTAACGACCATCATCCATTTCTTTCATGGCATGCAAAATTCTTCGCTGCACTGGCTTTAAGCCATCTTCCATTGCAGGTACAGCTCTTTCCAGTATCACATAAGAGGCATAATCAAGAAACCAGTTTTTATACTGTCCTTGTAAACCACTTTCGTTTTCGTGAACGTAATTGTCTTTACTCTTCGCCATATTTTTTTTCTCGCAGAATTCGCAGAAAACGCAGAACCTTCAGCGGCTTTAGCATTTTTTGCGAGAGACTTTTTATTCTTTTACTTCTTCTACTAAATTTTGTTCAACAGCTGAGGGAACTCCAGCCAACTTAACCTGTACTTCCTTCCAGATAGATTTCGTCCAGTCACCTTGTACTTCCAGTTTTCCTTCTTCAACAAGTTTTCTCATTCTCCAGGCAAGAAACACATCACCTGTTCTAACTTTCATCTTGTTGAAAAGAGAAGTGAACACTTTCTGTACTTTTTGCCAATCACCTGTTATGTAGTTCAGTAATTCCTTATCAAAGAATGTTTCTTCTTTGCTAACGATCTTTTTTCCTCCTTCAAGAATTCGCACCATTGCATTTTCGTTGCATAGTTTTTTCCATTCATCCGGATCAACTTCAAACTCACTTAATGTGATCGGTCTTGCAAGTTTCTTTGCCTTTAGAATCTCCTTCGGCAATATTTCATGTATCGCTGTGGGATAATACAAGCTTCCTTTCTCATTTAAAAACGGAAGGTTATTCAGGTACAGTACAAAGATTCTTCCCTGGTAATCTTTCAACTGGCTCATGAGCCAATAATAACCACAGACGTCGTGTTGGTTTTGTCCCATCCAAAGCCAGACATCTTCTGTGGTGTCATCCAATTTTTGTTTTAGTTGATGTACAGCAAGCTTATCATCAACCATATCCAGTTGTTCCATATAAGGTGAAAACTCCAGCAACGATTTCCACCAGTCTCTTCTCTCCTGCCAACCTTCAGTTGTATTTAAATTGCCCAGTGGACCAACAGCATAATCATCTTTAATTTCGATTATCTCGCCTTGCAGACTTTCATCCATTTCAATGGCTTTATTCAAAACTTCTCTATCAGCCTGCTGAAAAATTATGTGTATCATAAATGAATTAAAAATTAAGAATGAATAATTAAGAATTAGGTTGATCTCCCTTTGATGAATTAAGTATTGATGTAAGAATGCGGATGATCTCTTCACAATCATTTAAAAGCGATAATCCCAATTTTAGCTCAATCAATCTTGTTTCGTTCATCAATTTTAGCCAATACCGTATTTCTCTAGCTTCTTTATAAGCAATTTGAAGTTTATTAATGAAATCTTTACGTGAAGCTGCACCTACTGCCTCTTCTACATTGGCACCGATCGAAGTTCCACAGTTCAACAACTGCAAGCACAAGTCCCTTTCAACTTTATGCTCACGTAAATATTGAAAAGTCTTTACTATTCTTATGCTAAACAGAAATGATTTTTCAACAATTACGTTTCCTTCTTTCATGGATGTTTTTCCAATTATTAATTACTAATTGTTAATTGCTAATTAGTTCACCTCCTCCACTAGATCCAACTCCACCTTCAAATTATTGATTATAAACTCCTGCCTTTCCATTGTATTCTTACCCATGTAATACTCAAGTACATCCTGGATATGTGTTTCAGGCATCAGCATCACTGGTTGCAGACGAATTTCTTCTCCAATGAATCTCCCGAATTCATCAGGAGAAATCTCCCCTAACCCTTTGAATCGTGTGATCTCAGGCTTGTTGCCTAATTTCCGTACAGCAGCCTGTTTCTCTGTTTCGTTGTAACAGTAGATTGTCTCCTGTTTATTTCGAACTCGGAACAGTGGTGTTTCCAAAATGAACACGTGTCCATGCTTCACCAGGTCTGGGAAGAATTGCAGGAAGAAGGTCATTAACAACAAACGAATGTGCATTCCATCAACGTCAGCATCTGTAGCGATAACAATATTGTTGTAACGAAGTCCTTCCAATCCATCTTCAATGTTCAATGCATGTTGCAGGAGATTGAATTCTTCGTTCTCATAAACGATCTTCTTTGTTAATCCAAAACAATTCAATGGCTTACCACGAAGACTAAAAACTGCCTGTGTATCCACATTTCTTGCTTTGGTAATGGAACCTGATGCACTATCTCCCTCAGTTATAAATAATGTCCCCTGCTGCTGTAAAGAAATGAACTGTTCTTTATTCTTTGCAGGTGGTTCCTCATTCAAATGAACCCGGCAATCCCGCAATTTCTTATTGTGAAGGTTTGCTTTCTTAGCTCTTTCATTTGCCAGCTTCTTAATTCCAGCTAGTTCTTTTCGTTCTCTTTCGTTCTGCTCAATTCTTTTTTTAAGTGCTTCAGCAACTGACTGGTTTCTATGTAAGAAGTTATCAAGCTCTTTTGCCAGAAATTCCTGCACAAAGTTCTTCATCGTTGGTCCACCTTCGTAAACGATTTGTGAACCCAACTTTGTTTTCGTCTGACTTTCAAAAACAGGCTCCTGAACTCTTACCGAAACTGCAGCAACAATACTTGTTCGAATATCAGATGCTTCATAATCTTTCTTAAAAAAATCCCTGATCACTTTCACGTAAGCTTCACGAAAAGCCTGCTGGTGTGTTCCACCTTGTGTAGTGTATTGACCATTTACAAAAGAGAATATATCCTCACCGTAATCATTATTATGGCTCATTGCCACTTCAATATCTTCTCCTTTCAAATAGATGATCGGATATCTT
>JANPIB010000236.1:0-2834 GCA_031424775.1 Chitinophagales bacterium | reverse complement strand
AGAACATCGGATTTATTCGCCTGCGCGTGTTGTTTGTGCTCGACATTTGCCAAGCTCTCTTCTATACTGATCATTGTATTTAGTAGTGTTCATTTTTCATTGACGCTCACCAGTTTCTCGCTGGTGAGCGTTTTCTTTTGCGCCACACCTTTTGTTGGTGCAGCAAAATGGGCTGGCCATGTGGTAAGGACACACGACCAGCCCGGTAAAGGGTTCAAAATATTTCAACAGATTCCTTACATCTGAGTAATGGCCAGTATAACCTCGCGCCCCTAAAAGTCAAGAGCGAGCTGAGGCTTTGCTGCTATCTCGTCTTATACAATTTCAGTCCGGCATGATCTCAAAGGTCTTTTTCCGAAGCGCACTCTCGCAGTCACGAATCTGCTTGATCATGTCCTCAGGCGCAATCAATGCAGGAAACATCATTGTCCAGGTGGCCATGGGTAGGCGCGGTTCATCTTCGTCGTATTTCGCATCGCAAATATGGTAGTCCTTGCTTTCGAGGATTTTGGCTGCTATGGCTCGCGCAGCAACGAGTAGATAGGCAGACTTTGACTGGGAGTAGCTCCACTCTTCCACATAGGCCATTTCGGCGTAAATATCGTCATGCACGCGGCTAATCGAGGCCAGTCGACCAGTGTCTTCTACAACGTAAACGTCCAGCTCTTCGGGAATGCTGCATAGATCCACGCGACGCAGTTGGTCGGTGTCGATATCGACGCCATTACCTAGGTCCGTTGGGAGCTTAACGACCTGCCCGATGGGGAGCAGGTTCGCAGCAACAGGCAGGGACTTTTCGGGCTTCGGAACCTCGACCTCACAATCCCCGATTTCAAAGTCCTCGATTTCCCATTCTTTCATTTGTTCTTCAATCTGCGCGTATGAGAGTTCCGTATACTGCATGGTAATCTCGATCTGGGCTCCCCCGTCATCGTGCAGATTGTCGACTTCAAACATTCCATTTACTTGCGCGTCTTCTAATAGCTCACTAGCAGACCGATCAAAGTGTTTGCAATTGTTTCGCGCTGTTCCGCGCACAAAGGTGCCGCTCTCCATAATTTCCCGCAAGCGCGAAGGGTCTAAATCCGGCACTTCGATTCTCATTTTAACTTTTTTCATATAAACTTTGTTTTCTCGCAGGCTCCCGACAATCAATGCCGAGTGCGTCATGCTGCTTAAAGATAGGTGCCGTTTGTGGCACCGAGGTGGAACCCGAGTGAATTCCGTTACTGCTCCTTCGCTTTTGGGCGACCGAGAGAAAATATCTAGCTGCTGACGTTTTTAGGTGTTAGCTGCGTGGTCAAGGACAATAGCGCGGGCGGGCTCATTGTCAAGGGAGACTTATCGTAGGCAGTGAGAAAGTTGAATGTCTAATAGTGCGGCGAAGCTACTTACCCTCCGACTTCAAAAGCTCAACCGCCGCTACATCCAGGTCCAGTTGAAGCATTTCCTCAATTTCGTCATCGGTCTTCTGGAAATCCGTTTCTGCGTCTTCAGCACTCGTCTTCGGATCCTTCTTGTGCTCGATCTCAAGAAACAGGTGGAGCATTAAGCGCCGCTGTTCAGGATCAGCCTTGTTCTTGAGGTAGGCTTCCACCTGACTCCTGTATTCCTTCCCCGCGTCTGTCAGGAAATGCACTGCGCGGTTTTTGATCTCCTGTTCCCTCAATGGCGGCGGCTCGTTCGTGGTGTAGATGATGGGCAGCGTTATCTCAGGCGTGGGCTCAGGTCGCTTTTCTTCAGTTTCCGTTTTCCAGGTATCCGTCTCTGTCCGGGTATGCTCATCAAGGAATTTCTGGAACTGTTCGTTTTGTTCGATGATTCTTTCTACAATAGCTACCAGCTTAAGGAGAGTGGCTTGATTTTGCGAAACCCGTTTTTCGAGTGCGAGGAGTTTTTCGTAGGATTCTTTGTTGGTCATATTGTTTGAAGTTTGTGTGGACGCGGATCGACGGGATCGGACCTTCGATTTCTACGTGCCGGTGTTGGCCTTGAGGAGCGGTGGGCCTACCGCTGATGATTCGGGATGTGCAGACCTGCCACTATTGGTGGTGGGTAGTAGCCACCTCTCTCAAGATGGCCTGCGCCCGTTGAAGGATGCTTTTGAAGTTCTCTTCAACAAAGCGTAGCACCGAATCGCCGCGCTGGTAGCGTGAGGTCCACATAAGAAGGCGGGACGACTGGCGATACCCTCGAAGCTCCCTGCCTGCTCCTGTTAAAAGCTTCGCGGCTTCTATAAGAGCGTTCTGCATTACAACGGTGCTGGCGTTCCTAGTTGGGTCTGCATCATGACTCGGCAGCTCGATGGACACTGCAAGCTTGCTCGACGATCTCCTTATGCTGAGGTGCATCTCTGGGAGCGGATGTCTTTCGACCCGGACGACGATGCCTGACGGGAGAGTGCCGAAGTTTAGTTGAGTGCACTCCGCTCTACTGAGTTCTATACCACGGGATTGATTGCCCCGTTGTTCCAGAAAGTCTGGAATGGAGACACCTCGTTCGTTCTTGTTTCGGACCATAAGCTGGAAAGAGGAGGCCACGCCCGGAGTTATGGCTGCCGAGCGTGGCCGATGGTTTACTTCTTCGGTGCGTGGTTGGCGGCATCGGCTTCCCAGAATTCATTCAGGGTCTCCAGCACAGCGCCCATAATCGTGTGCATGTGGTTCTGATCATGCACCAGATCAGGAGCTTCGGTTTTGTCCTCCGGGCCGATCATTGGGCCTTGGGTGAAGTCAAACAGAGAACACAACGCGAAGAGGCGGATTGTCCACTGCGGGCGAGGTTTAATGACCTCGACCAACTGTTGGAATCCTTGGTCTCTGGCCGGTCCCGCC
>JANPIB010000235.1:0-1785 GCA_031424775.1 Chitinophagales bacterium | reverse complement strand
ACGCAACGGAAGTTTAATAGTAGCAGTGTAGTTTGGTTAGAAGGAAAAAGAATAAGAAATAAGAAAGCTGGAATAAGGAATAAGAAAGTAGATCCATCACGCTGATTAAACTTTCTCATTCCTTATTTCTCATTACTTATTACTACTTCAAAAAAAACTCCCCCGAACTAATCGAGGGAGCTAACAACTAAAAACACGGGTTTTTCTATAAACAAAGTTTAATCAGGCTTCTTTCCATCCAGAAAAGTATTGATGGACGAAATGTTTGCCTGTTTTGAATTATCATCTTTATTCACAGTGTACTTACTGTAAAAATTTTCAACAGAAGTAAGTGTGTTGCCAAACAATTCCATGTTGCGGCGGACATAAGCAGGTACCGAATCAAACTCGCTGTTTGGATCTGATGAATTCATGTTGAAGGATAAATTCCTTAATTTCTGAATCCTTTCGGCAGCTCTTCTTTTTTGATCTTCTGCATCGTCCAGCGGTGCCGGTTCCTCTGCAGGATTTGAAGGCTGTTGATCCATACGTGTTTGTAACCTTGCTTTTTCCGCCGCTCCTGGATCTTCATCCCTTTCTACCAGCTTCATCTCGAATTCCGGTTCTTCTTCGATGGGCTTAGCAGCAGGAACCTCCTGAGGCTTTTGTACCGGTTTTGGTTCTTCATAGTTGTTTACGACAGGCTTCTGATCAGGAATTTGTGCGTAAATATTGGATGGCTTAGCTAAGAAGTTGTTTCTTGTTTCTTGTTGCTCGTTGTTCGTTGTTCGTTGGCTTTCGAAACTGTGAGATTGTTCAGTTAATCGGAAGTTCAACTCAGCAGGAACTTCATTGATAACAGGCTTATCAATTTCCTGAACCGGACCAGTTATCTCTGGTTTGAGTTCAAAATGGATTACATGGCTATCTGCATTTTGTTGATTAGCCTGAGAAGTGTGGTTTGCTTCAGGAATATGAAGCTCCATCAACTCAAGTGATTCACGATTCTCTATCCAGGTTGGCTGTAATTCTTCTTTTGGCTCAGCAGGTAAACTGCCGATCAATGTTGGTGCGAAAGGATCTTTATCTTCCAACGGCAAAGCCTGTTGCTGGTACATTTTCTTCTCTTCACCTTCCATACCCAAGGTCATAACAATCTTCTCAGGCTTAGGTTCAGTTTTAGTTTGTACCGCCGGAATGTTGAATTTGTTCTCAAAAGGATCTTTGTGTTCAAACCCTGTTGCGATCAAAGTAATGCTGATGTTATTCCCAATGGTATTATCGTAACCCATACCCATGATCACATCAGTTGCCTCACCAGCCTGCATTCTCAGGTAAGTACTGATCACTTCAATTTCATCCATGGTACATTCTGCATCACCTTCAGGTGAGTTAATGTTTAGCAACAACCATTTTGCACCACGGATATCGTTATCATTCAGCAACGGACTGTTCAATGCTTCTTCGATTGCTTTCTGTGCCCTGTCTTCTCCTTCAGCTTCTGCACTTCCAAGAATGGCAACACCACCGTTCTTCATTACAGTACATACATCAGCAAAGTCAACGATGATATGACCTTTACTGTTGATGATGTCAGTAATACATTTTGCAGCAGTTGCAAGAACGTTATCGGCTTTACCAAAAGCTTCTTTCATCTTAAGGTTACCATATTGCATTCTCAGTTTATCATTACTGATCACAAGTAGTGTATCTACATAAGGTTTCAGTTCCCTGATACCTTCTTCAGCTTGCTTCATTCTCCTTGGTCCTTCAAAACCAAAAGGAGTGGTAACAATACCTACGGTG
>JANPIB010000234.1:0-23521 GCA_031424775.1 Chitinophagales bacterium | reverse complement strand
GCCAGGTGGTGAAATGGAACTGAAAGAGAAAGTAGTTGCCATTAACCGTGTGGTAAAAACTACTAAGGGTGGTCGTACTTTCAGCTTCTCTGCTTTGGTGGTAGTAGGTAACTCTAATGGAGTTGTTGGTACCGGCTTGGGTAAAGCAAAAGAAGTGCAGGAAGCTATTACTAAAGGAATTGAAGATGCAAAGAAGAACCTGATCAAAGTTCCGGTTATGCATGGTACAATTCCTCACGATCAACTTGCAAGAGAAGGTGCTGCTAAAGTACTCATCAAGCCTGCTGCACATGGAGCTGGTGTAATCGCCGGAGGTTCTATGAGAGCTGTTCTTGAGAGTGCAGGTGTAACAGACGTATTGGCGAAAAGCCTTGGTTCTGCAAACCCTCACAACGTGGTAAAAGCTACTATCAAAGCTTTAAGCTTATTGAGAGAGCCTATCACTATCTCTAAGAACAGAAACCTGAAATTGAGCAGAGTATTTAACGGATAAAAAAGTTTCTCGTTTCTTGTTTCTCGTTAGGCTGATCAAATATTAGCCACTTAACGAGGAACGAATAACCAGGAACGAGTAACCAGAAACGAATTTTTTATGAAAAAGATCAAAATAACATTAGTAAAAAGCCCGATAGATCGTCCTGAGCGTCAAAAACTCACTTTGAAGGCTTTGGGTTTAAATAAAACCAACTCAACTAAAGAAGTTGAAGCTACTCCACAGATTCTTGGTATGGTTCGTAAAGTGAACCACCTGATCACTGTTGAAGAGCTTGCTTAATCTTCAATAAGAAATGAGAAATAAGGAATGAGAAACATTAAGTTGTTCTCCTTTCTGATTTCTCATTTTGTATTTCTTATTTCTAATTATTTGCGAGGGGTGATTCCCCGTAAGTTCAAAATCAAACAAAGATGAAACTACACACACTCAAACCAGCAGAAGGGTCTACACACAAAGAGAAAAGATTAGGTCGTGGTGAGGCTTCTGGTAAAGGCGGAACTTCAACAAAAGGTAACAAAGGTGGTCAAAGCCGTGCAGGTTACCAACGTAAAATGGCTCACGAAGGTGGTCAGATGCCAATTCAGCGTCGTATACCTAAACGTGGTTTTAAAAATCCAAACAGAGTTGAGTACACTGTATTCAATTTAGGACAGATCGACCAACTGGTTGAGAAATATGGCTTCACTGAATTTTCTTTAGAAAATCTCTATATCAACGGACTCATCAGCAAAACCGATAAAGTAAAAGTATTGGGTAACGGAGAGTTGAAAGCTAAGCTCACATTCAAAGTAAATGCAATGAGTGAGAAAGCAAAATCAGCTATTGAAGGAGCTGGTGGAAGCGTAGAAGTTATCAAGTAAAACAGTAACTTGCCAATTCACAATTGAAAGACGCTGAGTTGGCTTAGTGCATTAACGCTTAACACAAAAATCCGGTGAAAAAATTAATACAGACCCTGAAGAATATATGGAGTATAGACGAGCTGAAAACTAAGATCGTTGTCACTCTTGCTTTAATACTGGTTTATCGTTTCGGTACACATATCGTTTTGCCTGGTATCAACCCCAATGCTATGGAAGCTGCTGTTCAATCAGCAAAAGGTGGTGGGTTACTAGGTTTATTTGACATGTTTGCAGGTGGTGCCTTCTCTCAAGCTTCTATTCTTGCATTAGGTATTATGCCTTATATCTCTGCTTCTATCTTTATGCAGTTGATGACCATCCTGGTTCCGCAAATGCAGAAAGTACAAAAAGAAGGTGAAAGCGGAAGAAAGAAAATCAATCAATGGACTCGTTACCTTACAGTAGTTGTTACTGCTTTCCAGGCTAGTGCTTATATTGGTTACTTAAATAGCCTTGGTTCTGAAGGGGTGTTTATTGAAAGCTTCCAGCCATACTTTGTTTACTCAACTGTTATCATTCTTACTGCAGGTACATTGTTCGTAATGTGGTTGGGCGAGAAGATTCAGGATAAAGGATTAGGTAATGGTACTTCTATCATTATCATGGTTGGTATCCTTGCACGTTTGCCGCAAGCTATTATCCAGGAATTCGCTGCCAAAGAAACGAAAGGTGGCGGTGGATTATTGATCTTTTTGATCGAGATCGCTATACTGGTAGCAATCATCATGGGATTGATCTTACTGGTACAAGGTGTAAGAAAGATCGCTATCAATTATGCTAAGCAGATCGTAGGTAACAGGCAGGTTGGCGGTGCAAGACAATTTCTTCCAATGAAGGTGAATAGTGCTGGTGTAATGCCGATCATTTTTGCCCAGGCAATTATGTTCCTTCCTACGCTGATCTCTTTCACAGGATTTAAAGACACGGAAAGTGCTGGTTGGATAACAAGAACCTTCAATAACCATAGCAATGGATGGTATATGCTCATCTATTCTATAATGGTGATAGGATTTACTTTCCTGTATACAGCTCTGATCTTTAACCCTAAGCAGATCGCTGAAGATTTAAAACGCAACAATGGTTTCATTCCTGGTGTAAAGCCTGGTCAGCCTACTGCTGATTATATAGGAGCTATCATGGACAAGATCACTTTACCGGGAGCTATTTTATTAGCTGCTGTAGGTATCTTACCAGGGTTTGCCGAAAAGCTTGGCGTTTCTGCACAATTCAGTACTTTCTTCGGTGGTACTTCTCTGTTGATCATGGTTGGAGTTATCCTTGATACACTTCAGCAGATCGAAACACACTTATTAATGCGTCAGTACGATGGATTGATGAAAGGTGGAAGAATTCAGGGAAGACAAACAACACTTACTACTGCCACACAGGGATAAGAAGTTTGAAAATAAACATAGACATTTGCAAGCCTGTTACCCAGTAGCAGGCTTGTTTTTTTAGGCAATCTTGCAGGGAAGAGGTTGGTTGAGTAGAGCTCTTCAGCACAAGAGTGCGACGCAAGGAACGATAAGAAAAGAGATGCTGCTGATGTCATACAATCTGACCTCCTTCATCTCGCATCAGAGATAATGAAAAGACCAAATGGTATGATGATACAAAAAACAGATGAGCAGATAGAGATGATGAAGCTGGCTGCAGTGTTGGTTAGCCAAACATTGACAGAAGTTGCTAAAATGCTTAAACCCGGAGTCACTACTTTACAAATTGACAAGCTCTGTGGTGAGTTTGTTAGAGATCATAAAGCAATTCCAAGCTTCTTGAATTACAAAGGCTATCCGTATAACGTTTGTGCAAGTGTGAATGATGTTGTGGTGCATGGGTTCCCAAACAATGTTGCTATGAAGGATGGAGATGTTGTAACGATAGATATGGGTGTGATTTTAAACGGCTGGCACGGTGATCATGCTTATACGTTTATTTTAGGTGATGCTCCTGAGGAGATAAAGCAGATCGTAAATGTTACCAAAGAAAGTTTGTACAAAGGAATTGAACAGGCTATTGTTAGTAACCGTGTTGGAGATATTGCATTTGCTATTCAGAAACATACTGAGAAAGATAACGGCTATGGTGTGGTGAGAGAATTGGTTGGTCATGGTATAGGCAGAAGTTTACATGAAGACCCACAGGTACCTAACTACGGTAAAAAGGGGAATGGTCCTAAGTTGAAAGAGAATATTGTACTTGCTATTGAACCAATGATCAATCTTGGAACAAAAGATGTTTACACCGAAGACGATGGCTGGACAGTTCGTACCAGGGATGGAAAGGTGAGTGTACACTTTGAACATGACGTTTGCATCAAAAAGAAGAAAGCTTTGATATTAAGTGATTACAGCATTATTGAAGCTGCCGAAGCTGCTAATAGCAATCTTACACCAAGTAAAGTGATCACCTTCTAATTTGTTTCATGCAACGATTCGCAGCAAAACAACTCGATGCCAGCGGTGAACCTTTGTTTTACCTTATTGAGTACGAGGTGAAAGAAGAAGCGGGTGTTTTTTATTATTCAGGACGAGCTTTTGCAACAGGAGATATCAATAAACAGCTCACTGAAGCTGATGAAGCTTTCAGCTATAGCTTTGAAAGAAGTTCCGATGATTGGTCGTTAGTAAAAAAGATCAAAGTAGTTTCAAGGCTTGGAGATGATATTGCTGAGAAGATAAAGAATACGTTCTTCAACGATCTTATTCTTAGCGGCATTATGAGCTTTGAACTGAAGAAGAATTAACCTTCTACATAATATGTTATCTCTTACCTAATGCAGAAGCAACTTATTGTAATTGGTGGTGGCGCAGCAGGATTTTTCTGTGCTGTGAATGCAGCCAGGCAAAATGCTGAACTTAAGGTTACCCTCATTGAGAAGAGCAGCAAGTTGCTTTCAAAAGTGAAGGTGAGTGGCGGTGGACGTTGTAACGTAACCCATGCTTGTTTCGATATTCCAGAATTGATGAAGCGGTATCCAAGAGGAAAGAATTTGGTGAAGAAAGCATTTCATCAGTTTAGTCCGAAAGACACTATAGAGTGGTTTGAAGAAAGAGGCGTTAGTCTAAAAGCTGAAGCAGATGGAAGAATGTTTCCTGCTACAAACACTTCGCAAACGATAATTGATTGCTTGATACAGGAAGCAAACAAGTTTGGTGTTGAAGTGATGATGAATGCTGAAGTGAAAAGTATTCAGTATGACAAAGAGAATTCAAAGTTCAAATTTCATTTATCTGATAAGAGGGAACTGACTTCTGATTTCTGCTGTATTGCTACAGGAGGTTTTCCCAAAGCTTCTCAGTTTGATTGGCTCACACAGTTAGGTCACACCATTGAAACTCCTGTGCCTTCTCTATTCACATTTAATATTCCGGGTAATCCTATCACAGAACTGATGGGAGTGAGTGTTGAGAAAGCCACCATTAAAGTTGCGGGCACAAAGTTGGAAGAAACCGGTCCGATACTTATTACACATTGGGGTTTAAGCGGACCAGCAACACTTAGAACTTCTGCCTGGGGTGCAAGAGAGTTAGCTGACAAACAATACAACTTCAATATACTGGTGAATTGGTTGTCTGATTACACTGAGCAATCACTAAGAGAAGATTGGCAGGATTTGAGAAACAGATTTGCTTCACAGAAAATGTACGGTAAAAATCCATTCGGATTACCTAACCGGCTTTGGAATTACTTTCTGCAAGAATCTGAGATCAACGAAATAAAACGCTGGGCTGATGCAACAGCAAAAGAGCAGAATAAACTGATACAGTTATTAACTGCAGCTCAGTTTCAGGTAAAAGGGAAGACAACCTTTAAAGAAGAGTTCGTAACCTGTGGTGGTATTAAGTTATCTGAAGTTGATGCCAATACAATGCAAAGCAGAATCATTCCCAATCTTTTCTTTGCAGGAGAAGTTTTAGATGTTGATGGTATTACCGGAGGTTTCAATTTTCAACATGCATGGACAAGTGGTTGGATAGCTGCCAAGGCTATTGTATCACTATCGGCTGATCAGTAGCTTTTGTTTTCTCCTTCAACACATAAGTATCGCTCCACTTGTCGTGCCATCCGGCTGAACCAAGAAAAGATATCCCATCAAAAGGTACAAACCTGCAAAGCGTTCTTCCAACAATGTTCAGGAAAGAAGGGCTGTTTCCAAATTCATCAGTAACTCTTGTGCCGGAAAGAAATTTTCCAGGTGTGGCACCAAATATCTTTTCAAAGAAAGGGTAGTAGATAAAAGAACCCAGGATATACAATAGATAAACTACCGTACGGCTACCTGCCATATCCTCAAATGAACTTATTGAACCTGAAAAATAATACGACCAGGGTGAGAATATCAGGATGATAAGAACCCGATCAATGATCCAGTTGTAAAAACGTTTGAATTTGTCTGCTTCCTCGAAAGTAGGAGTGAGTCCTCCATCTGTTTCATAGTGACTAATTTTCAAATCACGTTGGGATCGGGTAGACTTCAATACATACCACGACACCCATAGCCACATTGCAATAACAGCAAGCCAAAGAATGGTCCAGCCTACATTAGCAAGCCTCATTTGCCCAAAGTTTCGCACCACCCTGTAGAGTGTCCAGAAAACACCTGCACACATCGAAAAAAATATCACTGAATAGCAGAACTCTATGATCCTGCTTTTCCTGAAACCTTTTACTGCAAATAAAATAGTACCGATAAGCAGCAGCAGGTAGAAAAGGAAATTGGGAACATTTAATCCAACACTTGACCCATTACCGATATCAACCATGTACAAAGATTCCCTGAAGAAATCAAGGTTTACAGTCTGGAAGATGCTATACAAAACTAATTTGATCGTCGAGAAATCATTTGTCGGACTACCGAGCATGAAAGGAGTGTACTCTATAACCAATCCTCCGATAGCAGTAATGAACGCTATTACGGGTATGGTTTTATCAGCCGGTAGTTTCTTCATTTGATGGGGTATATGATTGAAAGATAGCAATAATTAATAATTTTTAAGGCATATAGTTTGAGCCAATGCATGTATGAATGAATTGATTCCAAAGCATACGATTGATGAACTAAAGGATGCCTTTGTAAAGAACAAGCAGACACTGGCTGTAGCCGAAAGTGTTACCTCCGGTTTGTTACAAGCAGTAATAAGTGCTGCTACCGAAGCGTCAAAGTTTTTTCAGGGTGGAGTTACTACGTATAATATTGGTCAAAAGGTTTTACATCTTACGATTGAACCAATACAAGCTGAGGCATGTAATTGTGTTTCGCAGCAAACAGCTTCTCAGATGGCTTTAGGTGCTGCCAAAATGTTTAGGAGTGATTGGGGTGTAGGCATCACAGGATATGCATCACCAGTACCTGAATCAGACAACGAATTATTTGCTTATTGTGCAATCAGCTTTCAGGGAAAGATTGTACATGAAGAGAATATCATTCCTACTGCATCAGAATTCTTTCCTGTGCAACTGGAATATGCTCTTAAGGTTGTGGAAATGTTGAAGGATAAATTGATAGATTAAAAAGTCGTCTCTACGGTAGTGTGTTATTTCTCTTTTAATAAAATTTAAACATTAGGCTGATCATTCATTAGGATGCAATAGCTTGTATAATTTTTGAAGACAACTAAAGAACTTTTCCTGGTCATCTTTTCTTACATACACATCAAACCAGGTGTTATAACTTGAATAGTCTGAAATAGAATCATATTCAATACTCTTCAAAGAATACGCTTTGAAAGATAACTGAAAAGAACAGTAATTCTGGCTCTCTGAACAGCCAGAAAGGGAAAACTTTTTACTTACAGGTGGCTTCGTAGACTGCTTTTGTAAACTATCCCAACTAATAAGATAAAGATTAGTGTAAATCTTATCTACAGAACCAGAGCCTTCAGCATATCCCTTTTTTTGAACCAGTATTGTTAGTTGGTTTTCTGTAGCAGTTTGAGATTTTATAGTTGTAATTAGTTCTGAGGATTTCCAGCTAATGCCAGCCGCATTATTCAAAATGCCCGATAATTCTTTTATCAGATCAGTTTTTGATCGCTGCTGTGAATAAGTGAAACCACTAATCAATAATGCAATGAGCGTTAGTACTTTTTTCATGTAAGCTTTTAATTGTAATTTGAAGATAGTAAAATGTGACATATTGATATTCATCCTTTTCGAACCAAATCCCGTAATTTATTGTTACCCCTCTCATGAAAAAGATTCTCACCCCCATTCTTTTGCCAAGTTGGTGGCAAGACCTTTTAATTGCTATTCCAAGACTGGTGTATGGCTATTTGCTTACTACTGATTTTGGTGCAGCCAAGTTTGGCTTACCCTGGTCACCGAAAGAGAATAATCTGGGATTGTTTGAAGTGGCTTTTTGGTTTCCAAATGATGTGGCAGCGTATGGTGGAATCTTCAAAGCTTTCCCTGAATTTTTTGCATGGATGGGTGCTTTCAGTGAAGCTGTAGGTGGTATTTTTTTACTCTTAGGATTATTCACAAGACCTTTTTCAGTTCTTATTATCTGTACAATGTTAGTAGCCATTTTTTGCCAGCAGATCAATGCAGGAACATGGAATACATTACCTGCTATGGGAATTATGTGGGTTGCTTTATATACTGCAATAATGGGGAGTGGCAGATTTGGACTTGATTACCTAATCACTAAACGTAAACTTAAATGAGAACATTATCACTTACCATACTACTTGTACTTTGTATTTATGGCTGTGTACAGAAAACATACACCCGAACGGTTGTGTACAAACTCACTGTTCCTTCAACTGATTCTGTGACCACTGTTTCAATCAAAGGAAAAGATGAACCCTTGAGTTGGGATGAAGGTAAACCTCTGGAGAAAATAGATTCAAACGTTTATCAAACTATGGTAACCTATAAAACGGGTTATTTGTTTACAGAAGTAAAGTTTGTAGTAAATGGAAATTTTGAGTTAGAAAATCAACCTAACAGGATTGTAAATTTCTCTAAAAGCGATACCACTTTTTATAATGCTGTTTTTGGGGTGAATGGGAATTGAGTTGTGTAACCAATGGTGATCGAAACTGTAAAAATATGACGGATCCTATTCCATCTTCCTACAAGAATTTAATATTCAATCACAAAAACTATCCAATGTACAAACCGTACAAGTGAGTGACACAACGGAAGCTGATTCCTTTACCTTTGCTGGCTCAATAACAGCTATAAGCTGCAAGCTAAACGCTACAAGGGATTACCATTGTTGCAAGTTTGACGCTTAGGGCTTAAAGCTTGTAGCTAAAAATGAAATTGTATCCTGAAAGTGCGGCAGTTCAACTGGAGTTTTATAAAGTAAAAGCTTTACTGGTAGAGTATTGCAGAACGGAGTATGCCAAAGCCAAATCGGCTGAACTTCGTATCCATACTAAAAAAGAATTCATAGATATTGATCTTAACCAGACACATGAGTTCAAACTTCTGCTTGAACAGAGTGTTTATTTTCCTTCTGATTTTACGATGAACATGAGCAAAGACATTAAGCTCCTTGGAATTCCTGGTGCAACACTTAGTGGTGAGCAGTTCATGCAACTTCGTAAACTGGCTGAAACGATTGCTTCAATATTTCGCTGGTTTGATAATGACAGAAGATCAGGGTTTCCTGCATTAACAAAAGTAATTGCCGGAACCTATTACGAGAAGGTGATCATCGAAATGATAGACGATGTGCTGGATGAAGGTGGTAATGTAAAAGATGATGCATCGGATGATTTGCAGCGAATTCGAATGAGCCTTTATCGTAAACGTAACGAACTGAGAAGAGCATTTGAGAAAGTAGTGGCGAAACTTGCCAAGAGTGGTTACACAGCAGATATAGAAGAAAGTTTCAGCAATGGCAGAAGAGTGGTGGCTGTGTTCACTGAATACAAACGACAGGTAAAAGGAATTCTGCATGGAGAAAGTGATAGCCGTCGTACTGCTTTCATAGAACCTGAAGAAACGATTGAGCTAAACAACGAAGTGTATTCTTTGGAGAGCGATGAGCGAAGAGAAGTACAAAGAATACTGAGAGACTTAACGAGTAAACTTTCGGTGTACAGTCCTTTACTACAAGCCTGGCTTGAGGTGATAGGTGAGTTTGACTTTG
Source organism: Chitinophagales bacterium (assembly GCA_031424775.1). Classification (GTDB taxonomy): domain Bacteria; phylum Bacteroidota; class Bacteroidia; order Chitinophagales; family Chitinophagaceae; genus JAEZDC01. The sequence continues at coordinate 14,016 of JANPIB010000234.1, read as the reverse complement.
CAAGGGCAAAAGGAAAGCTGGCTGTGGAGATGCATGGCAATCTTCCGAATGTATATGACAAAGCAATTGTTGATCTGCAGAATGCATATCACCCGCTTTTGTACTTGTACAATAAGCGAAGCGGCAAACCAACAATACCTGTTACGCTTAAGCTGGATGAGAAAGCAAGAATATTGGTGATCAGCGGTCCGAATGCAGGTGGGAAAACCGTTACGATGAAAACGGTTGGGTTGAACCAGATGATGTTGCAAAGTGGTTTGCTGGTTCCTGTTTCACCAAATAGCCAGATGGGGATTTTTAAACAACTGTATATACACATCGGCGATACGCAAAGCATCGAATTTGAGTTGAGTACTTACTCGTCTCATTTGCTTCACATGAAACATTTCATAGAAAATGCAAATGGAAAGACGATGTTCTTTATTGATGAGTTGGGAAGTGGAAGTGATCCTAGTTTAGGTGGATCGTTTGCAGAAGTGATTATGGAAGAGCTGAACAGGAAACATTCTTATGGCATCGTTACAACGCATTACCTGAATTTAAAAGTGATGGCAAATCATACACCTGGTATTTTAAATGGTGCAATGCAGTTTGATGAGAAGAACCTGATGCCAATGTATAAGCTAAATGTTGGCAAGCCAGGAAGCTCTTATACTTTTTCTATTGCAGAAAGAATTGGTTTGCCTCAACATTTGATCAATCGTGCAAGAAAGTTGGTGGATGAAGATCATTTCCGTTTGGATAAACTACTTAACAGAACTGAACAGGATCTTCAAACCCTGGGTAAAGAAAAAGGAGAACTGCAAAAGCTGTTGAAAGAAAATGAGAAGCTGAAGAAAGAGATGGAAGTGGTGATGGATAAAGAGAGACATCGTCAGCAGGTTGAAGTGTTACGTCAGCAAAACAAGATCACTGAAGATCGTATCAACTACTTGAAAGATATGGAGCGGAAGTTGAGACAGATCGTTCTTGACTATCGAAAATCAGAAGATAAAACACAGGTGATCAAGAATCTTCAAGACCTTCTGTTCAAGAAAAAAGAAACGGTGGTAGTGAATAAGCTGGAGAAGAAAGTTAACTCAAAATATACTGAGCTAAAATCTCCGATAGAAGTTGGTAGTCTTGTAAAGCTGAGGAAGAATTACCAGGTAGGTGAGGTGAAAGAAATTAGAGGTAAGAGAGCCATAGTTCAGATTGGAGTTATCCCAATGAATGTAGAGTTAAGTGATCTTGTTCCTGTGGAGAAGAAGGAAGGATAAGCAATACAATAGGTTCTGGGCTACATTAAATGTGTATGACATTATCAAGCAGGTGATTTCACCTGCTTTTTTATTGTAACTTGTTGCAGCATACCAATTAACCACCAAAACTCACCCCCATGGCTACACTAAAATCAGCCGAATACCAGGTTGTAGCAAACAATCCCAAAGCGTTGTTTACACTCAAATTGCACAGAGGCGAAAGCATGCTTTTGCTGGCAATGAATTGGAAAAATGGAAAACCTCCGAAAGATTTTGTAGGTTTTTCTATTGAGTACAAAGAACCGGGTGGCGATAAATTCTTCTCTCTCAAGAACAGGATTTGTTTTTTAGGCAAAGATGGCAAGCCTCAGAAAACAAGTTCTACATTACAGGCACCCATTCAGAAATTTCGCTGGGTTCATTTTCCTCGTAATGCAGAAATGGAAGGCGATTTTATCTACAAGGTAAAGCCTGTATTCATGAATGATAATGATGAGTTGAGCTATGGCGAATCACAGGAAGCTGCAATTCAGCTAGCAAGGCATACGTACAAAGACAAATTGAATGTGTCCTTTACACGTGGCTTTATATCGTCACAGGCTTTTGTTGACCGATACGAACCAGGAGGTGGTATTGCCACACTGCTACCAAAGAAAGCAGCAGAGGGACTTGATTTTAAGCCTACACATTCCAAAGCAACTGAGGCGTTAGAGTGGATGGGATTTGAAGCAAGAGAGGCAATCTTAAATCTACTTGATGAAGCAATTGCCGATAACAAAGCTCAAGTAAAAGTTGTGGCTTATGATCTCAGCCAGTCAGAAGTTGTTGCTAAGTTTAAGAAGCTGGGTAAACGACTTCAGATAATTATTGACGACAGTGCTGAACATGGACATGATGATTCTGGAGAGTCTGTTGCAGCAGCAAGACTTGAGAAAAGTGGTGCAGTAGTTAAACGACAGCACATGGGACAATTACAGCACAACAAAACAATTGTAGTGAATGGTCCAAAGATCAAAGCTGCATTATGTGGCTCAACAAACTACACATGGCGTGGTTTGTATGTTCAGGCAAATCATGCAGTTGTTGTGTATGGTGCAAAGGCAATCAAACCTTTTGAAGATGCATTTGAGAATTATTGGAATGCCGGCACACCTGCTCAATTTGGAAAGTCAGATTCAGCAGTATGGCAAAAGCTCAACATTACTGGAGTTGATGCTCAGGTAACTTTCTCACCTCACAATGCAGATAATTCTGTGTTAGATCTCGTAGCTGATGATATGAAGAAGAATACCACTTCAAGTCTTTTCTATTCACTTGCTTTTCTTTTTCAAACACCTGGTGCTATGCAAAACACCATTATGGGTTTGATGAAGAAGCCCGGCATTTTTGTTTATGGCGTTTCCGATAAAAAGGTGGGTGGTTTAGATGTACAAACGCCAAACGGAAACGTTGCACCTGTGTTTGCAGCAGAGCTTTCAAAAAATCTTCCTGAGCCTTTTAAATCCGAGCCAACAGGTGGTAGCGGTACACGTATGCATCACAAGTTTGTTGTTATTGATTATGATAAACCTTCTGCAAGAGTGTACCTCGGTTCTTACAACTTTTCTTTAACCGCTGACGGCAAGAACGGAGAGAACCTTGTATTGATCCGTGACAGAAAGGTGGCTGTTGCTTTTATGATCGAAGCCTTGCGAATATTTGATCATTATCATTTTCGTGTAGCTGTTAAAGAAGCCAAAAAAGAACATAATATTCTCGCACTAAAAAAACCACCACGAAAAAAAGGTGAAACCGCATGGTGGGATGTATATTATAAAGACAAGAGAAGGATCAAAGACAGAGAAATGTTTGCATAACGTTGAGGATGTAAGCTGGATCAGTGCAATGTCAATTGCTCCAACATTTTTGCATTGGCAAATGCATCTCCCATTGTGTTGTTGAAGTAAGCGTATCCGTGTTTGTTTTCAAGAAGAAATTTTCTTGCTATTTCCGCATAAGGAGATAAAGCAGAGATATCGTAGCTCCCTCTATATCTTCCTCCTTCTCCATGAAATCGTAGGTAGAATAGCTCTTGGCTTATTTCTAATGGGGTCGGAGCCTTTGGATGATCATGTAACACGATACATGAATTGAAATTGGACAAAGCCGTTTCAACTTTAGATGTGTACCAGGAAGAATCTCTAAACTCTACTGCAATATCCCATGAAGAGGATTCATCTGTTTTTCTAATTATTTGCAGTAATTTTTTTAAAGCAGGAAGGGCATCTACTTTAAGTGATGGAGGAAACTGGATCAACAAACATCCTTTCATTTTTCCTACATGATCCACTAAGGCTAAAAATTCTAAAACATCAGTTGGGTCAAATGCAAGATATTTTACATGACTTACCAGCTTTGGTATCTTAAATGTGAATTTGAAATCGTCACCAACTTCTGAGACCCACCTTGTAAGAGTACTCACCCTTGGATTTTTATAAAAGCTACTGTTTACTTCCAGGCTGTTTAATAAGCTGGCATAATAGCTTAGTCTGCTCTTCTCTTTAAATGCATCAGGAAAATTTGATTGTGCCACAGGAACAACTATACCACTTGTACCGATATACAGTTTATTTTTTTTCAAAGGCATTTAATATAGTCTTTTCTAAAGTTATGAAGCAATGAGAGAACAAAAGACGGGACTTTCAAATAATAAGAAGTACAGACTTTCAGCTGCTTTAATTCTACTTAATCTTACCAACCATTACAGGATCAGCTATGGTGCGAATAAAGGCTTTATCTTGGTGTACAGAACAGGTCATAAACCAGCCGATTCTGAAATTGATGTGCTATTGGTCTATGCTGATTACTATTACCTGGAGGCACTATTGAGAAGTAAAACAATGAAGTAATATGTCTGAGTTCAAGAATAAAGTTGTTGTTATAACTGGAGGAAGTGGTGTGTTGGGAAAAGCAATGGCTGCTGCTTTAGTTAAGCAGCAAGCGAAAGTTGCTATTATTGGAAGGAATAAAGAGAAAGCAGAGCAAGTAGTAAAGGATATTACGAAAGATGGAGGTGTGGCGATAGCTCTTTCTGCTGATGTGTTGGATGTGCAAAGTCTGAAAGCTGCTCAACAAAGGATCAAAAACGAGTTGGGTTTGTGCGATATCCTGGTGAATGGTGCTGGTGGAAATCATCCTGATGGAACAACGACTAAGAATTTCTTTGATGAGGATGATACAAAAGATGAAGGTGTAAAAACCTTCTTTGATCTCGATCCTGAAGGTGTGAAGTATGTTTTTGATCTGAATTTCTTAGGCAGTTTTTTGCCAACACAAGTATTTGCGATAGATATGATCGGTAGAACTGGCTGTAGCATCATTAATATCTCATCTACCACTGCTGGAAGACCACTAACAAAAATCCCAGCTTATAGTGGAGCCAAAGCTGCTATCTCAAATTTTACTCAATGGATGGCAGTACATTTTGCTAAAGCAAATATTCGGGTTAATGCTATTGCACCAGGCTTTTTTCTTACTGATCAAAATAGGAATTTATTAACTACCATAGATGGACAGTTAACTGACAGAGGGCAATCCATTATTGCTCATACACCCTTGGGAAGGTTTGGAGATCCTGATGATGTTACAGGTACACTCTTGTGGCTTTGCAGTGAAAGCTCAAGGTTTGTTACAGGTGTAGTTATTAATGTTGATGGAGGTTTTAATGCTTACACTGGTGTATAACAATGTTGCTATAAAAACGGAACTGTGAACTGAGCGTAGCAAGAGCCGACGCCACGAAGCAATGCAGCTGGTATAAACAAAATTATAATGCAACTAGAACAAACATGGAGATGGTTAGGGCCTAACGATCCTGTTTCTCTGTCTGATGCAAGACAGGCAGGAGCTACAGAGGTGGGTACAGGTTTGCATCATATTGCTAATGGAGAAGTTTGGAGTAAAGATGAGATACAAAAGAGGAGGTCGAAGCAGCAGGATTAATATGGTCGCTTGTTGAGTGTGCCGGTGCATGAAGACATAAAAAAGCAAGCAGGTAATTATCGACTTACTATTCCTTTCCACTTACTCAACGAAACATTGCATTTGAGCAGTTAAAGGATGCAAATGCTCAAAAAGGGAAACGAAAGCCTTGTAATCCGTAACTTACTTTCAGAACTAATGAAATGATACGAGCCCTATTGGTAGATGACGAGGTGAATAATTTGAAAAATCTTTCATTTCTTTTGCAACACGATTGTGAAGATGTTGAGGTTGCAGGTATTGCAACAAATGCTGTCGAAGCAAGGCAATGGCTTCAAGCTAATACTGCTGATGTTATCTTTCTTGATATCCAAATGCCTAAAGAAGACGGATTTCAATTTCTTTCGAGCCTGCAGCCTAAATCATATAAAGTGATTTTCGTTACTGCTTATGATGAGTACGCCATCAAAGCAATTAAGGCTAATGCATTAGATTATCTGCTTAAACCTGTGAGAATTGAAGACTTGCAGGCTGCTGTAATAAAGCTGAAACAAGCTTTATCTACAGAGCCTGTTCAGCAGAATGAGTTAATGGCCAACCTGCTGAATACGATCAATAAAAAATTACCTCATAAAAAAATTGCCTTGCCGCATTTGGGTGGAACCAGTTTTATTGAGGTGGATGATATTATATCATTGCAAGCAGATAGTAATTATACAGTCTTACATTTAAACAACATGCAAAAGATTGTGATAAGCAAAACCCTCAAAGATTTTGAAGAACTTCTTGATAGTGACCAATTTTGCCGGATTCATAAATCTTACATCGTAAATCTGCAATACGTGAAGGAATACAATACCTCCGATGGGGGTATCGTAAAAATGTCTGATGGCAATCAATGGAGTATTAGCAGGCGTCAACTTGATCTTTTCCTGAATAAAATGCGGCAATCCAGCTTAATGTTTGGTAAGTAACATGTTGCAGCTTATCTTATTGTTCAAAGCCTATCAATTGAGATTCACTTATTTCTTTTTTTTCTTCCTCTTTGCTCCAGAACTCGCCAATTCCCAGCAAGTAGAATATAAGGCTTTTACTACAAAAGATGGGTTGCCTAGTAATCATGTATATCAGTGTGTTGAAGATAATCACGGATTTCTTTGGGTTGCTACTGGTGCAGGTGTTGCTCGGTTTGATGGCAAGCATTTCCAGATATTTACCATAGAACATGGTGTTCCGGATAATGAAGTTTTGCAGATTGTAAAAGAGAAAAATGGTACGATCTGGATCAATAGCTTTAAGCAGAGTCCTGCTTATTTCGATGACGTAAAGAACAGGTTCATAAATGCCAGAGAAGACAGCAACCTTGCAAAAGTGTCGGGAACCGCTAATATGAATATGTTTGTTTTAGATGATGGGGTCATGTATCATAATGAAAACGGTTCTTTTGTTTTTAGAAACAGAAAACTGGAGTTAAGCGGTGTTCCTTTTTTTGTTAAGCGAAATAATGATACTTCATTAATAGCATGTAATCGTTACTGGAATGATTCTTTGAAGGCTTATAAAACATGGTTGATATGGTATAGCAACTACAAAAGCATCGATAGCATACCTATAACCCATGGTGATTCACGACTGGTATACTTATTAAATAATAATGGCAGAAATTATTTGTTTGATGCAACAAGGAAAAAGTGTTTTATCCTATGGGATTTCCAAACCAATCCTTTAAAATATAAAATAGATTCTGTACCCATTCCTGAATCTTTTTTCTCCACCTCTTTCACGCCAGATTGTTTTTATGTTGTCAGCAATTCAGCCAAAATTCATGTGTTTGATAAGAAAACGCTGCAGTATAAGTATGAATTAAGCGGTAACTATTTGCCAAACAATTTTTATAATGATAGTAAAGGCAACCGATGGGTATCAACTATTGATAAAGGATTATTGGTATTGCGAATGAAAAGCATTGCCAGTGTAGAGATGCCTTTGGGGTTTACAAATACCAATTTTATAAGCATAGCTCTTAAAAAAGATGGCAGTGTGCTGTCAGGAAATTACTATGGTGAGGTAGTAGAAGCAAGTCGAAATAAATTCACTATACACAAAGTAGTTGATAAAAAGCCCAGTCGTTTAAGGAAGATATTAGTTGCTGGAAACGATGTTTATACTATTTCAGATGCCACTGACGGCATTTTTATTAATTATACAAAGCAGCTTTTATCTAGGGTAAATGGCTACAGACCTTTCGGAGGAAAAACAGGGATTATTTGTAATGACACCCTTATTGTTGTAGGAACTACTTCTGGTATCATAAGAGTAAATACTAAAAATCAGAAGTTAAGTAATCTTTTTCGTCTTAAAAGAGCAACTGCTTTAGCAAGAGCCAATGATACGGAAATATACTTTGGTTCTACAGATGGGTTGTATAAGTTAAACTACATCAATAATTCTTTTAAATCTCTTGCTGGTAATCATAGTCTCTTGGCAGAAAGAGTAACTGCTATATGTTCAACCAACGATGGGCTGGTATGGGTCTCTACTTCTGGCAATGGTATAGTGGTACTGCAAAACGATAAGGTAATACAAAATATTACCCTCACTGATGGTCTCATAGATAACTCAGCACGTTGCCTTATTGCTACAAAGAACCAGGTATGGCTTGGCACTTCGAAAGGCATCAGCATTATTAAATATAAGCTGAATAATGGAGAGCTTCATTTTACCATTGCTAATCTTTCTGTCAACGATGGATTAGCTGGTACCGAGATTAATGAAATGGCTTACAATAACGATACTGTTTATGCTGCAACCAGTAATGGAATTTCTATTATACCCACTAACATAGTTTTTATTGCTTCAACTATTCGAACCCAGTTAATAGCTATTAATATTAACCAAAGTGATACGAGTATAAGTGATAATTATCGGTTAGCCTATTGGCAGAATAATATCCAGATGAAATTTGCCGGTATTGAGTTAAACGGGCATTTTAAGAGCATGCAATACACTTTGGATAAAGATTCTGCTTGGACAAATCTTTCAAACAATGCCCTAAGCCTTCAACTTGGTAGTGGAGATCATCATTTAAGGGTAAGGTCTATAGATGTAAATGGAAATGTGAGTAGCCACATACTTAACATTCGATTTATTATTGCTACTCCGTTCTGGCGGGCTTTGTGGTTCTGGTTGGTTGTTGTATTTTTATTGCAGATCATTACTGCTTATTTGGTAAGCAAGTGGTATAAGAGACATAAAGAAAAAAAGCTTGCAAAACAACTGGCACTTCTTGAAACTGCGGCATTGGAGCAGCAGGCATTTACTTCCTTAATGAATCCGCATTTCATTTTTAATGCCCTCAATAGCATTCAATATTACATTAATGTTCAGGATAGACAAAGTGCGAATCGTTACCTGAGTGATTTTGCTTCGCTTATTCGGAAAAATTTTGAAGCCTCACAGAATTCATTTGTTCCGTTGGAAGAGGAACTGGAAAATGCTAAAATATACCTGAGACTTGAACAGATGCGGTTCAAAGACAAATTTGTTTATGAAATAGTTTCGGATACAGCGGTAGACATAGAAGAGTGGATGATACCTGCAACAATGATTCAACCTCTATTAGAGAATTCAATTTTACACGGATTAATGCCCTCAACGATTCCAGGTAAACTTCAGATACATCTCTCAATACACAATAACGGGCTTGAAATATCAATTATTGATAATGGCATTGGAATAACCAATAGTAACATACTAAAGCAACGAAGTAATCACAAAAGCCATGGAATGCAGCTTATAGGTAAGAGAATTTCAGCACTCAGTTATTTTGTATCAGAACCCATTGGATATACTGTTACTCCAGTCTGCGTTGATGAGAAAAACCCCGGTTCCAAAACAGTCATTAGAATACCTCGTGATCTTTTTTATAGCTGGCAAAAGGCAAAGAAATAGAGATTAGCAGCCGTTAACTCATTCATCCATCTGTCTCACTCATTCAACTAATTGGTCTGCATGATTTCTATTGTAAGGTGAAAAAAGTTGTCTACTTTGTACCGTATCCCAAACAGGCAACCAAAACTTACTCATGAAAACTTTTCTCTCATTACTGTTGATTACAGTTATGGTAGGTGCTTCTGCCCAGGATTATCCTGTAACCAACATCACTATAACACTATCTCCAACTCCCGATAAGAAAACAGCTAATTGGAAAAGTGGCACATCTTTACTTACCATAACCGCTACCGCAAAAGTTGTAGATGGAAAAGTGGACCCAAGGGTAAAGGAAAGTAAAATGCTCGTTACCATTCGCAAGGGTAATACTAAAGTGTGTGGTATATATACTTCGGCATCTGCACCGGCATCAAATTTTAATACGGCAACTAAAGTATGGAGCGGTAATAACGCTGTATCGTATTTAGGGCAGGATTGTACGTTTGAGCCAGGAGAATACCAGGTTTGTGTGCAGTTTTTTGGTGGACCACTTATGTCTCCTCTAAGCGTTGAAAAATGTAAGGCATTCAGCTTCCCCCAGCTTTCTTATCAACCACCACAGGCATTGCTTCCAATAGATGGTGGCGTGCTAACAACAGTTCAGGCAACTGCACCCGTTAATTTTAAATGGACAGCAGTAACTCCGGCTTACAATGGACCTGTTACTTACCGTTTGAAAGTTTGGCAGTTAACTCAAGGGCAAACAAAAACCCAGGCAATAAACGCTAATCAACCAATTATCAACCAGGATGTAAATGCCGTTACACAAAAAATTATCACCAACCTTCTTAATGGTGGTTGTCAGTCACCTTATCTGTGTGAATTCGTTTGGAATGTACAGTCTTTAAATGCCCAAGGTGCTCCTATAGGTGGTAATAATGGTGTAAGCAACATCAATCATTTTAAAGTAGTGGATAATATACCTAATGTTCCCCCACCCATTGTTTATAATGGCAATCTCGCCGTCGGTGATAGCATAAGAGCAGGTGATGATGGAGAGTTTCTGATCAAGACCACCGAATTAACCAAATTACCAGATGGAAGTTATACTGGTAAAGGAATAGTGGATGTAGGCTGGCTTTCAGCAAACATTGCCGTAGAGTTTAATAAAATACGAATTGATAGTACAAAGCGATTGAAAGCTGGTGGAATCGTTACTCAAAAAACGGATGAGGTTCAATATGTACAGGCATGGTTAATGGCAAATCTTACTGCAGCTGCGGGTGAGCCGCTTGATGGTATAATGGACTGGAGTAACGACAAAGTTCACGATATAGTGGGTTGGGTGAACAATCATAACTTTCAATTTCCCGATGTAAAGTATAAGGGCAACATAGCCACACCTAACATCCCAGCTAACTCTCTAAAAATGCCTTATGGTGTTTACTTCGATGATCCTGATGATAAATTGATGGTGACTGAAATGATGTTTGCACCCAATGTGTCGAAAGTGAATTTTGTAGTGCAGAAGAAATTCACAAAAGGTGTTACTGATTATAAGCTCGGCTTTGCTGGAAAATATTTTGTGATGCACCAGGAGCGGATAAAACTTTCTGAGGGACGTTTAGAACTCGTAGAAAACATTCCCATTCCAAACCTTGCTGCCAATCCGAAAATGAAGTTTTACTTAAAGAAAGGATCAGCACAACAAGGTTGCTTTATACAGTGGGATAGTACTGGAGTTAAAGAGTATGGCTTAGGCATAGATGTAAAATTTACAAGAGATTGGTTATTGCCTGTACCAACTGCTAATGATTCAGTTGTAGCTACACTCTCAGGAAGTGCAGGGAAGCTGAATGATATTTTATTGATCGGCTCTATGCCTAATTGCGAAATCGTCGGTACAAATGGTATGAAGATCATGGCAGATTCTGTAGCACTGGATTTTTCGGAAACAAGAAATGCATCGTTCATGTATTTTCCTGCTAATTACAATAGTGATACTTCGGGACAAGCAAAGTTGATGTGGGAAGGTATCTACATCAAAACACAAAAACTCACATTGCCTGAAACATGGAAAACCGGTGTTAATCCAACTCAAATAACGATCAATAATACATTGATTGATGACTATGGGTTAACCATGAAAGCTAAAGCACTAAACATAATCACATTTCCTAACGGTAGCGTTTCTGATATGAGTGCCAGCCTTGATACGCTTGAAGTTTCTATTCTTAAAGGCTCACTTACTGATGCAAATGCGAAAGGAAAATTAGTGTTGCCAATTAGCAAAGACACAATTAGCAACACGTTAAAATATACAGCCACATTTGCACAAGCCAATGGAGGTAGTTTCCAGGTAGTGATTGTTCCTACAGGTCCCATAGATGCCGACATTATGAAAGGAAAAATAACCCTGAGCCCTACTTCAAATATCACCTCCAGTGTAAACGATACTTCTGTAGCTGCATCTATTTTACTTAATGGTAGTTTTAAATGGGATGATCCTTCGTTTGCTATACCACCAAGTTCCGATACAGTAATGAATGGAAGTTCAGGAACAGTAACCGTGAATAAAAAAGGGATCAAAGGTGTTAAAATGGAGATGGATTTTCAGAACCTAAAATTTGCATATAGCTATAGTTGGAATTCGAATAATAGCAACTGCAGTTTTAATATAGGAAGCTGGAGTTTTGCCAGTCCTCAGAAAAGAATGGCAGGGTTTCCTGTAACCTTTAAAGACTTTGATTATAAAGAACTTACTAAAGGCACAGCAAGTGGTGGATGGACAGAATTAATCAGAGGAGCTGTTACAATGAAAGTCATCGCTAACCTTACCGATGATATAGGTGGAAGCAGCATTTTAGGCGTTGCATTTTCTATTGAAGCAAATAAAGCAGCAAAAAAAATAAGACCAAAATTCAGGGGAGTAATAGTTGATAGCCTGTATGTAAATACAAACATGCCTGCTGTTAAGATACAAGGTTATCTAAAACTGTATGATAGTGATCCTGTCTTTGGAGATGGTTTTCTTGCAACATTAAAAGTGCTCTTTCCTTCTATAAATATTGAAGCTTATACTTTAGTCCAGTTCGGAAACACTGGTTATCAGAACAATCAAAAATATCGCTATTGGAGAGCTGAAGGAGATGTAAAATTCAGTCCGGGTATTCCTTTTTTAACAGGCGTTGGTTTTTATGGATTTGGGGGTGGTGCATTTTATAATATGGAAGCGAACAAGGTGCAGAAAGCAGCACCGGAAGTGGGATATAAATATGTATTCACACCAAAGAAAAGCAGTTTAGGTTTTGTTGCGATGGCAACGATTGCTACACTTCCAAAGTTCGAAACATTCAATACTGATATCAAATTGCTAGCTCAATTCAGTACGAGCGGCGGAATAACAAAGCTTGGATTTACTGGAGATTTTTGGCTGGCTGCATCCTTACAAGAAAGGGCTGCTTCAAAGATCAAAGGAGGTGTAATTGTAGAATACAATTTCCCTGATAAGATATTTTACATGGCAGCCTTGTTATCAGTAAACGTACCTCCTGCTATTACAACACCTTCACCGGTTGGCTTTGTGATGAATATTAATGGGCTTACTAATAAATGGTATTTCAAAGCCGGAACCCCTAATGCTACGAACAATGTAAAAATCTTCGGTATTGATTTATACTCCTACATGATGTTCGGTAATGATATACCTACACCTGATGGGTTTACTAACAGGTTTAAAACAAATTATTTTAATGCTACAGGATCGTATCCTACAAATTATGTAGGAGCCGGTGGTGTGGGACAAAACACCGCTACTGGTAAAGGGATTGCAACAGGTGTTGGGATTGAATTTTACCAGGCAGTTGATAAGAAAATATTCGAAGGCACTTGTAGAAACTGGTATATCGGTGGTACAATCGCTGCTGGAGCAGAGCTGAATCTTGCTTTCATGCATCAAACTGGTTGCATAGGCATTAACGGTTACAGGGCTTCTGGAAATCTTGGCTTATACGGTCGTATTGATGCAGGTATACGAGGCACAAGTTTTACAGATGCATGTAATGACAAAAATTATAACCTGTTCACGATAAAGACTGGTGCCTGGGTTACAGGTAAGTTCCCTAATCCCGAATATTTAGCAGGTGCACTGTCAGCACAAATAAACCTTTTCGGTGGTCTGATAGATGTTTCTTATTCCGAAACTTTCCAGAAAGGGACAGATTGTAACGGTACTGCAGTTATTACAGCAGATGCACCGCAGGAAGATGAAGCTGCAGATTATCGTAACAAATTAATCCAATCTATATCACCTGCAAGTCACTTTAATATTCCGGTTACATCAACAGTAAATGTAAAATATGCACTTACCCCAAATACAATATTTGATGCGTCAGAAAATCAGGGTGATGGCACATCTAAAAACAGAACATTTAAAATGGAAGTATCACCAACGCTTGAAGTAAAAAATGCAAGTGGTACATGGGTTAACCTTACATTGAAATCAAAACTTGACAATATGGGGGTATATCAATATTATTATAAACCTCCTTTTTCACCCACAACAACTGTAACCGTTTCGGTAGCCCCATCAATAGCAACGTTCAATACAAATAACACTAGCAACGTTATGTCAGCAAATGGTAGTTTGCTCCTGGCCAACATGAATGGAAATGTATCTCCGCCACCTGAACCAAATTATCCCAATCCAACTCCACCACCAGTGAATAATCTTGAGCTAAATAAAGATTATCGGTTTAAGGTGGTCGCTACATTAAAAGAACTGGTACATGGATATTGGGTTACAGAAACTACACGAACAGGATTAACTGTTACAGAAACTAAGACATACAATTTTAGAACCGGACCTATGCAAGCTGTACAGGCA
>JANPIB010000233.1:0-19751 GCA_031424775.1 Chitinophagales bacterium | reverse complement strand
ATTGGGGATTTCTTTATAAACTCTAACAATAAATTGAGCAAACAATTCTCGTTTGGCATAACCAAACTCGGTCATTACTTCGGACATTGTAGTAGTAGCAACTCCTTCTTTATTGCCACTTTCTACTCCAGTTCCCGCTTCAGCATAAGGTGGATTAATCAATACCAATATCTTCTTTCCCTCAGCAATAGCTTTACGTAAACCTTCCGGTACTTTATTAGTGATAGAGTAATCTATCTTTCCATTATCAGTAATATCATCATTCAAATAATCATATTGAAAACGTGTTGCAGCCACACAGGTTTTGGTGGCTCTCATCACATTTACATCAGCCTCGTCTAAAGTGCTCATGTAAATGTTTCGTGGGTTACTATGCTTTACCTCAAGGTTGCCTACACCACAACACATATCCCAAACGATGTATTCTTTCTGCCAGTTGTTGCCGAGAGTTTCAGTTAGTTTATCGTAAGCTTTATCTACTACAGCCAAAGGAGTGTAGTATGCACCTTTAAAGCTTCTTTCATCTAACGGAATCAAACTGTCACGCCTCTCTAATAAATAATTCCTGTACTCTTCTTTTGGCGGACGATGATAAATAGCCCAGAACTGACGGTAACCTTCACGATTGCCGAGTTCGAATAGCTTTCCACCAAGGCTAAATACCGGCATATTGTTTTTATGCAGCAGTTCGGCAGGTAAATTATTGTGAGTGCTAACTGTTCCATCACTCATAATATCAGCAAAGAATAACAATGCATAATCTTCTTCAGCAACACCTTTAATTTCCCTGCCTATCATCACTACCCATTTATCAAATACCTGCTTCAGGTTGTCAGGTGTTATTTGTGTACGGATGATCTCTCCGGTCTTGATAGCATTTTTTATCGTACTGATAAACTCAGCTTCGTGTGTTTCTATTTTAAAGCTTACGAGGTAAGTACCTATGTATGCAGAAACAACATCCAATGCTTCCTGAGTATAACCGCTTGCACTTTTGCCCCATTTGATCGGTTGCTTTTTATTTGATAAGAGTGGTATAGCATCTGCCGTTTTCATAATGGCAGCTTTCTTAGTATCTATTACACCTAAGAAGGGAGGAACATCTTCACCTTTATTTAATGCCTGTTGCACATAATGCAGCAACTATGTAAACATTTGATAGGTGCTGTGCTTGTAGCCATCTTTAGCCTCGAACCAAATTTCTTTGGTTTGTATATCAATAAGGTTTTTGCTGTAACTTTTTAAGCCAAGTGCTTTGATATAAGCATCTTTTACATCTTCTTCGGTATTGGCTAATTGCAGTTTTTGGTAAAGGGTCATGCTGAAATATGTATTGGATAAAAATAAGTGATTTGGATTTGTGACAAAGCTTTGAGTAAAGACTGCTTCGGTGTCTGACACTTTTGAAGTGTCTGACACGTATTCTAGGCCGAAGTAGTTTTTGATCATATTCTAATGTGTTAAAGGGTTTCCAACCTTCGAAAGGTTGGAAACCCTTTTCTTGATTTAATGGTGCTTAGGTGTCTGACACTTTTGAAGTGTCTGACACCTTACCCAAAAGCCCCACTTCATCAGTAGGGCCTTTCATTCACATCTTAATTTTGTGGTGGAGTAGGAGTTTCACCTCCATCTACTTTGTCCTTAGCCTTTCCTTTTTTATCTACTACCTTTCTTACACTCTGGTAAGTGTTGTAAAAGTCAGTGTGGGTACGGCGTTTCGTTTCAATCATATTGTCCATCTTCACCACCAGGTCTGCCAGCCATTTAAAAGCAGAATCAATACCTATAGTGGCCGTGCTCCTGGCTGCAATATTTGTTTTTGGCTGGGTAATTACGGCTGCAAAATCTTCAATAGCGGTTTGCAGATCGGCAAGTTTTGCAGTGTCGGCACCATAAGCAGCAAGATCAGTGGCAAGTAAAGCTGCATTGTCTTTAACCAGTTGTAAGGTGTTCTGCAGAACAGTGTCTCGCATTCTCATCAGTTCAGTTTTACCGTAGTTAAAACTTGCAGAGATGGCAGGTTTGTTTGCATCGAGTGCATAGGCTTTTGCAGCAGCAATCACTTCTAATCCAATTTCTATCGCTGCCTTTGCAGCACCAGATTTTACCTGTGCAGTGGTTTTCTGTCCCTGCACCTGGGAAAGTGTGTCAATCTCTGACACGAGTGTGGCTAATTGAGTTTTGGCAGTAGCCAAAGCCGGGAGAGTGGTTACAACTGTGTTGTTGTCGGTTAGGGTTTGCAGTACTGCTCTCGCCATACTGAAACGGTTTTCCTGTTTTGCATTCATAGCATTAAGGGGTTTTGGTTATTAATAAAAGCGTTTTTCAGGTGAATTCTCTTCTGCACACCCGACAGTGCCGTTTGTTTTACTGTCAGTATCGATTGTAACACGGTTAGCGGTCATTGTTTTGTTGTCAGCATTGATTGTAACAGTGTCAATGATCATTGTTTTGTTGTCAGCATTGATTGTAATGCCGTCAGCAGTCGCTGCTTTATTGTCAGCATCGATTGTAACACCGTCAGCAATCATTGCTTTGTCGTCAGCATTGATTGCTATATCATCAGCATCAATTGCTATTGCATTAGCACAGACTGTAACTACAGCTACAGTGTTTTGCAAACAGCCGAACACATTCCGGTATCCGGTCTTCCTTAAATGTTGTTGGTTAAATCCTAGTTGGTACCCCGGTTGGGGTGGTTGTAATGAGGTACTAATGTAAGGAAGTTTTTATGTTCTTTTTGTCTTGATACAAAAAGAACCAAAAAGATCAAGAACACCGGATATTCATCACCGGTGTTCATTGTTCCTTGATTTGGCTTTGGTACTACTGAGACTTCAGCTGTGGTTCTCTACTCTACACGATGACAAATAGCAACTTGTTGCAATGCAAACAACAGGACAGAATTGCTCTTTAATACTCGAGTTCTCCAACAGTGATCACATAAGGAACCTCTTTTTACGTGGGCTTTCAACGACAGAGGATAGTAAGCCCTGCTGAGTGAAGTACCAAAGCTGTGTACGTACTCCTCAAAGTAAAAATCAGTTCCGTTGTGTTCACGAAGCCATGCGGCTTGAGCATAAACACTAAAAGGTGTGTACCAGTTGCAACTGAACAAAGTTACCATACTACCCAATCGTAAACATTCGTTCCGGTTCTGCCTGTAGGTCTTTGCAGTCCGTTGGTGAGTTTTACAACAGATGCTTCCACTATTTTCTTTAACTGTGATATAGTCAGAGAACTATTTTGATTAAAGGCAGTGAGAATACTGTATGTGAATACTCCATTTTTAATATCGCCACGTTCCTGTGCATATTGCATTCCACCGGCAGCAGAAATAATGGTGGCTCCTGTACCACGGCTCACATTTACAAAAAGGTTTTGCATCAATTCAAAACTGCTTGTCATCCCCAATTGCTTCTTTGGTGTGATCTTGATATTGCTTTTGGTATTCACTCCATTTTTTGCCAATGATTTTTTCGCAGCTTCAATTTTAATGATCTCTTCTTTATCTACTTCACCACTATGGCAGGCATCAATAAGTACCAGTTTTTTTCTGGGAGCAATACTATCTAACAATTGTTCAAGATCATTATATGCCAAACCGTTTGTTTCAGGTTTACTGAAATCAACGTTAAAGGTGCTGAGGTAATAATCCAGGTCTTTACTTAATAATCCATGTCCTGAATAAGCAAGGATTACTTTATCATCCACATCTAATTGCTGCAATTTGGTTTTGAAAGATTTTATGTCTTTTGTGGTTACATCAGCATCGAATAAAGTATCTATTTCAGCAGTAGGATATTTTGATTTTATCCTGGCAGAAAGGTCACGAATGTCTTTTACACTCCAGCTGAGGTTTTGCGTAGAATCAGCAAAGCGATTGATACCAATACCAATAAAATAAAGCTTTTCAGTCTTGGGCTGTGTAGGTACATAACGAACAAATACAGGCTCACGAAAGCTTTCTATGCCTTGTAAGTTCATAACAGAAGTTTCTATACGATTGTCGCCTGAGGATAAACGAATGGTGATCGTAGTATCAAAGCGATTGTTTTGCGTTATTGCTATGCCTTTAGAAGTGAATACAGGTACTTCATTTACCCAAATATTAAAACGATTGATGAACGTATTACTATCTGATGCCTGGATGGTAAGTTTAAGTGAACCGCTTGTTTGCTCTAATGGAAGATCTGTTTTGTTAGAGATACTGCAAACTGGAACTGAGTAAGCAGTACCAAACCTGGCTGTATCTATACCAAGCCGCTGCAAACGTTTTTGCCATGCACGTTTGTATGAGGTGATGCGTAATGAATCTTTACTTCCGGTTGCCTGCAACACTTTATCCGGACGATTGTACTCCAGATCTAATTGTTCGAAGGAGAGTATTTTTTGCTTTTGCAAGAACTTTAGTGATTCAGAAGCTTTTTTATCAGCCTGGTACCATGGTTTGGTTAAGAACATACTATTCTGCTCATCCAGAGAATATACTTCCGCCATAAAACGAAGTGTATCAGCAGAGGTGATCTTATACCAAGTGGCTCCTTTACCATTATTGAATATGAGATCATCTCCATTAATGGTTATTGACTTTCCCGGCAATGGAATACGACGGATAATATCAATGCTGTCTTTGTTATTTAACCTGCAAACAAGCAATGTATCACCAACATCTTGTACAGCCCAAATTTCTTTATCAATTGTTTTGTTTAGTGGCAGGTTATGAAATTCAAATTCTTTGCTGGTGCCTGTTTTAAGATCGAAGTTGTACATATTGCCAGACATTTTCGCAAACAAAGAAGTGCTATTTGATGTGAATGCAGCCCATTGGTACATACGACCCTTATCTTCTTCTATAGCAGGTGCTAGTGTTCGTATTAGTTTTCCGGTAACACTATTGTAAAGAGGTATTTCTACAGCCTCAAATCCCAGTACAATAAAAGATTTTTCGTCTGGTGAGAATTCGATCTTGTCTATATCCTCTCTCCAATTGCTGTACTTATCACCTTGGAATAGCTTTTTGGTTTTAGTATTATAGACATAAACGTGATCATTTCTAAGAAAAGCAACATAACTACCATTGCGGCTGATGTCAATAACCTTTGCTCTTAAACTGTCTCGACTGATTACTGTTTTATTACCTGTTGCCAAAGCCAGGATTCCAATCTCTTTTAGTTTACCATCATATAGTTGATACACCATCATATCATTATCTGACATTTTAAATGCATCTACCAATTGCAATTGGTGTTTAAACTGGTGATCAGGAAGGCTGAATATTTTGCAAGTACTTACTGTATTAAAGTTGAAGAGATTGAAATAATCGTTGAATTCAGTAACCAGCCATTTTTTTGATGGTGAGGCATAAACTTTACTGCCAAGAGCCGTTCCTGCTTTATACTCGCCATATTCAGTTACATGGGAAGTGCCAAATAAATTTCTTGCATTGGTTAATTCCCAGCCTACACAAAAATCTTCGTAGCTGCAATACATTTTATTTCCTTCGGTAGATGGCAGCAGTATAATATTCTTGAGATCACTTATGCCTTTCGTATTGAACTTTGTTACTGTGTTATTGCGTAGGTTAAGCAGTATTGGGAAAAGTGTAGATGTATCAATTGCTAGTGTCTGCTGATTGGCTGCATTGTATTGATACAATTTGCCAAAATCTCCCACCACATTTGAATAGTGAATATTCGCAGCAAAATTTCCTTGATTCATTATTTTCTTTTCGATGCTATTGTAAACAGCATAACCCTTCTTATTTACCAAAAGGACTGAAATGCTATCTATCACAAGATGATCTTTATAATAAGTTGATGGGCCAGATGCAATACTTTTAAAATGAACAAGATCCCAGATTTCGAAGCTATCCTTCTTATGAATCATCAACTGATTGGAATGGAGAAATTCTAGGTTTTCTGCACCGTAATAGAAATGATCTCTTGATTGAAAAGGTAGATATGTAGTGTCGCCACTTTCATCTATGTGTCCGTTAAATGGAAGTCCAATTTGTTGCTTCTGAAATCCAGTTTCTCTGTCGAAAATGAACGTTTGCCCTAGTTCACAAGCTACTGCTACAAGGTTATTTCCATTCTCTGCAAATGATGCAGATCTTGAGTTCACACCGGAAAGACAGTCATTCGAATAAAATGTTTCTTTACCCGAGTAAATATTAATTGATGACACACCTTTTTTGCCATCAATAAAAAGATATTGTTTGTCTTTACTTAATACCAATCTATCGAAGTTCATGAGAGACCTGTAACCGATATCTATCTTTTGAAAAATTTTGCCTTCTTTGATATCGGCTCTAATGAGTTTATCGTTTGTTACGATTAACACTTCGTTAGCTGAATCAAGAAAATAAGCAGCCACAAGAGAAGTTATCCCGTAATTTTTTAATTGAGCACCGGTTTGAACACTGTAAATATTTAAACTATTACCACTACATACAATTAACTTATCACTTTTCGCAGAGAAGGTTATGTCAGATGCATTTGTGTGAGAACGTTTGTATTGAGCTATAGAAAAACCTGAAGAAAGTTCCCATAAGATGCATTTGTTCCAGTCTGCAGAAACTGCATATTTCCCATCTGGTGATAAGATCACCTTATCAATGTTTTCTCTATGGCTGATAGGCATCAGCACTTTATTCTGAGCTGAGATAGTAGCAAGCTTTCCAAAAAACAAAACGAGAAGGAATAGGGTTCTCATAATGGTAGATTACTTAGGTAAAGTACAATTATATCCTCCTAATACAAATTATTTATGAAATCGTAAGGACACTAAAAGAGTAATAAACTTTTACTGTTTCATCTTCTCAATTGTACCTGTAGTAGAAAAACCTTCAACTATTGGATTGATCACAACTCTTCCACCATTTGCGATCACTTCTTTTGATCCTGCAATCTGATCAACGGTATAATCTCCACCTTTCACCAATACATCAGGCAGAATGGCTTTGATAAGTTCTAAAGGTGTGTCTTCATGAAAGATGACCACAGCATCAACAATCATCAGTGAAGCAAGTATTAAAGCACGGCTATCTTCATTATTGATGGGACGAGTATCACCTTTTAAACGTTTTACACTGGCATCTCCGTTCACGGCCACGATCAGAAAATCTCCTTCCTGTGCAGCTTGTGAAAGCGAAGCGATATGACCTTCATGCAACAGATCAAACACACCATTGGTGAAAACGATGCCCTTACCAAAAGTTTTTAATCCGCTGATAACGGGTAAAAGCTCAGGCAGCGTTTTGATCTTGTTGGGGATGAATGAAACGTTCTTCATCAGTTTTTTTCTTTGCAAAGTTTATTGCCAGCCAGGCAAGTGTACCAAATACAATGGTAAACAGAAATTGAGCGATCCACAGCAGCCAGCCCGAAGCTAATCCTACAGCTTCAGTAACACCATACAATACTAAGGTCTTTTGGATAGCTATCGGGTAAGCACCTAAACCACCAGGAGCTACGATAATTCCGAACGTACCAAAAACCAGCATGGCAATCGCTGCAAACACACCCAAGTGTGCTGTATCTTCTAAAGTCAGGCAGCCGATATAGGTGCATGCAGCATAACAAACCCAAATGCCTATCGAGTAAAACAGGAATAAGAATTTGTTCTTCACGTTCTTAATGCTGATCAATCCCTGGGTCATTCCTTTAAAAACTTTCACCAGGAAGCCGCCAACCTTATGTGTTTTGTACCTGCGATACAGTAAATAGATCAGCAGAATGAAAAATATCAAACCAAGTGCTATCCAACCTTTACCTTTTTTGTTGGCGATGCCAGAAGCAATGGCTGATTTGATCTCATTAGCATAGGTAGAGATGTAAGCAGATTCATGATAGAATACACCGATGGTTATCAATATCAGACAACAAATATCAAAAGCTCGTTCTGCCACAATGGTGCCGATCAGCTTTTCAGGTGGAACCTTAGTTGGCTTACTGATAGCTGTACACCTTAATACTTCTCCTGCTCTGGGAATAAGTTGGTTACCGATGTAGCCGATGAGAATACCACAAGTGAGGTGAAACACAGAAGGGTTGTAACCCATTGGAGAGATCAACTGCTTCCAACGTAATGCTCTGAATACATGGCTAAGTAGCAACATGAAAAACGTAGGGAACAGCAGCCAGTATTTGGCATGTTTGATCGCTTCTTTTATTTCTGCGATCTTTTGATCAGTAAGATCTGAGAGTGACCACCACAGCAGGAAAATAGCAAGCCCGAAAGCGAAAACATACTTAACTACGATGGTTAGAATTCTCTTCATCAAATGTTTAATAATTTGTTTGCCGATAAAACCTCAATCTGCATGGCTGCAAATTTAGCTGGTGTTAAGTCAATAACGTGTTATCAATTAATCTTACTTCACCCATGAATGCAGCAATTAATGCAACTAGTGGTTTTGTGGAAGAAGGAGTTTCATCAGTAGATAACAGCTTTAATGTATCAGCATCGGCGATAGCCACATAATCCACTTTATTAAATCCGCTTTTCAGTAGCATTGTTTCAGCTTCTGATGTTAGTTCGCCAACAGTTTTGAAGTTCAGCTGGGTGTTCAGAGTTGATAATATCTTATATATCGCTGTAGCTTTTTCTTTTTGATCATCCGATAAACGAAGATTGCGGCTGCTCATCGCTAAACCAGATTTTTCCCTAATAGTTTTTCCAATCACAATTTGGGTAGGAGATGAGATCAACTTGACCAACTTCTTCAGCACCATACATTGCTGGTAATCTTTCTGACCAAGGAACAATTTATCCGGCTGAACGATATCTAACAATCTGTGCACCACCTGGCAAACTCCCTGGAAATGTCCGGGTCTGTGAGATCCTTCAAGGATCGTTTCCAGGTAACCTAAGCCGTAATGTTGATCTGTGTTTGTGCCTTTTGGATAAATTTCATCAACCGAAGGAAGAAAGAGAATGTTTGTTTCTTGTTTTATAAGACACTGAATATCATCCGAAGTTGTGATGGGGTATTTCTCAAAATCCTTTAGGTTATTGAATTGGGTGGGATTTACGAAAATGCTACAGACCGTTAGATCCGCTAAATCTTTGGATTTCTGAATAAGTGATAGATGTCCCTGGTGCAAAGCTCCCATTGTGGGCACGAAACCAATGCTTCTTCCGCCCTGTTTTTGCCTACCTAAATGCTTCTGAAGATCGCTGATTTCCCGAAAAATGATCATTTACAGGTGTTTACCGCTTCAAAGATTTGTTTTTTAAAACAGTTCCGCCTATTTTCTTTAATTTTGCCAGCTATTTTAAGCAAGCATACCCAACTAAATAGGTATAATGTCAAAGAAAAGAATATTGTTTATTGCCAATGAGATGTCTCCTTACCTGGAGATGACGGAGTTTGCGGAGGTTGTTAACAAATTGGCTATCAAGAGTAACGATACTGGTTTGGAAGTTCGTTGTATCATGCCGCGTTTTGGAGTGATCAATGAGAGAAGGCACCGTTTACATGAAGTTGTTCGCTTAAGCGGTATCAATGTTTCTGTTGATAACGAAGATCATCCTCTGCAGATCAAGGTAGCTTCTCTTCCTAATGCACGTTTACAGGTATATTTCCTTGAAAATGAGGACTTCTTTAAAAGAAAGTTTGTTTTTCATGATGAAGCCGAGCAGTGGTATGATGATAACGACCTGAGAACCATATTCTTCTGTAAAGGAGCTTTAGAAACTGTTAGAAAGTTTGGATGGCCTCCGGATATCATTCATTGCAGTGGCTGGATGACAGGTCTTATTCCTGCTTATATCAAAACTGCATATAAAAAAGAACCTGTTTTTTCGCATAGCAAGATCGTTTACACGATTGGTCAAAACACTTTCAAAGAAAAATTGGGAGTTGATTTTGTAAAGAAAGCATTGATCAATGCTAACGTTAAGGAGAAAGACCTTGAGTTGGCGAAAGATGCTACAAATGAAGCTATGTTCAGGATTGGTGCTAACTATGCTGATGCCATAACCTTCGGAGCTGAGAATGTAGACAAGAAACTTGCTACCGATTTTGCGAAGGTAAGAGGCAAGAAGGTTGTTCCATTTAAGGGTGTGGATTCTGATTTAACAGAGTATTTGGAACTCTATAACGACCTTGCGAGCAAGTAAAACCAAACTAAAACAGGATCATTGTGAATCTACGTTCGGCCCTCATTCTCACCATAGTTATTAGCATTTTAGCCTCTTGTACAAAAATCGAAAGCACTGATATCGGCTCAGGATTAATTCCTCCTGTAGATAATGTGAACACCTTTGAAACCCTGTTGGACGTTTCAACTTTCAACCAGTACAATGGAGATTCAACTTACCCAATTAAAGGTGAGAACCTTGTACTGGGAAGAATAAGTAATGATCCGCAGTTTGGTAAAACAACAGGTATTCTGAACCTAGAGTACAAGCCTGACTTTTTCCCTTATCGTTTTAATGGTGTCCACAATACCCGAATCCTGGATTCAATCGTATTGGTGTTAGGCTACAAAGGAGTCTGGGGTGACTCTGCTACCCAGCAGAAATTAAATGTTTACGAGATCAGCCAAAGTAATAAGCTAGCGTCCGATACACTCCAGAGTACAAAACGCCGTTATGCTTATACAGGTCCTGTTTTAGGATCAACTACTGTAGATCCAAAGAAAATGCTGGTAGATTCTTTAAAACCAAACAAAGAAGCAGTAAATAAAAATCAAATTCGTATCAGAATTACTGATGCTTCTATCCAAAATCGTTTGTTCACAGATACATTCATGTTGGATAGTAATAAAGCTTTCATTCCCAAGTTTGCAGGTTTCGGAATTGTTCCTGATACCAGTATTTCAACTTCTAATTCTTTACTTGTTGTAAATCTTGCAGACACCAATACGAAACTGGCTTTTTATTATAGCTACCTGGCTGCCGGTGCTACTAAAAGAGATACAACTGTAGCTTATTGGAGAGTTGGTGCAAGATCTGGTTTTACAAATAACATTATCAGGAACCCTTCAGGTCCTACACCACCTTTTGTTTCGACTATTGCTAGTCATCCTGGTGAAGACAGCTTGGTTTACCTGCAAACTCGTCCGGATGCTCCATTCACGAAGATCAAGATCCCGGGATTAGATACTTTATCAAACAAGATCATTCACAGAGCTGAATTACAGATCGTCCAGGTTCCGGATCTCACAACCAATCCTTCAAACCTTGATAACCTGTTTAGCCCACCATTGCTGTTTGTTTCAGCTTATAGCAACGACTCTTTAAGAAGATTTATGTTGCCTGGAGGTGACGTTCAATTTTCCTTTAACGGAGTAAGTAATTACCAGGATTTTGGTAGTTATCCCTTCAATAGAACCATCAATGGCAAACAGGTGGTGAACTATGCTTTCGACATTACCCACTATGTTCAGGGTATAGCAACCAAAAAGAATCGCAATTACGATCTATCGCTTTTCGCTCCTTATGCGGAATATGTTTTTGCTTCGGAGAGTTTCTTCAGCCAGATACCGTTAGGTGGTAACGGAACGGTAAACCCTTTGGCTTTGGGAAGAGTAAGAGTAGGTGGTGGAAGTTTGTCGAAAGTAGGTCCCAATGCACCTTACAGAATGAGGATACGCATAATTTATACACGTATCTAGCTTACCTGTTAATAGTAGGTCTCTTATATGGTTACACAGGCTATATTTGCGGCTTGAAAGTTTTTTGAGGTCAGCTGTATTGCTACTATTTAGCATTCTTGCGTCGCACTCTTTAGGTTTTAGTTCCTTGTTCAGCAAAGTTTAGAACGTACAAGTGAGTGACACAACAAAAGATGAGCAGAGTACCAAAAGCAGACTAAATAAAGACCAAAACAATAATTATAAATCGTAATTCTAAAATTGTAATTCCCCATGCCTTATTTGTTTACTTCGGAGAGTGTTTCAGAAGGACATCCTGATAAAGTGGCTGACCAGATCTCTGATGCTTTGATCGATAACTTTCTTGCTTTCGACCCACAAAGTAAAGTGGCTTGCGAAACGTTGGTAACAACCGGTCAGGTTGTACTTGCAGGTGAAGTAAAGTCTAAAGCTTATTTAGATGTTCAGGAAATTGCTAGAGGTGTTATCCGTAAGATCGGTTACACCAAAAGTGAGTACATGTTCGAAGCAAATTCTTGCGGTATCTTAAGTGCTATACACGAACAATCTTCTGACATTAATCAAGGTGTTGACAAGGCTAAGAAAGAAGAACAAGGTGCAGGTGACCAGGGAATGATGTTTGGTTACGCTACAAACGAAACTGAAGATTACATGCCTTTGGCTCTTGACTTAGCCCACAAGCTTTTGATTGAGCTTGCAGCTTTAAGAAGAGAGAACAAGCAGATCAAATATCTCCGTCCTGATGCTAAGAGCCAGGTTACTTTGGAGTATGATGATAATAACAAACCCGTTCGTATTGATGCGATCGTAGTTTCTACCCAGCATGATGATTTCGATACTGAAAGTAAGATGGGTAAGAAGATATATGACGATATGGTGAACATTCTTATTCCAAGAGTGAAATCCAAGTACAAAAGATATTCTAAACTGTTCAACAATAATATTAAGTACCACATTAACCCTACCGGCAAGTTCGTTATCGGTGGACCACATGGTGATACTGGTTTAACAGGAAGAAAGATCATCGTAGATACTTACGGTGGTAAAGGTGCACACGGTGGTGGTGCATTCTCAGGAAAAGATCCAAGTAAGGTTGACCGTTCTGCAGCTTATGCAACACGCCACATTGCTAAGAACTTAGTAGCAGCTGGAGTTTGTGATGAAGTGCTGGTTCAGGTTTCTTATGCAATAGGTGTGGCTCAGCCAACATCTGTG
The DNA here is from genome assembly GCA_031424775.1 of Chitinophagales bacterium. GTDB lineage: Bacteria > Bacteroidota > Bacteroidia > Chitinophagales > Chitinophagaceae > JAEZDC01. Next base: position 6,909 of record JANPIB010000233.1, on the reverse strand, counting down.
AACGTGAACACTTACGGAACAGCTAAGGTTGATATGACTGATGGAGAAATTGGTACTCTGGTTCAGAGCATCTTCGACATGAAGCCTTACTTCATCGAACAGCGCCTGAAGCTGAGAACTCCGATCTACAGCGAAACAGCAGCTTACGGACACATGGGTCGTCAGCCACAAGTTGTAGAAAAAATATTCACTTCACCTGATGGTAAGCAAATCAAGAAGAAAGTTGAATTGTTTACCTGGGAGAAACTTGATTATGTTCCTAAGGTGAAGAAAGCTTTCGGAATTAGATAAGTTTTATAATCTCAATAAGTAAAGTCCTGCCAAACGGCGGGACTTTTTGTTTCTTTGCAGTATGTACAAGGGTAAGCAGTCATCATCTTTCCAAAATAAGAAGAACATTGTTGCAGGCAGAAATCCTGTGATCGAAGCATTGAAGAGTGATCAGAAGATCGATAAGATACTTCTATTCAAAAACGCATCTGGTGAGGTGGTGAATGAGATCAGGCAATTGGCGAAAGATCTGAATGTTCCTGTTCAATATGTTCCCAACGAAAAGCTGAATAGCATTACCAACATACACCACCAGGGTGTAGTAGCATTTAAAACGGCTGTCACTTACCAAAGTCTGCAGGATGTAATAGACTTTGTGATCAATAAAGGTGAAACACCACTCTTCCTGATTCTTGATGGTGTGACAGATGTGCGAAATATTGGAGCTATTGCCAGGTCAGCTGTTTGCTGTGGTGTTCAGGCAATCATAATTCCAGATAAAGGTGTAGGAGCTTTAAACGAAGATGCTGTAAAGTCAAGTGCCGGAGCTTTAGAGCAGATTAATATTTGCAGGGTGAATAGCCTAATGAAAGCTGTTGATGAGCTTCACCTGAACGGTATAAAAGTTTATGCAAGCGAAATGACAGCTAAAACCAAGCTGTTCGATCTTGACTTCAAAGAACCGTCAGCAATTATTATGGGTGGAGAAGAAAAGGGAGTTGTTCCTGCTCTGATGAAAATCTGCGATGGTAATTTCAAAATACCGATGGCTGGCCAATTTGAATCGCTAAATGTTTCTGTAGCCTGTGGGATGATATTATACGAAGCAATGAAACAAAGAATGCTTTAGTTCTCTTTTTGGTTTTATTCCTTATATGTTATTCTCATTTCAAGTACTTCACTTCCCAGAGGGGATATTTTAGGAATTTCTGCAAATGCCGGAATGTTCTTTTGCAAAACCTACCACATTTAGAATTCAGTACCCCACCCTAATTGCAAATTGCAAACTTTTGGGTGAACCAATTTCATTCAAGGATATTTTACTACACTTAAGAAAACGGCCATCAGGAATCAATTAGCAATCGGCTTAATGGAAAAGTAGTTTTACATCGATAAGGATTTAAGACTTAGAATCTCATTAACTATTTAAACACTTTTTTTATGAATGCTAATTCAACTTCTCCTAGGTACTTGCACATAGCTATTGCTATTTTATTGCTTATCTGTAGTAATAAAGTGTATTGTCAAAAACAAACAGGGTTTTTAAAAAAATTGTATGTAGAGTTTGGGGCAGGAATTGCCGGCAAAGGAGGCTCCTGTAGTAGTTGGGGGGTCGAAGCTGCTTTCAAGAATAAGATTATTGTCAACTTTTCTAAATATAATCTGACGATGAAAGATAAACACCTTCCTGCTAATTATACCTCCAGTTATAGTGCTCCCTATTCCTTTTGGGGAATAAATATACCAGCATCATATGGTGCTCCTCCAGATGTTGAAAGGAATATATATAGTTTAATAGCTGGCAAAACGATTTTAGAAGAAAAGAAATCGTGGTTATCTCTACAAACTGGGCTGTCGGTGGTTTCCGGCGAAAAATTCAATTATACTCACACAACCCCAACAACTGATATTTATGGGAGTACCTCTTCTAATTATGTGGTTGATAGAGAGAAGAAAACAGTTATCGGGGGAGTATTGAAATTAGAAGCAAAATGGGCTATTGCTCGTTTTGTAGGAGTTGGATTTGAAGCATTTGGAAATATAAATTCACTACAATCTTTTGCAGGAATCCAGGTAAAACTTATTGCAGGTAAGCTGTGGTAATATTGCAGGTATGCTTAGCTAAGGATTTCTAGTACACTTGACTTGTCTCGTGCTAATTGGCTCTTCAATTCATCCAAGCCATTAAGTGGAATATCACCTCTAATGTAATCATAGATGTACACCTTAAGGGTTTTGCCATAGATATCTTCATCAAAATCGAAGATGTTTACCTCGATGGTCCGATGTTTACCTTCAATCACTGGTCTGTTACCAATGTACATCATTCCGGTTTTGATCATTGAAGATTGACCATTGTCCATTTCTACTTTGCAAGCATAAATACCGTCACCAGGTATTAATTTTTCTTCGCTTTCGATATGGAGGTTTGCAGTAGGATAGCCGATAGTTCTGCCAATTTTGTTTCCTTCAACCACAGTACCTTGAAAAAAGTAGTTGTAGCCGAGAAATCCGTTAGCTGAAGCGATATCATGCTGCAATAAGGCATTCCTGATCTTGGTTGAACTTACGATGGCTTCATTCAAAAGTTCTTCGTTAATCTCCTTAACCCTAAACCCAAGTTTTTCACCGTAATTCTCCAAAAGGTGATAATCTCCTTTTCTGCCTTTCCCAAAACGGTGGTCGTAGCCGATAATGAGTGTATGAGGTTGAAATGACTTGTAGAGAAAATCTGTAATAAACTCATCTGCAGTTAGATTAGAGAATTTGTTATCAAATGGAACAACCACAAGATGATCAACTCCTGCATTTTCGAGCAATTCAATTCGTTCTTCTAAAGTGGTGAGCAACTTAATATCTCCTGGAACTGATGAAACAATTTTTCTTGGGTGAGGATGGAAAGTAACGATCACGGTGTCTCCATCCTGGATTTTGGCAGCTTCTTTCAGCTGGCTGATGATCTTCTGGTGACCAAGATGCACACCATCGAACGTGCCGATTGTTAGTATAGCGTTTTTAAACCTTGGAAGTTGCTCTAAATTCCGATGTACCTGCATGGTGGACAAAGATAAGAAACCCCTATCCCTTAAAGGGGAACTTTTGCGGAGCAAGTTTCCACAATGGAGGATTACATTTGCCGAGAATCATCTGTTGCACAGTACCCTGAAAGTAGAGGTGAGTGAACACAATGCCGTATGTACGGCACCACGAAGAACTAAAGCTATTATCATCATGTCGTTATATTCTCAAAGAGGTGTTTCTGCACAAAAAGAGGAAGTGCACAAAGCAATTGCAAAGCTGGATCAGGGCTTATACAAACATGCTTTCTGCAAGATGTATCCTGATTTTTTGTGTGGTGATGATGCCTATGTGAACATTTCTCATGCTGATGGTGCCGGAACAAAAAGTATCCTTGCTTACTTGTTTTGGAAAGAGACAGGTGACGTGAATGTTTGGAAAGGTATTGCACAAGATGCTGTAGCCATGAACCTCGATGATCTGCTTTGTGTTGGTGTGTACAATAACTTACTTTTTTCATCAACGATCGATCGTAACAAACTTTTGATTCCGGGGGAAGTAATCGAAGCAGTGATCAATGGAACGCAGGAATTTTTTGATGAGCTGAAGCAGTTTGGTGTGAACATTCATTACCTCGGAGGCGAAACGGCTGATGTTGGTGATGTAGTGAGAACGATGGCTGTGAACGGAACGATGACTGCAAGATGGCAGAAGGAAAAACTGATCACCAATCAAAAGATAAAGCCAGGAAATGTGATCGTTGGATTTTCCAGCTCAGGACAAGCTAGCTATGAGAAAGAGTACAACTCCGGTTTAGGAAGTAATGGTTTAACAAGTGCAAGACATGATGTGCTGGGTAAATTTTATGCTAAGAAATATCCCGAAACTTTTGAGCCAACATTGAAAGAGCAGGTAGTGTATATCGGCAAGAATAAGTTTTCTGATGAATTAACTATTGGCACCTCACAATTTTCTATCGGCAAACTCTTGTTATCACCTACAAGAACGTATGCTCCCCTGATGAAAGTTTTGCTTGAAGAATATTTCGAGGATATTGACGGTGTTATCCATTGCAGCGGTGGTGGTCAAACTAAGTGCATGAAGTACTTACCTCAGCCAATGAGAGTAGTTAAGGATAATCTTTTTGAAATGCCGCCGATCTTCCAGCTGATTCAAGAAAATTCAGGTGCTGATTTTAGAGAGATGTACCAGGTGTTCAACATGGGACATCGGTTAGAGATTTTTACAAATGAATCAGCGGCTGAAAAAATGATAGCAGCTGCAAATAAATTCAATATAGAAGCAATGGTAGTTGGAAGAACTGAAGCACATAACAATAAGCAATTACTGTTAAAAGGTGGCTTTGGTGAAGTAGTGTATGATTTTTAGATATTTTTGAAAACACAAAAACATGGCTATGTCAGAAGTAGTTGTATCAATAAGCAACGCTAATATATATCAAGGCGAGAATCTTATTCTGGAGGATGTAAGTTTTGATGTAAGCAAAGGTGAGTTCGTTTACCTGATCGGTAAAACTGGAACAGGAAAAAGCAGCTTGCTGAAAACGTTGTACGGAGAACTGCCACTTAAGAAAGGTTCAGGAAAAGTGGTTGGCTTTGATTTGAAAGATATGACATGGAAGAAGGTTCCGTTTCTGCGTAGAAACCTTGGGGTTGTATTCCAGGATTTCCAATTACTTACTGACAGAAATGTTTACGAGAACCTGAAGTTTGTTTTAAAAGCAACAGGGTGGGAAGATAAAAAAGGCATTGACGACAAGATCAACGATGTGTTGGATAAAGTAGGCTTGAAAAGCAAAGGCTTTAAATATCCATTTGAACTAAGTGGTGGAGAGCAACAAAGGGTTGACATAGCCAGGGCTTTGTTGAATTCTCCGAAGTTGATACTTGCAGATGAGCCAACTGGTAATCTGGATCCTGAAACGAGTGATGAGATCATGCAGCTGCTAATTCATATCGCCAGAGACTTCGGAACAGCAGTTATCATGGCAACACATGATTTTATCGTGATCAATAAATATCCTTCCAGAATGTTGACTACAGAAAGAGGAAAATTATTTGATACTCCGGTAGAAGCAATTCTTCAACGTTAGCCCCAGATCATTTTAATCAGTTCAGCAGAATTTCTTTCGTTATTGAAGTGCGGTTCTAATATAGATTTCCTTTCTTGCAATTCATCTGCTCTGAACGGTTGATGATATAATTGAGCAACAAGATCTTTCATGTGCTCAGCGGTGTTTACCACATGACAAAGATGTTCGAATCCCGTTCCTACAACTGTTGCATCATTTACCAGGCAATGCCTGCCATTGAATAAAGCATTCAGCAGTTTAAGTTTTATTCCGGTGCTTGAAGAAGATGGAATGATATTGATATGAGCATTGCTGATCAATTCCTGCATTAGCTTTTCATCAGGATCCGCCATCAGGTTAATGTTCTCATAACGACGAACAAACTTCTGAAGATGAGCACCGGGTTTTTTCCCAGCAATTTTTAAAGTGATATCCGAATTTGAGAAAACATTCTTTATCAGCCACTCAGCCATTATGCTGTTAGCAGCTACACTCAGATCTCCCTGGTACAAACAGTAGCTTCCTACACCTTCAGAAGCATTCACTTTCCAATTTGGCAGAAATAACGGTATATGCCGAATGTTATTGCAGTGGAATTTTTCCCGGTAGGTAACAGCATCTTTTTCTGTTACGCTTAGGAAGCTGGCTTTATTAGCAATGCCGGCTTCATATTTATAAAGCAGCTTGCTTTCACGTTTTAAGTAAACCTTCTTTAAAAAAGAATGTGTCACAAGTGAAAGGTCATGATAGTACTCGGATTCCACATTGTGCAATCGAACAAAGCAGTTCCTGCCTGTAAATCTTGGATCATTCAATAAGTAAGTGCAATGAATTCCTTCCATTAAGATCGGCTGCTCATCTTTCAGCAGGTTTGTAAACAGTTCTTCATTTTTTCTGCTGGCAACAATGTAAGGAAGTGAACTTACAAGCTGTTGCTTTTGACGTTGGTAGTAATAAACAGATTCGCAATATTTCTTTAGTTCCGGTTGTTCTCCTCTGCCATAATCAAAACAGTGCAGGTGGATCTTTACACCTTGTTGTTGCAGAGCCGGAAGTTTATAGAATAGATCAAACACTCCACCATAGTCCACAGGGTAGGGTACTGTAAGAGAAATGATATGTAAGTTTTTTTCCGGCACTAGTTTTTTATAGCATCGTCGGTTGTGTCACTCACTTGTACGTTCGGCTCAGTGAGCAGCTTTTGATAAAAAGCGATGAGTCCTTTTTCCTCGCTACCCCAATTTAGTTCTTGTCTTGCTTTAATGCAATTTTGTTGTAACTGTTGGTGCAACACATCATCAGATAAAATTGCATTCAAAGCGGTAGCGATTGTTTCGGCTTTAGTATCATCGATCATCAAAGCAATATGATATTGATCATTGATGGCTTTGTATTCAGGATAATTTACACAAACCTGTGGTACACCAGCCATGATGTAATCAAAAAATCGGTTAGATAAAGAATTGTACTGGTTTATACCTGTTGATTCAAATATCATCAAAGCTACTTTAGCTGTTGGAGTGATCTGCTTTAATTCATCCGGAGCAATATAACCTGTCATTTCAACTTTTTCATCAACACCGTACTGCTTCACCAATTGTTTCGTTTGCTCAAAAAAGTTTCCATCACCACAGATCAATAATTTGCCATTCACTAGCTGCATAGCAGGGATGATGGTCTCAAAGCTTCTACCTTCATTTACAGCTCCCTGGTAAATGATCAATCGTGATTCGTTATTACTTCCTTGTTGAAGATTGTTGTGCGTTACTTCATACTTGGGTAGGTTTCTCACAACTCCATAATCAACT
>JANPIB010000232.1:0-12802 GCA_031424775.1 Chitinophagales bacterium | reverse complement strand
ACCAAACTAAGCAACTTGTTCAGCCTGTACAGAAAGTTTATATCCCAATTGCAGCATTAACCCTTCACATTGTTCCCAGGTTAACCCAAACTCTTTTACATCTGCAACACCTATATGGGCTAATACATTTCAGTTTTGTTTCGAACTTGTGTCATAATTCCCTTCGGTCAAAACGGTTTCTGCCCAATCCACTAATTCGTCAAGACTAAGCCTATGGTCTAGGTAATCCAAAATTTGTTGTGCTACATGATTGGTAGTTATCATTAACTGTAATTTAAAGCTTTCGCCTCTACGAGGCTCGTTACTCAAAAATCATTTTGCTATTAACATGTCGCTCCTATGGAGCTTGATAGCAGCAGAACTGCGAAATATAAGTAGCATGGAAATTATTGAGATTCAAAGCTGCGTAGCTGCAATACCTTCACACAAGTTGTCTGACACTTTTGAAGTGTCTGACAAACTATCCCTTGTAATAACTGATAGCTATTATTAAGATGTCTCAGGTATGTCTCAGGTTAGTTCCAGGTATATCTCAGGTTTTATTCGGCTTTAGCTAAACCTCAACCCCCATCTTCTTCTCAAACTGCATCTGGTGCAACTTGCTGTAAAATCCACCAAGTGATATTAATTCTGCATGCGTTCCCATTTCTTTGATCTCGCCTTTATCCAGCACAATGATCTTGCTGGCTTTGCGAATGGTGGAGAGCCTGTGGGCAATAACAATAGAAGTTCTGCCGGCGATCAATGTATCAATTGTTTTCTGTATCAGCAACTCACTCTCGGTGTCTATGGAAGATGTGGCTTCATCTAATATCAAAATAGAAGGATCATAGATCAAAGCCCTGATAAAAGAGATCAGCTGTCTTTGACCTAAACTTAATGTGTTGCCTCTTTCCATCACGTTGTAATGATATCCACCAGGAAACTGCATAATAAAATCATGTATGCCGATAAGTTTTGCAGCATCTTCTACTTGCTGGTAAGTAATTGCCGGATTACGTAGTGTTATGTTGTCTAATATCGAACCTGAGAAAAGAAACACATCCTGCAATACAACACCAATATGCTGTCTAAGTTCATCAAGTTGGTAGTTGTCTATGTTCGTTCCATCAACTTTGATCTCGCCTTTTTGAATGTGGTATAATCTGTTCAATAAACTAATGATCGAAGTCTTACCACTTCCTGTATGTCCAACCAAGGCAATGGTTTCTCCAGCCTTTGCAGAAAAGTTGATATTTTTAAGCACATAGTTTTCTGCTTCATACGCAAACCAAACGTCTTTGAATTCGATCTCGCCTTTAACCTGTTGAGGCTTGAGTGTACCGTCATTTTTAGTTACATCCTCATTATCCATCACCTTAAAAATTCGCTCAGCAGCGATCACACCCATTTGCAACACGTTGAATTTATCGGCAATGATCCTAAGCGGTCTAAACAGCAAATTCAGAAACATGATAAATGCGGTAAGCTTTCCTGCCATGTCTCTGTCCATCGGATTTCCTGTAACCTGACCAGCTAACCACCAAACGGCTAAGCCTGTACTTACAGCCAGGATGATCTCAACAATTGGAAAGAAAACTGAGTAAGCAAAAATGGCTTTGATGTTAGCGTTTCGGTGTTCTCTGTTGATCTTTTTGAATTTATCTAACTCTCTATCCTCAGCAGCAAAAGCTTGTACAACCGGCATTCCGGTTAAATGTTCCTGAACAAAGGCATTCAGCTTTGCAACAGCATCCCTCACTTTAGTAAAACTCTTGTTTACACTTTCTTTGAAATAGTAGGTAGCGATCAGCAGGAAAGGAAAAGGAATTAGCGAGATCAGTGTCAATTGCCAATCCATGAAGAACATGGTGCAGAGAATAACGATGATCGTTAGCAAGTCTGCAAGTATCGGTATCAACCCTTCAGCAAAAATATCATTTACTGATTCTATGTCGGAGATAGTTCTCGTTGTGAGTGTACCAATCGGAGTTCTGTCGAACTGGCGAAGATTTAATCCAAGCACCTTTTCGTAAACGGCAGTTCTCATATCCTTCACCACGTTTTGTCCAAGCCAAGAAGCAAGAAATGAGAACCCAAACCTTACAGCCGTTTCAATAAACAAAAATATCACCTGGAAAATGCTCACAGCTATGATGAAATCACCAACACCACCTTTTTCAGCATCAAAAAGAAAAACATTCAGCCAGGCAGGAGAGTGGATCCTGTTCATCAAAGCACTATCAACCGTTAGCTGAATCAGGAATGGTCTGATCGGTGCAAAAGCCGCCATCAGTATTGCCATAAGCAGGCTGAAATAAAATGCTTTGCGATAAGGTCTAACAAAATGAAAAACCCTTCTCAGCACCGTGATATCGAAAACCTTCTTCTTTTCAGCTTTAGACATGGGCAGCAAATCTAAGCAGATTGCCTCTGGTGAAATCTTAACAGTTTGCTTTTTTTACAAATGGTTTAAGGCTGTCGTTTGTTATATTCGTAGCGTTATGGCAGAGCAAGAAAATGTGATAGATATACCGTTACCAAAGTACAATCTTACTGAAGAACAGGAAAGGAAAGAGATCCTGCGTCAATACCGTTCACTGCTCAGAAGTTTACGTCCTAAGTTAAAGAAAGGTGATAAAGAACTGGTTCGCCAGGCTTTTGAAATGGCAGCCGAAGCTCACCAGAGCATGCGGCGAAAAAGCGGTGAGCCATACATCTTTCATCCCATTGCTGTTGCTGAGATTTGTATTAATGAGATCGGGTTGGGTGTAAGAAGTACGATCTGCTGCTTACTGCATGATACTGTTGAAGACACAGATATTACTTTGGAAGATGTGCAACGAGAATTTGGAAATGAGATTGCCAAGATCGTTGATGGACTAACCAAAATATCAAATGTTCTTGATGCCAACTCAAGTCAGCAGGCAGAGAATTTCAGAAAGATATTACTAACGCTAACGGATGATCCGAGAGTGATACTTATAAAACTTGCCGATCGTTTGCACAACATGCGTACGCTGGATTATATGAAGCGTGAAAAGCAGCTGAAGATTGCCAGCGAAACAGTTTGGGTCTATGCCCCACTAGCTCATAGAATGGGTTTGTACAACATCAAAACAGAGATGGAAGATCTCTCGATGAAGTACATGGAGCCTGAGCAGTACAAGGAAATTGCAAGGAAGCTTGCTGAAACGAAAAGGGAACGATCCAGGTATATAAACGAATTCATCCGTCCAATAAAAGATAAACTCGTTGCTCAAGAATTAGATTTCGAGATCTACGGACGACCAAAAAGTATTCACTCCATCTGGAATAAGATTAGGAAGAAAGGTGTTGCTTTTGAAGAAGTGTACGATCTGTTTGCAATTCGTGTAATTCTTAACTCAGCCCAGGAAAAGGAAAAAGAAGACTGCTGGAAGGTCTATTCCATGATCACTGATCAGTACATACCTTCTCCTGAACGTTTGCGAGATTGGCTGAGTAATCCCAAAAGTAACGGTTACGAGGCTTTGCATACAACCGTGATGGGTGCACAGGGTAAATGGGTTGAAGTTCAGATTCGTTCTAAACGAATGAATGAGATTGCTGAGAAAGGTCTGGCAGCTCACTACAAATACAAAGAAGGAGGTGGTGATGAAGATAGATTTGATAAATGGTTCGGACAGATAAGGGAAGTGCTCAGTCATAACGATACTGATAGTGTAGATTTTCTGCAAGACTTCAAAACATCTTTTCTAGCCGAAGAGATCTATGTGTACACGCCAAAAGGTGATGTGAAAATGTTACCTGTTGGAAGTACAGCTTTGGATTTCGCTTTTTCCATTCACTCAGCTGTGGGTTCTAAATGTATTGGAGCTAAAGTGCATCATAAACTGGTTTCGATCGGTTATAAACTTAGAAGTGGTGATCAGGTAGAAATTATTACCAGCAACAAGCAAAAGCCTAGTGAAGATTGGCTGAATACGGTAGTTACTGCTAAAGCTAAGAGTAAGATCAAAGATGCACTTCGTGAGGAAAAACGGAAAGTAGCAGAAGATGGTAAATACATCCTCCAGAAAAAGCTGGAAGGTATGGGTGCTGCTTACTCTCAGCATAACCTGGAGGTACTGGAACACTTTTATAAGCTCACTTCTCAACTTGAGTTATTCTTTCGCATTGCTACAAAGGTGGTTGATCTTAAAGAGCTGAAAGAATTCCAGGTACTCGGCGACAAATTAGAGCCGCCGAAACCAGTTAAGCCAATTGAAATTCCGGAGATTGACCAGCCAAAGAATTACAGCAAGAAGGAATCTGAGCTAATCATTTTTGGTGAGAGCAGTGACAGAATAGAATACCATCTTGCCAAGTGCTGTAGCCCAATACCAGGTGATGACGTTTTTGGCTTTGTTACAACCGGCAAAGGATTAATGATTCATAGAACAACTTGTCCTAATGCTGCAAGGTTGCTTGCGAATTATAGTCATCGGGTTGTGAAAACGAAATGGGCTAAGAATAAAGAGATTTCTTTCCTTACGGGTCTTAAGATCATTGGTCTGGATGATGTTGGGGTAATTAATAAGATCACCAACATTATCAGCGGTGAACTACGGCTGAATATTGCCGGACTCTCCATTGAAAGTAAGGAAGGTGTGTTTGAAGGGTTGATCAAAATATTCGTACACGATAAGGAGCAGCTACACCAATTAGTAGCAAGATTGAAGGCGTTGAATGGAATTCATTCTGTTGATCGTTTCGAAATGGAAGAAGATAAATAGTATTAACCCAGCTGAGATACTGCTATTTATCTTCCGTTGCGTCGCACTCTTGTACTGAATAAAATAAATGGGCAGTTACTTTCTAAACTTCTTCTTCGGATGTTTCTTCATGTGGTGGACTGAACTGACGAATACTACATTCTTATCTAGGTAGCAATTATAAACAATAACAAAAGGAAAGCCCCTTATTTTGGCTTCTCTGTAATTCTTTCTTGATTTTGCACTATAATTTTCCGGACTTGCAGCAATAGCTTCTAATTTCTTTCTAACTGCAGCCAGGAAGTTCTCTCCTAAACCTTCTGATTGATCTTCATACTACGAATAAGCCTCCTCATAATCTTTTTGTACATCAGGATGAACTTGGATATTGAAGATCATTTGATTTTCTTTGTCTTGTAGGCTTTCCGTGTTTTGGTTTCCAACTCAGCAAGCGTGAGAGCCTTCAACTTTCCACTTTCATAATCCGCAAAACGCTCATTTACGATATTGTAAAAGTTGGTATCTTCTTCGGCAAAGGTTTTAACTACAGTAAGAACGGCTTTCTTTTGAGCGACACTAAGCTTTTGAAGGTATCCAGCTATTTCCTTATCAATTGCACTGATAGCCATTTTTGAATGTTTCTTCAAATTTAAACGATTTATTGCTCCACAAAGCTGGAGAAGTTGAAGAGAGCGACGCAACTAACGATGCCAGGAAGTAACAACAGCTGGCTCAACAATTATCCCCACTCATCCAGAAATTAATATTCCCTTTTTCCTTTTGCTTGTTTGCCAACTAGTACATTTGCCCAGTTCAAATATGTTATATGGTTGACGTTATTCTTGGTTTGCAATGGGGTGATGAGGGTAAAGGAAAGATCGTAGATTATTTCGCTCCCAATTACGACATCATTGCTCGTTTCCAGGGTGGACCAAACGCTGGTCACACTTTGTATGTAGATGATAAAAAAGTAGTACTTCACCAGATTCCTTCAGGAATATTTCATCAGCACACGGTTAACCTAATCGGTAATGGTGTTGTGCTTGATCCGGTAACGTTGAAAAGAGAATGTGATATTGTTGCAGCTTTTGGAATTGACGTAAAGAAGAATCTTTTTATTTCGGAGCGAACAAACATCATCGTTCCAACACACAGGGCTTTGGATAAAGCTTCTGAATCGCAAAAAGGCGAAAGCAAGATTGGCTCAACGCTGAAAGGCATCGGTCCGGCTTATATGGATAAGACCGGCAGAAATGCAATCCGAGCAGGGGATTTGTTGGACAAGAGTTTCATATCGAATTATATCAAACTCCGATTGAAGCATCAGAAATTGATGGATAACTTTCACTTCGATGAAGATATTTCTGTTTGGGAAGAAGAGTTTTTCGAAGCTGTAGAATTTTTGAAAAGTCTGAACATAGTTAATGGTGAGTACTTTATTAACAACCAGATCAGCAAGGGCAAAAGAGTAATGGCAGAAGGGGCTCAGGGTAGTATGTTGGATATTGACTTTGGAACATTTCCTTTTGTTACATCTTCCAACACGATCTCGGCAGGTGTTTGTACAGGTTTAGGTGTGTCGCCTAAGAAGATCAATGAAGTGATCGGAGTTACCAAGGCTTATTGCACAAGAGTTGGTAGTGGACCTTTCCCAACAGAATTAAATGATAATACCGGTGAAGAATTGAGAAAGCTGGGAAGTGAGTTTGGTGCTACAACTGGTCGTCCGAGAAGATGTGGTTGGTTAGATCTTGTTGCACTTCGGTTTGCATGTATGATCAATGGAACTACACAGATTGTGATGACCAAAGCTGATGTGCTGGATAATTTTGAGGAACTGAATGTATGTACGGCTTACCAGACTAATGGTAATGAGATAGATGAAGTGCCTTACCAGATGAATAAAATGACCATTGATCCTAAGCTACAGTCGTTCCCAGGATGGAAAACTAACACAACCAAGATCAAAGAAAGTGAGGACTTACCTGGAGTGATGAAAGATTATATTAAATTCATTAATGAATATGTTGAGGCTCCGGTTACGTATGTATCAAACGGACCGGGAAGAGATCAGATTGTGAAGGTTTAGGAAGTCCTACTTTGGAGAGCCCAAAGATTTTTTTGGTTGGATAAAAATCTCGTTGAATTTTTACGTTGACAATATCGTTGGATATGGCAAAATCAAGCAAGACTAACAAAGCAGAAAGCGAAAAGAGTTTCCCATCAGATGAGGAACCAAAGAAGGCATCATCAAAGTCTAAAAAGCAAATGGAAGATGAGGAGGATGATGATCTCGAAGATGATGACACAGATATGAAGCCTGCTAAGAAAGGTGCAAAAGCGTCATCTAAGAAATCAGATGATGAAGACGATGATGATGCAGATGTAGACGAAGCAGCTGATGATTGGGAAAAGCCAGCAGGAGACGAGGATAGTTGGGATCCTGACTTTGATGAATTCGATGTGCCAAAAAGTACTAAAAAAGCCGGTGGCAAAAAAGGTGCTGAGGAAGAAGATGATTTTAAGGTGGATGATGATATGAAAGAGTTTGATCTCTTTAATGATGCTGATGAATTTAGCGATGACGATGATGATTATTAATGCCTGTGAAAAGAACAGCTGAAACATTCCAGGTAAAGGATATAGAACTTTTCAAACAAAAAATGTTGAACTGGGCAAACCGGTTTAACATTTTTCTTTTTCTGGATAGCTGTGGTTACAAAAATCAATACTCAACTGAAGAATGGATATTGGCTGTTGATGTGGTTGATGAATTTCTCGCAAAAGAAAATTCTCTTGACGATCTTAAGCATTGGTTGAACTCCAAAAAAGATTGGGTTTTCGGAAATCTCAATTATGATCTGAAAAACCAGATCGAACAGTTGAATTCAAATCATCCTGATCATGTTCAATTTCCAGATACTTATTTTTTTCAGCCTGCAATCATCATAAGAAAAAAAGGTGAAGGTGTGGAAGTATTATCAGCCAAAGGCAATCCGGTTAAGGTATTCGAAGAAATATCGGCAATTGAGTTGCAGCCCTCACATGAGACACAGCTTATCATTCAAGAAAAAATTCAGCGATCAGAATACCTAGGCATCATTGAAAAACTTCGCCAACACATTCTAAGAGGTGACTGTTATGAGATCAATTTCTGCCAGGAATTCTTTGCCGAGAATGCTGTGATTGATCCAGTAAGTACTTACCAGCAGCTTGTCGCACTTTCTTCAACACCATTTGCCGGATTTTATAAACTGAATGATAAGTTTTTGCTTTGTGCAAGTCCGGAGCGGTTTCTTAAAAAATTAGGTAATAAGATCATCTCACAACCAATCAAAGGCACCACCAAGAGAAATTTGATTGATTCTATTGCCGATGAAGATTTTAAGCAGCAACTTAAAATCAGTCAAAAAGATCAAAGTGAAAATGTGATGGTCGTTGATTTGGTACGAAATGACTTGAGTAAGATTTGCAAAGAAGGTTCTGTTCATGTGGAAGAACTTTACGGCATTTACAGTTTCCCACAGGTTCACCAGATGATTTCTACTGTTGTGGGAGATGTAAACCCTCAGAATGACTTTGTAGATGTGCTCAAAGCAACTTTTCCGATGGGGTCAATGACAGGTGCTCCGAAAATTCGGGTAATGCAGCTGATTGAGCAATATGAGAAAACGAAGAGAGGCATTTATTCAGGTTCCATCGGCTACATCACACCGGCAGGGAATTTTGACTTCAACGTTGTTATCAGAAGTATCATGTACAATGCTTCTAAACAATATCTTTCTTATCAGGTAGGTGGAGGAATAACTTTTAGCAGCGATCCTGAAAAGGAATACGAAGAATGCTTGCTAAAAGCTGAGGCAATAAAAAAGGTGCTGAACTTCAGCACCCTTTCATAGCAAGCGTAGTAATATCTTAATTAACTCTCTATTGTTTCGTTTACCTGATCAGTAACATTGATCTGATCTCCTTCAAATATGTATTGCATGCTCAGGTATTTCTTCACGTGATTTCTTGTTTCTAGCGGAAGATATGCCTGGATATCCCAAAAGGTCTTACCGTCTTTCTCAGAAAGGATCCTTGCAACTTTGTTAGGTCCACAGTTGTAAGATGCTACAACCAGTAACCAGTCACCAAAACGCTGGTACATCTGCTTCAGGTATTTAGCAGCGGCATGTGTACTTTTTACCAAGTCTCTTCTTTCATCTACTTTACCATTTATCTTCAAACCAAAGCTTCTTCCATCAGCTGGCATAAATTGCCACAAACCAGCGGCACCAACTGCAGATACTGCATTTTTGTTCAGATTACTTTCGATAACGCTCAGGTATTTAAGCTCTACCGGAACACCGTAAGATGATAATATTTTATCGTAAGCATCAAAGAAAGGCTGAGCCTTTTCTCTCATATTCTCGTAGTATTTACCTTCTTTAGCTACATACTTCTCAATAAAAGAAGCAGCCTCAGGGTAAACCTCCATCATTGATACTGAAGTTACTGTTGCTTCCGATGTTGATTCTGTGTTGATGAGTGTCTTGAACTGAGCCTTAGCAGGAACGGGATTATCGTTTTTAGCCGATTTTTCACTTTCCTTAAAAGACATCATTGAAAAACTGATTGCTATGAATATAAACCAGGCAGCTACAGCTTTTGCATAGGTCACAGGATTTTTCATGTTGGCACCAAATAATTGAATTGTCATACGTCGTTTTTAGTGAAACAATTAGGGATTCCAGCAGCAATAGGATCTTCTGTTGTTCTTTGTGTTATTCGCTCGTAATACTTTCTACCTTCTCTTTTGGTGCAGTATGTTTTGTGAAACGCAGAGCAAAGATACCTCGCTACCTCTGGAAGCAAGCAGCTGAAGGCTAAATGGCATACTATTTTGGTGGCGGAACACCGGCAGTGAAATGGCCGGAATGCCTACAAGATTTGCATAAACTGTATATATGTCAGCCAGGAACATTTCAACTGGATCTTTATATGATTCGAACGAAAAAGCAGTAGATGGAGAGGTAGGTAAGATGATAAAATCGTACTGTTTAAAGAGCTGATCCGTCTGTTGAACGAGCAGGTGCCTTACTTGCTGAGCTTTAGTAAAGTAAGCATCAAAATAACCGGCACTTAGAACGAAGTTTCCTAGCATGATTCGTCGCTTCACTTCCTTCCCAAAACCTTCACTTCGAGTGGTGGTGTACATGTCTGACAGATCGGCGGAAGAAGCCTTATTTCGGTACCCAAAACGCACTCCATCATACCTCGAAAGGTTGCTGCTTGCCTCTGCAGTTGTTAAGACATAGTAAACGGGAACGATGTAGTCAAGAAGTTCAAAATCAACCACTTCAACAGAATGTCCATTTTCAGTTAAAGTCTTCATAAACACCTCAATCTGGGTGCGAATTTCTACATCAAGTGAGGAATTTTCGAACGCTTGGCGGAAATAACCAAATCGATATTTCTTCTCTTCAGGCTTTAACATTTCGCTATATGCAGGTACAGGACCTGAAGAAACTGTACTGTCGTATTCATCTTCACCGGCAATAACTTCAAGTGTTTGTGCCACATCTTCAACTGTGTTTCCAAAAATGCCGATCTGGTCAAAAGAAGATGCATAAGCGATGAGTCCATAGCGTGAAATTCTGCCGTAGGTAGGTTTTAATCCAACAACACCACAGAAATCTGCTGGTTGACGAACAGAGCCTCCGGTATCACTTCCAAGGCTCACCATACACATATTAGCTTGTACAGCTACTGCAGAACCTCCTGAAGACCCTCCGGGAACTTTGGTTTCATCTGCAGCATTCTTTACAGTTCCGTAAGCAGAATTTTCGTTGCTGCTACCCATCGCAAATTCATCACAGTTATTTCTACCGATGATGATCGCTCCTTCTGCAAGTAGCTTCTCAACTACTGTTGCATTATAAATTGAAGTAAAATTCTCCAGGATCTTTGAAGAAGCCGATAGTTTATGTCCTTTATAGCAGATCACATCTTTCAAGGCAACCACAACTCCATGCATTTTGCCTTGGATTGATCCATTTCGCTGGTTGTCTAATTTTGCTGCTTTGGCTAAGGCTTCTTCTTCAAAAACCTCCAGGAAGGCATTTAGATGTTGCTGATCTCTAATAGTTTGTATAAAATAAAGAACAGCATCCACACAGGTAGTGGTGCCTTTCAGCAAAGCAATATGATAGTCTTTGATTGTAGTAAAACGAAACAAAGGCTAGTTAGAAGGGATTAATTATTTGTTGTTGTGGTCGTGGAAACAGTAGAAGCTGGAGCTGAAGAGGCTGCTGCTGCCGGAGCAGGTTTATCTTTCTCATTTACGCCTTCTTCCAATTCTTTCCTCACATTATTCTTAGCATCGTTAAATTCCCGGATGCCTTTACCTAAACCTCTCATGAATTCAGGAATTTTTCTACCACCAAAAAGAACAAGGATCGCTAAAACGATCAGTAATATCTCTTGAAAGCCTAAACTGCCCATAGAATTGATTTAGAATTATCAAAGTTAGGGTAATTGACCACCCTTACCTTTAATAGTTTCTTAAATGACAATAAAAAAGCGGAAGTAGGAACCTCCGCTTTCAACTAAAGTATTGAGATTAAACTCTTTTTTCTTTGATTCTTGCACTCTTGCCACTTCTTTCTCTCAGGTAGAATAGTTTAGCACGACGTACTTTACCTACTTTATTCAACAAAATTGAATCAATGTTTGGAGAGAAGATAGGGAACAATCTTTCAACACCGATACCATCAGAGATCTTACGAACAGTGAAAGTTGCTGTTGTGCCTTTTCCTTGTTTTTTGATCACATCTCCACGGAAGCTCTGGATACGTTCCTTGCCTCCTTCCACGATCTTATAGTTAACAGTAATATTGTCACCTGCTTTAAAAGCCGGAACTTCTTTTTTAGCTGTAAGCTGCTCTTGTACGAATTGAACTGCTGCGTCCATGATTAGAAATTTTAAACGGGAGGCAAAAGTAAGGGCTTTACACTTAAAAGGGAAATTAAATCCAAACTATTTCCCATTAATCAAAGTAAATCGTGTTTTATTATGTGATGTACTACCAAAGACTGCTTTTACGTCTCCTGGTTGTTCCACCAAGTCCTAAAGCCCCCAAAAGACTACGAGTTATTACTGATGCCGCAGTTCTTCCAACTTGTTTCACCACAGGATTATCAAAAAAGCTTTTTTCTATTGATTGATTTTTCCTGCTTTCTGAGGCTTCTTCGGCAGAAGTTTCTGCTTCCTGAGTTTGAGACGCAACTTCGAGTTTCTGGTTAAGAATTTCGTATGCACTCTGACTGTCAACAGTTTGGCTATACTTCGGCATCAACTTACTTTGGCTGACTAACTGCTGAATTTCAGCATCTGATAAAATATCCATCCTGCTTTTTGGAGGTGCCAACATCGTATGAACCAAAGGTGTGGGAATTCCTTTTTCGTTCAATAGCGTTACGAAAGCCTCTCCAATACCCATTTGGGTAAGGAGCTCTGAGGTTTTGTAAAACTCAGTCTCTGGAAAGTTCTCAGCAGCTTGTTTAATGGTTTTACGATCTGCAGCTGTGAAAGCCCTTAAGGCATGCTGAATCTTTAATCCGAGTTGACTAAGAATAGAAGCCGGAATATCCTGCGGATTTTGTGTACAGAAGAAAATACCTATGCCTTTTGATCGGATGAGTTTGATCACCGTTTCCATTTGATCAAGAAGTGCATCTGTAGCTTCTTCAAAAAGCAGGTGAGCTTCATCAATGAACATGATGAGCTTTGGTTTATCCATGTCACCTTCTTCAGGTGAAAACGCATATAGCTCAGCTAAAAGCTGCAACATAAACGTAGAGAATAGCTTCGGACGATCCTGCATATCCGTCACCCGAAGAATATTGATCATTCCTCTTCCATCGTTACTAATTCGCATCAGGTCTTCTACTTCAAAGCTCTTTTCACCAAAGAAAATATCTGCACCTTGTTGCTGTAGCTCCACCACCTTTCTAAGTATTGTTCCGGTAGAGGTGGTAGAAATTTTTCCATAAGTAGCCTCTATCTCTTTCTTGCCCTCGTTACCGACGAATTGGAGAACTTT
>JANPIB010000231.1:0-20331 GCA_031424775.1 Chitinophagales bacterium | reverse complement strand
AAAAAATACCATCAATACGATGGTTGACCAGTTGAATTCATTTGGTTCAGAGGTAACTCGTGTTGCTCGTGAAGTAGGTTCGGAAGGACGATTAGGAGGACAAGCTGATGTACCGGGTGTGGAAGGTCTTTGGAAAGATTTGACTGACTCAGTAAATAAAATGGCATCGAACCTTACAGCCCAGGTACGTAATATCGCTAATGTAACAACAGCGGTAGCAAAAGGTGATCTTTCAAGAAAGATTACGGTGGACGTTCGAGGTGAGATCCTGGAGTTGAAAAATACGATCAACACGATGGTGGATCAGTTGAATGCCTTCGGTTCTGAGGTATTCCGTGTGGCTCGAGAGGTGGGTTCAGAAGGTAAACTCGGTGGTCAGGCAGATGTACCAGGTGTGGAAGGTCTTTGGAAAGATTTGACTGACTCTGTAAATAAAATGGCATCCAACCTTACCGGTCAGGTTCGTAACATCGCTGAGGTAACAACAGCTGTGGCAAATGGTGACTTGAGCCGTAAGATTGAGGTGGATGTAAAAGGTGAGATCCTCGAGTTAAAGAATACGATCAATACGATGGTGGATCAGCTTCGTGCCTTCGCTTCTGAGGTAACTCGTGTGGCTCGAGAGGTTGGTACGGAAGGAAAGCTTGGTGGTCAGGCTCACGTACCAGGTGTTGCCGGTACATGGAAGGATTTGACTGACTCTGTTAACCAGATGGCATCTAACCTTACCGGTCAGGTTCGTAACATCGCTGAAGTTGCGATTGCCGTGGCAAATGGTGACATGAGTAAGAAAATTACGGTGGACGTACGTGGTGAGATCTTGCAGTTGAAGGAAACACTGAACACGATGGTGGATCAGCTTCGTGCCTTCGCTTCTGAGGTAACCCGTGTGGCTCGTGAGGTTGGTACAGATGGTAAACTTGGTGGTCAGGCATTCGTACCAGGTGTTGGTGGAACATGGAAGGATTTGACTGACTCAGTAAACCAGATGACCGGTAACCTTACAGCTCAGGTACGTAACATCGCCGAAGTAACGAAAGCGGTGGCTTCCGGTGACTTGAGTAAAAAAGTAACGATAGACGTTAAGGGTGAGATCCTTGACCTTAAGAATACGATCAACACGATGGTGGATCAGCTGAACTCCTTCGCCTTCGAGGTAACTCGTGTGGCGAGAGAGGTAGGTACTGAAGGTAAGCTTGGTGGTCAGGCTGAAGTACAAGGTGTGGCTGGTACATGGAAAGATTTGACTGACTCAGTAAACATGATGGCGTCTAACCTTACCAACCAGGTACGGGGTATCGCAAAAGTTGTAACTGCGGTTGCAACAGGTAATCTGAAACAAAAACTTTCGATCGTATCTCGTGGTGAGGTGGCTCAATTAACCGAAACGATCAACGAGATGATCGATACACTTGCAACCTTCGCAGACCAGGTAACTACTGTGGCTCGTGAGGTGGGTGTTGAAGGAAGATTGGGTGGTCAGGCATCTGTACCTGGTGCATCCGGTATCTGGAAAAACCTTACCGAGAATGTAAACCAGCTGGCAGAAAACCTTACAACTCAGGTACGTGCCATCTCAGAAGTGGCATCAGCTGTAACAAAAGGTGATCTTACACAGATGATTCGTGTGGATGCAAAAGGTGAGGTGGAGGAATTGAAAGATACCATCAACCAGATGATTGCTAACCTGAAAGAAACAACATTGCGTAACCAGGAACAAGACTGGTTGAAATCTAACCTTGCGAAGTTCACTCAGATGCTGCAAGGTCAGAAAGACCTCTCAACGGTAACAAGACGTATCCTTTCAGAGCTTGCTCAGGTTGTAAACGCTCAACAAGGTATGTTCTACATTCTTGAGCAGGACGAGAACCTGGAAAATAAGAAACTGAAACTCTTCTCTTCTTATGCTTATGGTGAAGAGCAGGCAACAAACAGAGAGTTTGCCTTAGGTCAGGGACTTGTTGGACAGTGTGCCGTTGAAAAAGAAAGAATTCTATTAACCAACGTTCCTAAAGAATATATTAAGATCGGCTCTGGCTTAGGTGAGGCTGCACCGGTTTCAGTTATCGTACTTCCGGTGTTGTTTGAAACTGATATTAAAGCGGTAATTGAACTGGCATCATTCGGACAGTTCTCTGATACTCACTTAGACTTCTTAAGCCAGTTGACGGAATCAATTGGTATCGTATTGAACACGATCGAAACCAACTCAAGAACAGAAGAACTGCTGGAGCAGTCTCAATCACTAACAGATGAGTTGAGAAGAACGAATGAAGAATTGCAGGATAAAGCTCACCTTCTTGTTAAGCAAAAAGAAGAAGTGGAAGCGAAGAACAAAGAGGTGGAAGAAGCTCGTCGTTCACTCGAAGAAAAAGCAGAACAGCTACAGCTTACTTCTAAGTATAAGTCAGAGTTCCTTGCAAACATGTCGCATGAGTTGCGTACACCGTTGAATTCTCTCCTTATCCTTGCTCAACAGTTGTATGAGAACCATGAAGGTAATTTGACGGATAAGCAGATCAGGTATGCGAAAACAATTCACTCCTGTGGTGATGACCTGATCCAGCTAATCAATGATATCCTTGACTTGTCTAAGATCGAGTCTGGATATATTTCTACTGACTTCATCAATGTTCGTTTCATCGAGATCACATCGTTTGTTGAAACTACCTTCAAACACGTTTCTGAGAACAAGAACCTTAAGTTCAACATTGAAATGGACAAAGGTTTACCAGACACGCTGGAAACAGATATCCAGCGTCTGAACCAAATCTTGAAAAACCTCTTATCCAATGCCTTCAAGTTCACTGAAAAAGGTGAAGTGAAACTGAGGATATATGAGGCTAAGAAAAACTGGAGAGGATTATATTCAAGCCTTGAAAGAGCAGATAAGGTTGTGGGATTCGAGATCAAAGACACTGGTATCGGTATTTCTAAAGACAAGCAAAACATCATCTTCGAAGCCTTCCAGCAAGCTGAAGGTTCTACTTCAAGAAAGTATGGTGGTACCGGTCTTGGATTATCCATCTCAAGAGGTCTTGCAGACTTGTTAGGTGGTTCTATTGAATTGGAAAGTGATCCAGGAACAGGGAGTACGTTTACGCTCTATTTGCCAATTGACTACAATCCAAACATTGTTAAGAAAGAAAAACCAAGCAGTTTAACCGTTACTGAATATAAGTTAGATGCTGCCGACTCAGCCTCAATCCAATCTGTACCAACAGTTAAATTACCGGAAAGAGATCTGGATGCTATCAATGAAATCATCAATGAAGTTGGTGATGACCGCAACATGATCAACACAGGTGACAGAGTAGTACTTGTAGTTGAAGATGATGTAAGGTTTGCTAAGATCATGGTTGAGAAAGCCCATGAGATGCAATTGAAGATCGTAGTAGCAACGCACTTTGGTGAAGTGTTTGAATTAACCAACAGGTTCAACCCTATCGCTATAACATTGGATGTTAAACTTCCTGATGCCAGTGGTTGGAAAATCCTTGACTTGTTCAAGAATGATGTGAACCTTCGTCACATTCCTGTTCACCTGATTTCTGGTGAAGAGAACAGATTGCTGGCAATGCAACGTGGTGCAAGAAGCTTCCATCTGAAGCCATTGAAGAACGAAGCCCTTTCTGTTTTGTTTGATGATATTGTTGAATACAATAACCGCAAGCCTAAGAAACTCTTGCTAGTTGAGGACAATGAACTTGATTCTTCACAAATTGCGAAGATCATGGCTGCACCAGACCAGGTAGAGTTAGAGATCGCTTCTTCAGGTCAACAAGGATTGGAACTCTTAAAAGTAAACTCATACGATTGTATTATCGTAGATTACATGCTTCCGGATATTGGTGGAATGGAATTCCTTACCCAGATCAATGAATTTAAGAAACTGGCAATGACTCCGGTTTTGATCTACTCGGCTAAAGATTTTAATCCAAAAGAAAAAACACAACTTAAGCAGTATGCGAACAGAATATTGCTAAAGAGTGTTAACTCACTTGAACTTTTGCTGGAAGAAGCAGTAATGCACATGCACGTTTGTCATAAAGATCTTCCTGTCGAGAAGCGTAAAATGATTGAAGATCTGAGATCAAGAGAAGATGTACTGGCAAATAAAAATGTGCTTGTTGTGGATGATGATGTTAGAAACCTCTTTGCACTTACAACAGCGTTTGAGCGTCATAACATTAAAGCTATTACGGCAGAAAGTGGTCAGGAAGCAATCAATATTCTCAGAGACAATGATGCAATTGACATTGTACTAATGGATATCATGATGCCAGAAATGGATGGTTATGAAACAACAGGAAAGATCAGGCGTGAACATAAAAACAGCAATTTGCCTATTATTGCAGTAACCGCAAAAGCGATGAAAGGTGACAGGGAGAAATGTATTGAAGCCGGTGCATCTGATTACATCACCAAGCCGGTGAAAATGGATCAGCTGTTATCGTTGATGAGAGTTTGGCTATACAAATAAGATAAACTAGCATGGAGGTACAATCTAATAATGATGATTCGAACTCAATAGTAAAAATTCTTGTGGTAGATGACAGGGAGGATAATTTATTCTCCCTGGAATCTATCCTGGAACGTGATGGCTATAAGATCATAAAAGCAAGTTCCGGACGTGCAGCTCTAAAAATTCTGCTCGGCGAATGGGACTTTAGTTTGATATTGATGGACGTTCAAATGCCTGAAATGAACGGCTTTGAAACTGCTACGCTTATCTATGAAAGAGAAAAGCTCAAGCACATTCCTATCATCTTTATAACAGCACATCATTACGGAGAAGAGCAGGCTTACCAGGGTTATAAAATGGGTGGTGTTGATTATATCTACAAGCCAATTGATCCTGATTTGCTCCGCTATAAGGTGAGTGTATTTGCCGAGTTGTACAGAAAGAATCATCAATTACTACTGCAGGAAAGAAAGCTCACAACAATGAACCGAAGCCTGCAAAAAGAGGTAGAGGACAGAAAGCTTTCTGAGACTAAGATAAAAAAACTCAACCTGCAATTGCTTGAAAACAATGAGCAGCTCACAACCACAATCGAGGAACTGGATCGTTTCGCCTACGTGGCTTCCCATGATCTGCAAGAGCCTCTAAGAAAGATATTAATCTTCAGCGATAAACTGGCAACGAATTATAAAGCGGTGCTGGGAGAAGAAGCTGACGGGTACTTGGAGAAGATTGTGAAGTCATCTGAACGGATGCACCAATTGATCAATGACTTGCTCCGATTTTCCCGTTATACTAATGATAATTACGGGTTTGAAAAAACTGATTTAAACGTAATCTTAAAGGATGTATTAAGTGATGTTGAGATGGAGGTGCAGAAGCGAAAGGCTTCGATCCGTTACGAAGAAAACTTACCTACTATTTGGGCAATTCCGAGTCAGATGAGACAGGTTTTTCAAAATCTCATCAGCAATTCCTTGAAATTTGCAAAAAATGGTGTGCCTCCTGAAATTGTAATCAGTGGCTACAAACGTGCAGGATCTGAGATATTCGGCTTAAATAAAAAACTGCCGCACGACAATTACTTCCAGATCAACTTCAAAGACAACGGTATAGGTTTCGATTCAAAATACGCTAAAGAGATTTTCGTGGTGTTCAAACGTTTACATAGCTACCATGATTTTGAAGGAACAGGTATCGGACTTTCCATCTGTAAAAAGATCATAGAAAAACACAATGGTTTTATCACTGCTGAAGGTGCTTTGAATGAAGGCTCCAGCTTTACCATTACTATACCTGAAAGAATTAAACTTGATGAGGTTGCTCAACCTACACCAAACCCTAAATCGGTGGCTTCTCAATAATAACTTGGCTGTAAGCTTCCAGATTGTATTTTTATCGCTTTATGAGCGGTAAAAGAATTGCGATCATTGGAGGAGGACCAGCTGGATTAACTGCTGCTTATTGTCTTTCAAAAAATGGTCAACAGGTAGATGTTTACGAAGCCTCTGATTCAGTAGGTGGAATGTGTAAAACCCTGGAACTGTGGGATCAGTTGGTTGATATTGGTCCTCATCGTTTTTTCAGTCAGGATAAAAAGATCAATGAACTCTGGCTTGAGGTTGTTGGGAAGGATTATAAACTGGTAGATCGGCTTACGAGAATTTATTACAAAGGCAAATTTTTTCAATACCCACTTAAAGCAACAGATGCTTTACAAAAGTTAGGAGCAGTTGAAGTAGTTCGATCAATGCAGAGCTATTTCAGAACAAGGGTCTCCCCTCCTCACAATGACAACTCCTTTGAATATTGGGTTACCAGTAGATTCGGCAAGAGGCTGTTCGAGATCTTCTTTAAAAGTTATAGCGAAAAACTCTGGGGCATTCCATGTAATGAACTCGATGCTGACTTTGCAGCTCAGCGTATCAAGAAATTCTCGTTGAGTGAGGCTGTGAAACATGCTTTCACTCGTACAAAGAATAAACACAAGACCCTTGTTTCAAAGTTTGCCTATCCTCTAAAAGGTACAGGTATGGTGTACGAAAAGATGAGGGATGCCATTGTTTCAAAAGGCAGTAACATTCACTTGAGTTCACCTGCACAATCTGTTTCACTGAATGCTGATGGAGCAGTCAATGGTTTGTACACGATAGATGAAAAATTCCATGAGTATGATATTGTGCTTTCTTCCATGCCGCTAACGCTGATGGTAAAGCAGCTTCCAACAGCTTCGGATGAAGTAAAGGAAGCCGTAAACCAATTGAAATTTCGAAATACGATTCTTGTTTACCTGCATGTGGAAGGAACACATTTGTTTCCTGACAACTGGCTTTATGTTCAGGAGCCTGAGGTTCAAATGGGACGTATTACAAACTTCTGTAACTGGATACCTGACATAAACAAGGGCAGCAACAACACGATACTTGCCCTTGAGTATTGGTGTTACAACGAGGATGATCTCTGGACTGCCTCAGATGATACCCTGACCAAACTTGCAACCAAAGAAATTAAGGAAACAGGCTTGTTGCAAGGTCATACGATCATTGATAGTTATATTCATCGGGTACCTCGTTGCTATCCTGTTTATCATAAAGGCTATAAAGAAGCTTTAGCTCCGGTGATTGATTATCTTAAATCAGTTCCAAACCTGCATTGCATCGGACGATATGGAGCATTTAAGTACAACAACCAGGATCACTCTATCCTGATGGGCATTATGGCAGCTGAAAACATACTCAACAATGCCGGCCATGATCTCTGGAACGTAAACACAGATTACGAGAGTTACCAGGAAATGTCAGTGATCTCTGAAACAGGATTGGTTACAGAAGTATAAGTGCCGAACAAAGTTCCAACCGTACAAGTGAGTGATTCTTCGATAAACTCAGGAGCCCGAAAGTTCGGGACTCCGCTCAGTTACTATGAATGAAGAAAGTTGAACTGAGCGTAGCAACCACAGCCCAATGCTTGCAAATAGCCGATAGCATAATTATTGTATTGATTATGTTTGCATAACTATTTATGGTTGAGATACTGATAATTCTTGGGCTTATTCTTTTGAACGGACTTTTTTCAATGGCTGAGATTGCTCTGGTTTCTGCCCGAAAAGCGAGGCTGGAATCACAAGCTGCAAAAGGAGATATAAAAGCCAAACAAGCACTTGACCTTGCCAACAATCCTGATACTTTCCTTTCAACTGTACAGATCGGCATCACCCTTATTGGTATTCTAACCGGTATTTTTTCTGGTCAAAAACTCACGGACGACCTTGCAGCCAAATTAAAAACCATTCCGGCAATAACTAATTACAGTGAAGGATTAGCCACCGCAATAGTCGTTATTACACTTACTTATTTTACCTTGGTCTTAGGTGAATTGCTTCCCAAAAGAATTGGACTAGCCAGGCCGGAAAAGATTGCAAAAAATGCTGCTAAGCCAATGAGAGTGGTGTCTTGGATCACCCATCCTTTTATCTGGCTACTTACAAGGTCCACGAACGTTCTGGTTAAGATATTTAATTTAAAAAGCACAGATAACCAGGTTACTGAAGAAGAGATAAAAGCCATCATCAGTGAAGGAACAGAACATGGTGCGATTGAAGAAGCAGAACAGGAGATCATTGAACGTGTTTTTCATCTTGGCGATCGTAACATCACTTCACTAATGACGCACAGAAGTGATATTGTGTGGATGGATATTAATCTGACTATCGAAGAAGCTCGTTCCATTATTGCCGAAGACACACATACTGTTTACCCGGTTTGTGATGGAAATATTGATAACATAAAAGGAATCGTTTCCATCAAAGACATCTATCTGGCCAAAGGTATATCTACTGTTGGCGAAATTATGATGCCGGCTATGTATGTTCCTGAAAATAACTCAGCATACCAGGTGTTGGAATTCTTTAAAAAAACCAAAGCTCACTATTGCTTTATCGTTGATGAATATGGCAGTGTGGAAGGCATGATTACTTTCTTCGACATCCTTGAAGCAATTGTTGGTGAAACTCCTGAAACGGGTGATGAAGATTACGAGATCGTAGAAAGAGAGGATGGCACTTACCTTGTAGATGGTCAGCTGTCGTTTTATGACCTGCTCAGCCGTTTCAACAAAACGGAGTGGATGAATGAAGGTGAAGGCGATTTTGACACACTAGCAGGTTTCATTCTCCATGAAATGCGAAGAATCCCTGCTGCTGGTGATAGAATGGAATGGAAGGAAGTAAAATTCGAGATCATGGATATGGACGGTCATCGAATTGATAAGGTACTCATCACCCTTCCAGAAGAGATCAAAGAAAACATGGACTGATCCATTTGATATTTGATATTTCTGTTTTGATATTCCCAACTACAATTCTTCAATCACCTTCGTTGCGTCGCACTCTTGTACTACATCTTTTCACTGTGCTTAAGTTATTACTGTAGCATCAACCTCTCCAATTTCAAACCTCAAATTTCAAATCGTAATCGTCGGTTTGGTTTTTGTTAATTCTAGCATCATCAGGTTTTAGAACTCAAAAACTAATTTATGCAAGTAGGTGCAAAATATTTAGGCAACAATAAGTGCAGCTTCACAGTTTGGGCTCCGGAAAAAGAAAGGATGACATTGCACATTGTACATCCAACTGAGCAAAAAGTGCAGATGAAGAAAGATGCAGAAGGATACTTTACTACAGAAGTGGGAACACCTGTAGGAACCAGATATCTCTATCTTATTGATGATGCAGAAAAAGGTTTACCCGACCCTGCCTCTCAATTCCAGCCGGAAGGTGTTCATGGACCTTCAGAAGTGATCGACCATACAACTTACAAATGGAATGACAGCAACTGGAAACCAATTCCTTTCGAAGAGATCATTTTATCTGAGTTGCACATCGGTACTTTCACAGAAGAAGGAACTTTTGAATCAGCAATAGAAAAGTTAGACCTCCTTAAAGAAGTTGGAATTAACGCAATTGAGAACATGCCAATAGCCCAATTCCCAGGCAATAGAAACTGGGGCTATGATGGTGTTTATCCTTATTCAGTTCAAAACTCCTATGGCGGTCCTGAAGGTTTAAAAAAACTGGTAGATGCATGTCACCAAAAAGGAATTGCCGTTTTTCTAGACGTGGTGTACAATCACCAGGGTCCTGAAGGAAATTATATAGAACAGTTTGCTCCCTACTTTACCGATCATTACAAAACACTTTGGGGTAAAGCCATCAACTATGATGGTGAATGGGCTGATGGCGTTAGAGATTTCTACTCAGATAATGCAGTTTACTGGCTCAAGAATTTTCATATTGATGGATTACGTTTCGATGCCATTCACGCCATCTTTGATTTTGGAGCAGTACACTTTTGGGAAGTGGTGCATGAGAAGATCAAAAAACTCGAAAAAGCAAACAACCGGATGTATCACACCATTGCTGAAAGTGATCTGAATGCTCCTCGTGTTATCCATTCAGTCGAGAACAATGGCTACGGTTTCACTGCTCAATGGCTTGATGATTTTCATCATGCGATATATGTGTTGATGGACAAGGAAGGAAACGAACGATACCATGGTTTCAATGGCATGAAGCAACTGGCTAAAGGATATAGTGAAGGCTTTGTACACTCAGGTGAATTCGTAAGCTTCAGAAAAAGGAAGTATGGAAAAAGTGCTGCGGGAATTCCAGGTAATAAGTTTCTTGCCTTCATCAACAACCATGATCAGTCGGGTAACAGAATTGATGGTGCAAGACTTGGCTCTATGATCGATCTTGATCAATCGAAAATCGCAACAGCCATGTTGCTGTTATCGCCTTATGTTCCAATGCTTTTCATGGGTGAAGAATATGGAGATGAAAGTCCGTTTTACTACTTCATCAGTCATTCTGATCCTAACCTTATCAAAGCAGTTCAGGAAGGTCGAAAAAATGAATTCAAGCAGTACATAAAACCTGGACAAGAATTTCCAGATCCGCAATCAGAAGAAATTTTTGATCAATCAAAACTAAAGTGGGAAAAACGAACTTCAGGTAAGCACCAGGTAATACTCAACTGGCATAAAGAGCTAATCAAACTCAGGCAAACGCATCCCGCCTTGCGGAATTTCTCAAAAGAATCTGTTGTGGCAGAAGTGCTGCAAGAAGATGGTATTATCCTTCACAGGAAAGATGAAAGCGGCAAAAAAGAACTGATTGCTTTGATGAATGTTTCAGAATCGCCGCTCAGCTATTTTCTTCCCTGCAATAATGGCACATGGAAAAAATTACTCGACTCAACAGAAAAGCAATGGAGCATGGAAAATTCATCCACACAAAAAGAGGCATTCGAAAGCACTTTACATGCTGGAGTACAGGTGATAATACCTGCAAGATCAGTGATAGTACTTGGTAAGGAAATTGATTAACAGGGTGAACAATAATCTAATTACAACCTGAATGAATTTAACCATATACCCGGGAAGTCCATTTCCTTTGGGAGCGAGTTGGGATGGCAATGGAGTGAACTTCGCTTTATATGCAGAAAATGCAACAGGGGTTGATCTATGTTTATTCGATGCCCCAACCGGCAAACCAGAAACTACCAGGATTAAAATAAAAGAAGTTACGCACCAGGTATGGCATGTTTATCTTCCTGATATAAAGCCTGGACAGTTGTATGGTTATAGAGTTTACGGCTCGTACGAACCTGAGAACGGACATCGTTTCAACCCAAATAAAGTATTGATCGATCCTTATGCAAAAGCAATCGCCGGAAAAGTTGAATGGGATGATGCGTTGTTTGGATATGAACTGGGAAGCCCTGAAGGAGACACAAGTTTTAGTGATACGGATAGTGCTCCTTTTATTCCGAAAGCTGTTGTAGTTGATGATCGTTTTAACTGGGAAGGTGATCGTCTGCTTAGAATTCCATACTATAAAACGGTGATCTATGAAACGCATGTAAAAGGTTTTACTCAGTTGCATCCGGATATTCCGGAAGAACTCAGGGGAACGTATGCAGGAATTGCTCATCCTGTTTCAATCAAGTATTTAAAGGAACTTGGAATCACTGCAATTGAACTGATGCCAGTGCATCATTTTTTGCAAGACAAAATTTTATTGGATAAGGGTCTCGCCAATTATTGGGGCTACAACACGATTGGCTTCTTTGCACCCGAAGTAAAATATGCCAGCTCAGGTTACATGGGTGAGCAGGTAACCGAGTTCAAATCAATGGTGAAAGAATTACATAAGGCTGGCATAGAAGTGATACTCGACGTTGTGTACAACCACACAGCCGAAGGAAGTCAATTAGGCCCTACCCTTTCGTTCCGTGGAATTGATAATGCTTCTTACTACAGGTTAACTGAAGACAAGCGTTATTACATGGATTACACCGGAACAGGTAACACACTCAATGCACAAATGCCTAGTGTGCTTAAACTGATCATGGATAGTCTTCGTTACTGGGTAACAGAAATGCATGTTGATGGATTTCGATTTGACCTGGCAGCTACACTTGCAAGAGAATTGCATGAAGTGGACAGGCTCGGTTCTTTCTTCGATATCATTCATCAGGATCCGATCATCTCACAGGCAAAACTGATAGCAGAGCCCTGGGATATTGGTGAAGGTGGTTACCAGGTAGGAAAATTTCCTCCGGGCTGGGCTGAGTGGAATGGTAAGTACAGGGATTGTATCAGAGATTATTGGAGAGGTGCTGATAGTATGCTGGCAGAATTTGCTGAACGTTTTACCGGAAGTTCTGATCTGTACAAAAACGATTACCGACTGCCTACTGCCAGCATCAATTTCGTTACCGCACACGATGGTTTTACGTTGCATGATCTCGTAGCCTATAACGAAAAACACAACGAAGCTAACGGAGAAGATAATAATGATGGCGAAAGTCACAACCGAAGTTGGAATTGTGGTGCTGAAGGTGCCACAGATGATGAAACGATCAACCAGCTAAGGCAACGGCAGAAAAGAAACTTCCTTACCACCATGTTTTTATCGCAAGGTGTTCCAATGTTGGTTGCCGGTGATGAAATAAGCAGAACACAAAAGGGAAATAACAATGCTTATTGCCAGGACAATGATATATCATGGCTCAATTGGGCTGAGGCTGATAATGAAATGATGCAGTTCACCCGTAAGCTGATCCATTTTAGAACAAAGCATCCAACATTTAGAAGACGACGTTGGTTCCAGGGTCAACAGATCAAAGGAATGGGTGTTGAAGATATCGGCTGGTTCTTGCCCGATGGAAGTGAAATGACAGAAGAACACTGGAACCAGGATTTCGCAAAGTCAATGGCTGTGTTTCTGAATGGTCAGGGAATCAGGTCTGTCGGTCCAAAAGGTGAGCAGATCATAGATGATAGCTTCTACATCATATTCAATGCCCACCACGAGCCATTGGATTTCATATTACCATCAAGAAAATACGGAACACACTGGACAAAAGTAATTGATACAATTACTCCATCCGTTACCGAAAATGGCGATAGCTACAAAGCAAAGGAATCCGTTACTGTAGAAAGCCGAACAATCGTTGTACTTAGAAAACCTAACAAGTAATCAACAACATGCTCAATCCTGTTTCAACATATAGAATTCAGTTTCACAAAGATTTCAACTTCGAACAGTTTCAACAGGTGATTGGTTATCTGAAGAAACTTGGCATATCAACTTTGTATGCCTCTCCTGTTTTTAAAGCTGTACCGGGAAGTACTCATGGCTATGATGGATTGGATCCACACGAGATTAATCCTGAAATAGGAACAATAGAACAGCTTCGGGAAATCAGCAAAGAACTCAAGACCTCAGGCATCAACTGGCTGCAAGATATCGTTCCCAACCACATGGGTTTCCATTCTGAAAATAAATGGTTGATGGATGTGCTTGAGAAAGGACAAGAATCAAAATATGCAAAGTTTTTCGACATAGATTGGAAAGAGAAGATCATGGTTCCGTTTCTTGGAAATAGCCTGGATGAAGTGATCAGTAATCATGAACTAAAAATCTCTTCAAAAGATGGCAAGGCGGTAGTGCAGTATTATGACAGCTGGTATCCGTTAAAAGAAGGTTCTATCGCAAACGAAAACATCTCAAGCGAAGCCTTAAAGGAATTGTTAGATAAACAACACTATCGTCTTTGCAGTTGGATGGAAACAGACGGCAAAATCAATTACCGCAGATTTTTTACCATTAATAGTTTGATCTGTCTCAACATCCACGATGATGAAGTTTTCAATGAATACCACACTGTAATCAAAGAGCTGATTGAAGAAGGTATCATCGATGGGTTAAGGGTAGATCACATTGATGGACTGTATGATCCAACGAAATACCTGCAGCAGCTAAAAGAATTGGCGGGAGATAACATCTATATAAGTGTTGAGAAAATCCTGCAGCCTGCTGAAGGTTTACCAAACTCCTGGGCAGCACATGGAAATACTGGTTACGATTTTCTTGCACATGTAAATAATCTGTTTACCCAATCAAGATCAGAACAGCAGTTCACGGAGTTCTATCAGCAACTTACTGGAGATTCCAGCCCAATAGAATTGCATGTGCAGAAAAAGAAGTCGCATATCCTTTACAATCACATGCAAGGTGAGTTAGATAATCTTACTCGTCTCTTTCATGATTCGAATATTATCAACAAAAGAGCTTTTGCAACGATCCGACAAGAAGATCTGAGAGAAGCCATCGGTGAGTTTCTGATTCATTGTCCTGTTTACCGTTTCTACGGAAACGCTTTTCCATTGAATAATGATGAAGCTGCTGAAGCTCAGGCAATCTTTAATAAGATAAAAACCCATAATATAGATATCAATAGAGCTGTAGGGTTACTGGAACAGGCAATTCTGCATAATCCGCATGACGGTGATTTGGAAAGAAACGAACGTACGGCACACTTTTACAAACGCTGCATGCAATTTTCAGGTCCGTTAATGGCAAAGGGTGTTGAAGACACACTAATGTACACCTACAATCGTTTCATTACACATAGTGAAGTAGGTGATCAGCCATCGTTATTTGGTATGCCGGTGAATCATTTTCATGATGCCATGGCAGCAAGAGCAATTCAATGGGCTTATTCTCAAAACGCCACCTCAACACACGATACTAAACGTGGTGAAGATGTTAGAGCCAGAATGAATGTGCTCACTGATCTTCCGGAAAGCTGGTTTAGTAAAGTGGCTGAATGGCAAGAACTAAATGCCGATGCAAAAGGTATAGTTGATGATAATGATGAATACTTTATTTATCAATCACTGATTGGCTCTTATCCTTTCCCTGGAGAAGACGAAACAGGTTTTGAGAGTAGGTTGAATGAATACTTGCAAAAAGCTTTCAGAGAAGCCAAAACACATTCTAACTGGACTGAGCCAAACATTGAATATGAAACTCCTGTAAAAGATTTTGTTGCTCACCTGTTGAGGAAAGACACACCTTTCTGGAACAGTTTCCAGTATCTGTTAAACCAGATCATTGATCATGGCATCATCAACTCACTTTCACAGGTGTTGTTGAAATTTACTTGTCCTGGAGTTCCTGATGTGTACCAGGGTTGTGAAGGATGGGATCTGAGTTTTGTTGATCCTGACAACCGACGTCCGGTTGATTATGACACAAGAGTAAAATGGCTGGATGAAATCACCGAAGCTGGCGACATTGATTTTGCAGATCTGTGGCAAGAAAGATATTCTGGCAAGATCAAACTCTGGCTTACACATCAATTATTCAATTTCAGAAAACAAGAACCAGATTTACTTGCTCAAGGAGAATATTTGCCATTAGAAGTTCAGGGTAAATACAAAGACAACATCATCGCTTTTGCCAGGAAATACAGGCAGAATATTTACATCATTGCTGCTCCGTTACATACAGCTGAGATTTATAAAGATGCCGATATACTGAATTTTGACTGGGAAGACACAAAGATCATGTTACCCTATGATGTAAATGCTGAGTGGGATGACATCTTCACCGAAGTGGAAGAAAAGTTTAAAGGGGAAGTAAAGATCAAAGACGCTTTTGCGGCAAGACCGTTCCTCATCTGGAAAGGCAAGCAAAAGATCAAAGAAAGAAGTGCTGGTGTTTTATTGCACATCACTTCTCTCCCATCCCCTTACGGAATTGGTGATCTCGGTATTGAAGCAAAAGCTTTTGCAGACTTCCTGTACACCAGCAAGCAAAAGTATTGGCAGTTGCTGCCACTCAATCCTACCGAAGGTGGTCAGGGACATTCACCCTACTCTGCAGTTTCAGCAATGGCAGGAAATATTTTGCTTATCAGTCCTGATCAATTAGCAAAGGAACGATTGCTTGATGCCAAAGATCTTTCTAAATATCATCTCTCCAACGAAGGCAAAGTAAATTATACAACTGTAGAGAAGGTGAAAGAAGAGTTACTGAACAAAGCTTTCTGGCAGTTTGTAAAAAATGATAATCGAACTGAATTTGAAACGTTCTGTGAAAAGGAATCATATTGGCTAAATGATTTTGCTTACTTCACCTTTCTCAAACACCATAATGGCGGCAAGCCATGGTTTCAATGGAGTGAAGAATATAAGTTGAGAGATGAGGCAGCATTGCAAAACCTGGAAGAAGAGTTCAGTGATGAGTTGTATCGTATCAAATGGTTGCAGTACGTATTCAGCAAACAATGGAAAGAACTGAAAGCTTATTGCAACGAAAGAGGCATTTCATTCATTGGTGATCTTCCGATCTATGTAAGTTATGATTCTGCTGATGTTTGGAGTAACCGTGAAATTTTCGCCATTGAAGAAAACGGGACTGCCACAGGAGTAGCCGGAGTTCCGCCAGATGATTTTAGTGCTGATGGACAGCTTTGGGGTATGCCAGTCTTTAAATGGGATGTGCTGAAAGAAAGAGGTTATGATTGGTGGCTGCAACGCATCAAACGAAATCAGGAACTGTTTGATATTATTCGTATCGATCACTTCCGTGCTTTTGCGGCTTTCTGGGAAGTGCCTGCTGGTGAATCAACAGCGAGAAACGGTGAGTGGAAAATAGGTCCGGGTTCAGATTTCTTCAAGGCTGTACAAAAGCATCTTGGAGAGCTTCCTTTCATTGCAGAAGATCTGGGTGATGTAGATGATACAGTCTTCAACCTTCGTGATGAATTTGAATTACCCGGAATGAAAGTGCTACAGTTTGCTTTTGGTGGAGATATGCCACAATCTGTTCATATCCCACATAATCATTCAAAGAATTTCATCGTCTATACCGGAACACACGATAATGATACAACCAGAGGTTGGTTCAAATCCATCGATCAACAGACAAAAGATTTACTGAACGAATATGCAGGTAAAGAAGTTTCTGAAGAAGAAGTTCATTGGGTGTTGGCAAGAATGGCTTACGCTTCAATAGCTAAGATCGCCATTCTTCCTTTGCAGGATATTCTGAACCTCGACGAATCTGCCAGGATGAATATTCCTGCTTCTGCAGATGCAAACTGGGCTTGGAGGCTTACTCCTGGACAAGTAAATAAAGATGTTGAGAATAAACTGAAGCAACTAGTGCATACGTTTAACAGGTAAACGTCAGTGCGAGTGATTTAACTCATCATTTTGAGCAAAGCGGAGCAATCCTTTCGTCATTGCTGCGAGTGAAACGAAGCAATCTCCACGTTTGCAGAAGTTGCATCCAATGAATCTGCAATTGTTCAAAGAATTACCAGTATTTTGCTTCAAATTATTTCCATGAGGCTGGTACTGATCTTTTTGTCTTCTCTGATTTGCTCAATTGGTTCTGCGAATATCGATACAGTTCAGGTGTATAGCAATGCCATGCACAAGAACATCAAGTGTGTTGTTGTTACACCAAAGACTCATAAAAAAGCAAAGACAGAATTTCCGGTTGTTTACCTCTTACATGGATATAGTGGTGACTACTCAAACTGGATAAAGAAAGTTCCGGTGATCGACAGCCTGGCAAATGTTTACCAGATGATCATCGTTTGTCCCGATGCAGCTTTCAGCAGTTGGTATTTCGACAGCCCAGTTGATACAACATTCCGCTATGAAACTTTTACAGCTAATGAACTTCCAGCTTACATAGATGCAAACTACAAAACCATCAAGAACAAAAAAGGCAGAGCCATAACAGGACTAAGTATGGGTGGTCACGGTGGAGTTTTTCTTGGCTTTCGACATACAGATACATTTGGTGCCTGTGGTAGTATGAGTGGTGCTTTAGATGTGAGTTATATTACTCAAGGTTATGATATGAAAAAACGTTTGGGAGATACCCTTACCAACAAGAAATATTACACAGAACTAAGTGCTGTAACTCAGCTGGATAAATACAATCCGAAAGATTCTCTTGCTGTAATCATAGATTGTGGTGTGCAGGATTTTATTGTAGCGATGAGTCGTGCTGCTCATGAAAAAATGCTGAAGCTAAAGATCCCTCACGATTACACTGAAAGGCCAGGTGCTCATGATTGGAAATATTGGAATACTGCTGTTCGTTACCAGCTTTTGTTCTTCCGTGAATATTTCAATCGCAATAACCAGCAACCTGCATCCAGTAACTAACTATAATTCCCCCAATGAATATATTTCGTAACCTGGTCTTATTGATCTGCTTTATTTCGTTTGCAGCTTTCCATTCTTTGGATGATTGCAAACTTATGCACAAAGGGAAATTCAAATACACCTCCGGCAACGAAGAAGTGATCGTTACCATTTCTGATTCAAACTTCACTGAATCTTACCAGGAAGGAAAATATTTTGTAAAAGCTCAGCTCGACTGGCTAAATGATTGTGAGTACAACCTGGTGATCACTAAAGTAAATGCACCGGGAATGATGTACATGCCTGGAGATGAGATCAACGTTAAGTTCAATCGTGTAGATGGCAAGGACATCTATTATACAGCAACAGTAAAACGGGTAAGTTGGGATGGCAAGTTCACTAAGATAGAATAGTATTAGCCCCCTGTCTGTCCATCTCTAACAGTTATCTTTTTCTTGCCCTTATTCTTCTTCTCAAAGTCCAGCACCGCTTTGGGTTTTACTTTAACTGCAGGTTTTGTGCTGTCCGATGTTGGCTTATCAGTAACGGCTGCCAAAGTGGCTTTCTTTTTCTCGTTCGGATCTTCCAGCTTGTTTAAAAACCATTGTTCAGTTTTTACCAGGGCTCCAGTGTAGTTATCATAGTATCTCCATGTGCCATGTCTTAGTGTAGTTCCTTCAAGTTTAATTCGTGTCTTTACAAACTTATTCGGATCATGCACATCCTGAACATCTATGGTATCATAAGGATTTTGCGGATCAATTGCTTTCCAGCTTTCTTCTCTTATCAATCCAGCCTGGATATTGAAATACTGACAAAGACCATCTTTCAAACCGTAACGGTAGTTCTCAAATGCTTTGGGATCTCCTTGCAACGTGAATTGTCTCCAGGGACCTTCCTTTCTACCATCTACATAAACACCTTCCTCCTCGTAACCGGGATTCATTCGAATTGGGTCAACATGGATCACCCATTTTCCCTGCCTGTTTCCTTTTACGTCAGTGCAGTTTAATGTATCACCTTTAGAACCAATCATAAAAGTTTTACACTGAGCTACAGCGTTAGCAGAAACAAGCAACAAAAAAGGGAAAAGCCATTTCATAACAAGAAAATTGAAAAGTGAAGTTATTGTTTCAGATGTTAAGAAAGGATTATTATGTACCCAACTGAAGCACAACTATTTGGCTGCTGTTCCCGTACGTACGGGACTCTTGTACTGAAGGAACATTATTGAACATCATAAGCGATAAAACCTTTTCCAAACTTCAAAACTTTGGAAAAGTTGAAACCTTACAATTGCGAGTAACGAAGCAAATCTCACGTCATTGCGAGGAACGAAGCAATCTCTTCAGGTCTTCCAACCCTCTGCCTACGATATCGAATTCAAATATTCCTGCAACATAATCGTAGCAGCGATCTGATCAACATTGCCTTTCACTCTCCTGTCCTTCTTCTTCATGCCCATTTCAATCATAGCCTGGGAAGCCATTTTCGAAGTGTAGCGTTCATCCACTTCTTTGATCGGCATGGCTGGAAATTCCTTTTGCAATTTCTTAATGGCTTGCTGAACCAAAGGCGTTCCATGTGTTGCTGAATCATCCCAATTGGTCGGCATACCAATAACTATCAGCTCAACCTGCTCTTGAATGAAATACTTCTTCAGAAATGGTATCAGTTCTTTGCTTTCAATCGTTGTTAAAGCAGAAGCAATGATCTGCAATGGATCAGTCACAGCCAAACCTGTTCGCTTTCCTCCATAATCGATACAAAGAATTCTTGCCATGATGCTAAGATACTTGATGCTGGATACTAGATGCTAGTTCCTTGTCACTGAGCCTGTCGAAGGGCAAAAAAGTTAATCAATAGATTCGTGTAATTAGTGCAATTCGAATTATTCGTGTAACAAAATTCGTCTAATCCAATCCGTGAAATCTGTGTAATCCGTGGCTAATTCAATATCAAATCAGCAATCACAAACACTGCAAAAACCACACTCGCAATTCCGTTTGCAGTCATAAAAGCAATGTTCACACGTTTCAGATCATTTGGTTTAACAATAGAATGCTGATAAATCAGCATTCCACCAAACACCAAAACGCCGATCCAATACAACCAGCTAAATCTTCCGATCATGCCTGCTGCAACTACACAAGCTCCACTCAACAAATGCAGCAGTTCAGAAATACTCAAAGCCTTCTTCTTTCCTACTGCTGCCGGAATAGAATGTAATTTTTGACTCTTATCAAATTCCTCGTCTTGTAGTGAATAGATGATATCGAAACCACTCACCCAAAACAAAACAGTTAAAGAGAACAGTATTGGCAACAGGTCAAACTTTGCTGTAACAG
>JANPIB010000230.1:0-7809 GCA_031424775.1 Chitinophagales bacterium | reverse complement strand
TATCCTTTACCTGAAGCACAGGTTGACCGTTTTATGCTGAAGGTGGTTGTTGGTTATCCTTCAAGGGCGGATGAACAGATGATCATTCGTCAGCAGGTGCAAGGTTTGGAAATTCCTACCATTAACCAGGTTGTTAGTACTTCAGAAATAATTACGGGAAGAACATTGGTGAAGCAGGTGTACATGGATGAAAAAGTGGAGCAGTACATTATTGATATTGTTTTTGCAACTCGTACTCCGTTGGATTATGGATTGGGCAGAATGAAAAACCTCATCAGCTATGGAGGCTCTCCAAGAGCTAGTATCAATCTTGCTCTGGCTGCAAAAGCAAATGCTTTTATGCAGAAAAGAGGTTTTGTAATTCCAGATGATGTAAAAGCGATTGCAAAAGATGTTTTGAGACATCGTATTGGGTTAACGTATGAAGCTGAAGCTGAGAATGTAACCTCAGAAATGCTTATTGATGATATTTTGAAAGTAGTTCAGGTTCCTTAATGAAGAAGAACAAGAACGATATCGATAATTCAACTCTCTCTGTAACTGACATTCTAAAGAAAGTTCGTACCCTCGAGATCAAAAGCAAAAAGCTGACGAATAACCTATTTACAGGTGAGTATCATTCTGCTTTTAAAGGAAAGGGTATGTCGTTCAAAGAAGTTCGTGAATACACTCATGGAGATGACATTCGTTTTATTGATTGGAATGTGTCGGCAAGAATGGGTCACTCGTACAGCAAAGTATTTGAAGAAGAAAGAGAACTATCTGTTTTCTTTTTGGTTGACTCCAGTGCCAGCAACTTATTTGGAACCCAGGAACAAAGTAAAAGAGAGCTGATTATAGAAGTATGTGCAGTGCTGGCATTCTCGGCTTTAAGTAATAACGATAAAACAGGACTCATCTTTTTTACCAACCAGGTAGAAAAATATATTCCTTTAGCGAAAGGAAGAGATCATGTGCTCTATTCGATAAGAGAGATGATCTCATTCAAGCCAAAGAATGCACAAACAGATCTGGTAAAGGCTTTGCAATTCCTGAATAAGATATCCAAGCACAAAAGCATTGTTTTTATCCTGAGTGATTTTGCTGATGCAGGTTATCATGATGCTTTACGTGTGGCAGCAAAACGTCATGATGTGGTAGGTATCCAGGTGTATGATGAGAAAGATGCAAAGCTTCCTGAATTTCCAGGTGGAGGTTTGATCCAGCTAGAAGATCCCGAAACGGGAGAACTGGTTTGTTTGGATACAGGTGATGCACTTACGAGGCATAATTACAATCAACAGTTCGAAAGGATTCTCTACGATGCAAAACAGACTTTCAGAAATGCTGGAGCAGATTTAATGCAGTTAGCTACAGGACAAGATTACGTGAAAGCACTTCAACAATTTTTTATCAGAAGAGCATGAGAAGGTCAATCGTGAATGATGAATCGTCAATAGCGAAGAAGACTTTTTGCTTGATTACTTTTTGCTGCTTTTTGTTATTGCATGGATTTTCCCAAAAGGTATCAACATTAATAAGTAAAGAAAAGATCGTTCTGGGTGAGCAGGTGTTTGTTAAGATCAAAGTTGAAGGTATCAGTCAAGGTCAGGTTCAGGAAGACTTTCATTTTCCAGACACAGTAAATCACCTTGAGATTTTGGCAGACAGCATCGACTACCTGAACAGCTCTAGCTTTGAACATACAATAACGATTACCTCTTTCGATTCAGGAACCTGGCAACTCCCTGCTTTCACTTTACTGCTTACTGATAAAAAAGTGCTCAGTTCAAACCCTGTAACCATAAGTGTTTTACCGGTTGATGTTTCTAACCTTGAAGATTATCATGATATCAAAGACATCATGGAGATCAATCCTGAAAACAATTGGTGGATCCTGGCTTCAATAGTTTTGATTGGCATCATCTCTCTGTTTGCAGTATTATGGTTTATGAACAGTGGAACCAGTATTGTTACACCTGCAAAAAAAGTCACCGGTTCAACACTTCAGCAACTGTACGATCAGGTAATGAATCAATTAAATGAGTTGGAGAATATGGTTTCTACTCCAAAAGCTTCTACCGTAAGAATTTTCAGCGAATCCTCAGATGCACTTCGCTTATTCATCGACAAAACCAAAGGAGAAAATACATCATATCTCACCACAGGAGAATACATGGCAAAGCAGAAAAATCGTTTGCCGAATGCAGCATTGGAAAACAGTTTCTTTCAATATTTAAGATTGGCTGATGCTGTAAAGTTTGCCCGTTACCAACCTCAGGCAGAAGAAACGAAAGCATCATTCCCAATGTTGAAGTCCTTGGCGTCATCAGTCTATCAACAATCCAATCTCAACAACTGATGCTGAAAGATTATTTCAATATAGAATTTGCTTATCCCTGGGTGTTGGCTTTGCTGGTGCTCATTCCGTTTATCTTCTGGTGGTATTGGAACAATAACAGGAAAGCTACATCATCTATCAAAGTAACCACCACTCATTTTTTACAGCACACTAAAAGCTGGAGAACTAATTTAAGGCATCTCCCATTTTTCTTACGTTGTACAGGGTTGGCTTTCATCATTATTGCACTTGCCAGACCACAAGAGAAATACACAGAAGATGAGATCAACGGAGAAGGAATTGACATTGTGCTGTGTTTCGATATCAGCGGTAGCATGACAGAAAAAGATATGCTACCCAACAGGCTTGAAGCTTCCAAGCAAGTAGCACTCGATTTTCTTGAACATAGAAGAGGTGATAGAGTTGGTGTGGTGATCTTCAGCAAACCAAGTTTCACCCTTTGTCCTATTACAACAGATCATAACACTGTTAAAAGTCAGATAGCCAATATTGAAAGTGGTTACCTGCAGGAAGATGGAACGTCTATCGGTTCAGGATTGGCAACAAGTGTTGACAGGCTTAGGAATAGTCAAGGGAAAAGTAAAATAGTGATATTGCTAACGGATGGTGTTGATCAAGGTGGTAGCATTCCGCCAGACATTGCAAAAGAAATGGCGAAGCTGTACAATGTAAAAGTGTATACGATCGGTATTGGTTCTGAAGATGAAATTCAAGTTCCGGTAGAAACAGCTTTTGGTACGGTAATGCAGAAAAAGAAACTTGAATTCAATGAAGGTCTGCTAAAAACAATTGCTTCAGAAACTGGTGGACAATACTTCCACGCTACAACAAAAGAAAATCTGCAAAGTGTTTACGACAGTATTGACAAGCTGGAGAAATCAAGAGTAGAAGTTAAGACCTACAATAAGTTCACAGAGAAATATCATCTACCATTAATGATCGGCATTTGCCTCATCGTTCTTGAATTGGTGCTACGCTTAACTGTCTTTAAAAAATTCCCTTAGTTAGTTTCCACCTACGCTTAACAATTCAAGATCAAAGACCAAAGTAGAACCCGGAGGAATATTTGAACCTGGAGGTGAATAATTATTGTAAGCCAATTCAGCAGGAATAAACAATCTCCACCTGCTGCCTGCTGGCATTAGTTGTAAAGCTTCTGTCCAACCGGAAACCACTCCACCCACAGTAAATTGAGCTGGCATGCCTCTTTCAACTGAACTATCGAAGACCGTTCCATTAATTAATGTTCCTGTGTAATGTACCGTTACTGTATCTGTTATTTTCGGTGCCACACCTGTTCCTTGTCTGATCACCTGGTATTGCAATCCACTCGGTAAAGTGATAATACCTTGCTTTAGTTTATTTGCTTCAAGAAACACATTACCCAGTTTTTTATTCTCAGCAGCTTGTTCAGCCATTAACAAGTTGATGTAATTATTCAACACATAATTCGCCTGGTCTGCACTAAATGCAAGCTCCTTATTTTTCAACACATCATTTACTGCTTTGGATACTACAGTAGTATTCAAAGCTTTCACACCAAATTCTTTATACTGCAAAACAATGCTCATCCCAACGGCATAGCTGAAAGAATCCAGTGCAGTTTTCAAAACAGGTTCAGCAGGTTTAGGTGTAACCTTAGGTGGCGTTTTGGTTTGCTGTGCTATTGTACAAATACATATTCCGATGAACAACAAACTCAAAAAGGCTTTTTTCATGACAGGTCTTTAGCTGTAAAAATAAGGTTTGAAATAAAAGAGAATGAGAAGAATCAGTTTGGAGGTCAGCTTTAACAATGCTATTGAACTTTCGTTGTGTCACTCACTTGTACTTTTGCTACTTTCCTCAACAGCTTTACTGACGTAATAACTATTAAGCTACATAATATCAATGAGGCAACATTTACTACAAAACATAAAACAAAAAGATTTGAGACACCCCTAAATCCGAGCATTGACATTGATGCTAACAAGGCAATATTAAATGATCCAATTAAAATTGGTGAGTTAATATGTATTCTATTAAATATTCTAAGTATTGCAAGTACAGAAGAAAGTATACTTGAACAAGCTGTAATTCCCGTAAGAATTATGTCAAACAAGAACTGTTCTCCTTCGTCCTTTGAAAAGAAAACAGTTAAGAAGAAAATAATGAGCACTATTACTCCTGACAACAGTATGTATGAGCCGACGGCTATTATTATATCTTTTAAAACCAATTCTCTTCGAATAAGCTTATTTGGCATACTTCATCATTTGGAGTACTATATCTGCATCCGGAGAATTGCTTAGATACTTCTCTCTTTCACTGTACTTGCAAACACCCGGATAATCACCTTCTTTATACCCCATATCTAAAATGATCTGGAAGTGCAGGTGAGGTGGCCAATGTCCATTTTCAGCCGGTGGACCAAACGTAGCAATCTGTTGTCCACGATTCACATATTGACCTTCAGTTGCTTTATCAATATCAGCCAAAGCAAGGTGACCATATAAAGTGTAAAAAGAAAATCCATCCAACTGATGAGAAATGATCAACGTAGCACCATAATCACCATAATGATCATTAAACTTGAAGCTATGTATCATTCC
Organism: Chitinophagales bacterium; assembly: GCA_031424775.1. GTDB lineage: Bacteria > Bacteroidota > Bacteroidia > Chitinophagales > Chitinophagaceae > JAEZDC01. Next base: position 2,877 of record JANPIB010000230.1, on the reverse strand, counting down.
ACCGAGCGGAGCAAATACAGGAGTTCCAACTTTGCCCCAGATATCAGTTCCCAGGTGCAATCTTCTCGGCTCTTCATACGGATCAGGTGAATCGAACAACTTGCTTCTGCTGTACACGGTTCTTAATTCTCCATAGCCCCCAATTCCGTAAGTCGCATCTGAGTCTTCAAGAATATCCTGAACATATTCAGAGAAGGCTTCAGTATTGTCGAAGATTTCGGTTGTTAACGTAGCATTGGTTGAGGTGAAATCCATCAACACCAATTTGTCAGTATCAGCATTGAATGGCACAACGGGATAAAAAGAAGATTGGTTTTTCTTCAGTACATGATTTAAATCTTTCGAATCGATCAATGGATCTTTCATAATCATTAATGAGTGGTTCACTCTTTAGGAGTGAGCCACTCTTTTACTCCTCAAATTTATAATAGTATTCCGTTTGCATCAAGTGAGTTTCAATAAAACGGTCTTTTCCTCCGAAAAGATGAAAAACTTCCTGCCGGCTCAATTTGGTGGGCTTGTCGCTGATTATGCTGGAATATGAAGACCAAGAATAATCTGCAATACATTTAACTAGCTTATGCTTAACTGCATTAGCATGAATATAGACAATCAAATGGGAAAGATGAGTCTCATTTTCTATAAGAATTCTTTTGAAAGGGCTATCGAAGAGATGTCCCTTCTTTTTATAAAGAATGTTCAATGACCTGGTGTATGAAACAAAAAAACTATTGAATTGTCGTTCTATCAAACTATCCAGCGAAATATCATCAGAGATGAATTTCTTTTGAACGGCAGTCAATTTATTATCACTGATGAGTTTCAACGCTTTTCTTATCTCATCTTCCTTTTTCATCCTAATTAGAAAATGGCAATGATTGTCTAATAAATTATAGCAGTATGTATTTAAATAATCTTGTAGATAGTAACCGTAGCGTTGAAGAAAATATCTTTTGTTCTCATCCGAAAGAAAGAGCATTTGATTCTTCAAGGCTTTACATATTATGTGATAATAGGCATCTGACTCAAAAGATGCTATATATTTTGGAGTGAGAGGCATGTATGAATTTACTAAAATATATAAAGAGTGGCTCACTCTTTAAGAGTGAACCACTCTATTATCCTCATAGATCAAATAACAATGTTCACCATTCTTCCTTTGACGAAAATGAACTTCTTCACTTGTTTACCTTCAATCCACTTTTGAATAACCTCATTACCCAAGACTAATTTCTCCACTTCAGCCTGCTCAGCATCCAAAGCAATATTGATCGTTGTTCTGAGTTTGCCGTTGATAGAGACAGGATATTCCTTGGTTGACTCAACCACATACTTTGCTTCAAACTTTGGATAAGCTGCATCTAACACACTTCCAGCCTCCTCTAAATCTCCTCCGAGGGAGGAGACTTGCAAAGTTCTATACAAGTGCTCAGCTATATGTGGTGCATAAGGAGTTAAAAGAATCACCAGCGGCTCCAGCACTTCTTTCTTATGGCATTTCAGATCTCCCAACTCATTTACACAAACCATGAAGGCTGCCACAGCAGTATTGAAAGAGAACCGTTCAGTATCTTCTTCGATCTTCCTGATGGTCTTGTGCAAGACTTTGAGTTCTTCGGCAGTTGCTTTATCATCATTCCAAACTTTGCCTTTCAGTTCATCAAAGAACAAACGCCATAGCTTTCTAAGAAAACGATGTACACCTTCAATTCCTTTCGTGTCCCAGGGTTTGCTTTGCTCTACCGGACCAAGGAACATTTCGTACATACGGAAAGTGTCTGCTCCGTATTTGTTTACAAGATCGTCAGGATTAACGGTGTTGAATTTAGACTTGGACATTTTTTCAACTTCAGAACCGCAGATGTACCTCACCCCTTGCCCCTCTCCACTAGTGGAGAGGGGAGAATAAATACTCCCATCTTCTAAAATAAATTCTGCGTTGGCATATTCACCGTTACGCCATTTTTTAAAAGCTTCGATGTCTAGTTCATATCCATCAACTATGTTTACGTCAACATGTATTGGGCTAGTTTTGACAACTGCAGTTTCAATAAGCATTGCTGCAGCTAAAGGATCACTAGAAGAAACCAATCGTGACAATTTTATTTTATCCATTTCACCATTAGAGTAATCATCATAGTATTTTTTTGAAAGAAAAAATGTCTTAGCTGTAGATGGCGAAATATCAAGTCTATACACAAACCTCGAACTTCCTTGAATCATTCCCTGGTTCACCAATCGCTTATACGGCTCGTCATATCCAATCAACCCAAGATCGTACAAGCACTTCGTCCACATTCTGCTGTACAATAAATGTCCAACAGCATGTTCGGTTCCACCAATGTAGAGATCAACCTGGTTCCAATAATCAGAAACTTTTCTATCGCAGAACGTTTCATTGTTGTGAGGATCCATGTACCTGAGAAAATACCAACTACTTCCTGCATAACCAGGCATGGTGTTGGTTTCCAGCTGACGAGCTGTCCAATCTTCAATATTCGCTAACGGACCTTCACCTTCAGGTCCTGGAGAATAAGAATCTACTTTAGGTAGTTCCAAAGGCAACTCAGATTCATCTAAAGGATAAGCAATTCCATTCTTCCATTGAATTGGAAAAGGTTCACCCCAATAACGCTGACGAGAAAATGCAGCATCCCTCATCTTATAGTTCACCTTTCGCTCACCAATTCCTAATTCCTCAAGTTTATTGATCACAACTTCAATGGCATCTCTCAATACCATTCCGTTTAAGAAATCACTATTACTAAGCTTAACATCTTTGGTAGGATTGGCTTCTTCACCATTGTAAGCATAACCAATAATATTCGTGATCGGAATATTGAAGTGCTTAGCAAACTTGTAATCTCTTTCATCACC
>JANPIB010000229.1:0-37091 GCA_031424775.1 Chitinophagales bacterium | reverse complement strand
AGCTCCTAAAATCCAGAAAACATGAAGTTATAGTGGAAGGTGATTCTACTTACGCCGTAATCAAGGAACAAAGGATAAAGATGTCCCTTAGAGAGAAAACAAAAATGGTGAAAGTGGTTGATAGCTGGGAAAGAACAGAGTTTCAGCCAACAGGAGCACTTTGTTTTCAAATAGAAGGGTATTACGGAAGAGAATGGGTGGATAAAAAGCAATTGTTAGAGGAGTATCTATCATCGATAATAGCGAAACTCGAATCCGAAGGTGAACGCCAATATGAATGGCATATTCATTGGGAAAATGAACGAGAAAAACAGCGAGAAAAAGAAAGACTCCAAAAAGAGTTTGAACAAAGACGTAGTGCTGACTTGAAGATGTTTACAGAAATGCTATCCAAGTCCACCAGATGGCATAAATCCGAAAACCTGCGTAGCTATATTCAAGAAGTCGAAAACAGAGCCAAAATTACAGCAAGCCTTACCCAAGAACTCCAAGATTGGATTGCCTGGGCAAAGCGGAAAGCAGACTGGTACGACCCATTCATTGAAGCAGACGATGAACTTCTAAAGGAAGTAGATAAAGAAACCCTTACACTTTCTAAACCCATAACTCTGGCTATAGCTGGTAGCTCTTTTTATTCCTTCAACCTTGGCAACAAACGCTTTAGCTTATAAATCATATCCAAATGGATGTGAATTTGGTTTGACATCGTTCCACTTTGGGGTACATAACTAGATAAAGGGCAATTCTTTTTAGAATTGCCCTTTTTATTTTCCTTTAAAAGCCTTGCCTGCAACGAGATATCTGCAAAAAGCGAAGTGATTCTAAGAGTTCGAACTACGTCTTTTTGCTTGTTATACTTGATTCCTATGGCACCCCTCATTTTACTAACTTTTTCGCCATTTGCAACGCTTATTTCCAGATCAGCAATTTACTGTTTCGTTTTACTCAAGTTTCAGCTGAAGAATTTGCTTCTTATAAACCCACCAGTTAATTAAATAACCTTTTAAAGCCTAAACACAACCTTCAGCTCGGTACCCTTCGTTAATGCTGAATGAATACTTACCTGACCACTGAACAGATTTGCCCTACTGGTAATGTTCTTTAAACCCAATCCCTTGTTGGAAGGTTTTAAAACAAAGCCTTTGCCGTTGTCGCTGATTGATAGCGTTAGCAAGTTATCATTGTGAATGATATTAAGCGTTACCAATGTTGCTTCTGCATGTTTTACAATATTGTTAAGCTGCTCTTGTATGATTCTGAAAATGGTTAGTTTGGTTTTGGGGTTTAAGACCTGTTCATCCATTAAATTGTTGGTATAATTTATTTTAAAAGTATTTATGGCTGTATAGTTTGACAACATCTCATTTACGGCTTGTTTTAACGTGATGTCTGCTAAGTCTGGGGGCATTAGCGTTTGCGATAACTTTCGAATCTCGTTGATGGCTTTAGTGATATGATCGTAATTTAAATTTAAAACCTCTTCTTGTTTCGTTTTATCAAGCAAGCCTCGTTCTACTAAAAGTCTTGTGGTAGTTAATATTTGATTTATATTATCGTGTAATTCTTTAGACAATTCCGCCTTTTCATTTTCCTGGGCATTGATTACAGCTTCTGTTATTTCGTTTTGTTTTCGTTTACGTTCAATCTCAAGTTTATGTTCGAGTTTTATCTTTTCAGTTTGGTCTACAGCCAAAGCCATAATCGCCTGTTCATCATTATACATTATTTTAAAGTAAGCGATATTCATATACATCCTTTCTTGCTGCTTATTTAAATGCACGCTAAGAGAAGATTTTCTGACCTGTTTCTCCCTCATTTCAATAGCTATATCAATAATGCGTTGCTGTTCTTCTAACGGTCTTATATCTAACACCGTCATTGTCTGAAATTCTTCTAGTGAATAACCATACATATCAATAGCGGTCTGATTAACCTCCTTAATTCGCAAGTCACCTAATGTCCATATAATTATAGTTGCAGGGCTACTATTAAATAAATGCCGGTATTTCTCTTCGGATATTTTTAAACGATTTTGGTATGTTACCCGGTCTGTTATATCTCTGCAAATGAGTATTACAGCTTTAACTGCCCGTTCATTTAAAAGATTCTGGAATGTTCCTTCGAGCCAGCGTAAACCCCCACTTTTGGTTTGAAAGCGGAACTGAATTGTTGAAGCGGCTTCTCTTGATTTGACTACTTGCTCAAAAGTTGCCAGAATTAAAGGAATGTCCTCCACGAAAAAAATATCTTTTAGCTCTTTTCCAGAAATGTTGTCTTTCTCATTTAATATGTTTTGAGCCGACTGGCTTAATTCGATCACTTTTGTATCATCTGCCAAAATGATTATACCGTCTGCTATATTTTCTACTAAAGCTCTAAACCGTTTCTCGTTATCAGCTAATTTTTGTTGTTCCTTTTTTTTACTCGTGTTGTCTACTAAAAAAATAATTAATCCCTCGTTAGAAGGATACACATTAACCAGCAACCACTGGTTTTTTCGAGAAATGTACAGTTCAAAATGCTTTGATTTTTTCTCTCTAAAAGCTCCTTTACAATAAGCAGCAGCATCTTCCATTTCCTTTCCTTCAATGAGGTCAAAAAAATTATTTCCCACAACATATTTACAGGGTTTGTTAAGCAATGCCTCGGTATGCTTATTGCAATTAGTAATAATCCATTTATTATCTACAGCTATATAGCCATCCTCAAGGTTTTCAATTATAGAATGTTGTAAGTGATGGAGTTCCTGCAATTCTTTTCTTATAGCTTGTTCACTGTTTTTAAGGTGAATTTGCTCTGTTTTGTCTTCCACACTGTGTATGATACTCACCAGATTATTCTGTTCGTCTAAAACAGGAATATTGAGCACACCCCAATACCTTGTTTCAAATTGCTTAGTATTAGGATCCCAGGCATCGTAGCGCTGCGTTTCCATACTTGCCGGCTTTTTTGTACTAATCACCTGCATTAAAGAATTGGAAAGATTGAAAACCCCGTTAGCATTTGGGTCGGATGGATTGTCTGGAAAAACTTCAAATAGAGCTTTCCCAATTGCTGTACGGTCAATATTAGTGCTTTTAAGGTAGCCTTCATTTGCATCAATTATTGTAAATGTTGGGGCGTTTGGCTGTAATATCAAAAAAAGGCCAGGAAGGGAATTAAAGACAAAGTTCATATGAAAAGGTTAGAGGTTGAAGGTAGGTTTAATGGCCGGCAATTGATTGCTAATACGTATGTGTAGTTAAAAAACTACATGGCATAGAATTTAGCTTATTACGTTAATAATTATTTTGGATTCCGTACTAGATTTAACTCCGAATAATGCTATGAAAAACGTACTTATAATTGATGATCACGCCAGTTTGAGGCATGGTCTCAGGTTGTTAATAATGGATTTTTATCCAAATACAGAAATCATGGAAGCAGAAAATGAATTTGAGGCTATTGAAATTCTGAAGAAAGCCTCTTTTGATCTGGTGCTTCTTGATGTTCAAATGCCTGGTTCTAATAGTTTTGATATTTTAAACTTTATAATGGGCAAACATGCAAATACCAAGGTGTTGGTGTATTCTATGGGTGCAGAAACAGTGTACGCCAAAAGCTTTATAAAAGCTGGTGCTCATGGTTACCTTTCCAAAAATGCACCCTTGCAAGAGCTGAGAATAGCTCTCCAAACCATAATGTCTGGCAAGAAATACATCAGTTCTGAACTTGCAAATTCCTTAGTATACGATATTACCAATGGTGAACCCAGTAATCCTTTTCTGAAACTGTCGCCAAGGGAAACCGAGATTACTCATTTTCTTTTACAAGGATTGTCAATTAGTGAAATTTGTACAAGGGTTAATCTACAACCCTCAACTGTTGGCACGTACAAAAGCCGCATACTCGAAAAACTAGGTATTATAAACGTGATCCAGTTAAAAGAAGTAGCATCTCATTACCATTTTTAATTTGTGTAGTCAATTTTCTACAGCTGGGCAGAGTCTCATACTATAGTCGTGCATATAATGCGTCAATACCTTTAATGTATAAATATTAATGGTTATGAAGCACTGCGATATATTGATTTTAGATGACGATTTAGACGATGTGGAAATGCTGAAGGAAGTTTTAAATAAGGATGGAATAGAGAAGGTGCATTATGTGCATACTGCTATAGAAGCAATCCAATATCTTAAGGAGCTGGATTCGGAATGTATACCTAAAGTAATTGTTACAGACCTTAAACTCCCAGGTGTTACTGGTGTGGAATTTCTTACTTACTTTAAAACATTGAACCAGTTTAAGAATGTGAGCGTGGTTATACTCTCCTCTTCCAAAAACAAACACCAAACTGAACTATTGAAAGATCTTGGGCATCTAGACTTTTTCGAAAAGCCACTAAGCTTAAATGGATACTTTCAAATTGTAGAAAAAATTAAAAGTAAGTTGTAAGATTAATTGCATACCTCGTTGGTACTCTGGGTATGATGTTAATCACCAAATCCATCGCTTTGCGTGGCTTTATATTACTCGGTGCTGTGTGTAGGCAATTACTACAACTAACGATATAAAATGTAGTAATTATTCTACAAACTTCCGGTGGTTCAAACTATGCAACTGTATATTTCCTTATCCTAAGTTTGGTTGCCAATCCAATTGAAAAACAACACATTGAAATGAAAAATTTTTCAAGGGAGTCCCCAAAGACATCCAAAGAAATAAAGGATGTTATTTGTACTGAAGACCCTTACTCCTACAACACTATATTAAATAGTACTTCTTCGGAATCTTATCCTTTGATTAATAACTGGAAATTTTATGAGCAACGATTCAAATCTTTGGTACAAGATGGAAGTGATTTAATTGGTATTGTAGACGTTGAAGGAAATTACACATACGTAAGCCCAACCTCTTATGCTATTTTGGGTATGTCTCCAGAAGATTATATTGGTCAAAATGCTTTCAACTTTATTCACCCCGACGATTTAGACAAGGTTAGATGCACCTTTGAAAAGTTGCAAAGTGAAAAGCAGGTTAGATTAGAACCTTTCAGATTTTGCCATAAGAATGGCACTTGGCGATGGATTGAGAGCGTTGTTACTAATTTAACAGAGGAGCCTTCCATTAAAGGAATAGTGTGTAACTCGAGAGACGTTACGGAACGAGTACATACAGAACAAGAAATTGCAAAAAATCAAAAACGATTCAAAGCCCTTGTGCAAGAGGGTGCTGATCTGACAGCAATTTTTGATGTAAATGGTTTGTGCAAATATGTAACCCCCAATTATCCTAACCTGGTGGGCTACAACGAAGAGGATGTAATTGGAATGAGTGCTTTCGATTTTATCCATTCAGACGACGTAGATCGCATAAGGCATGATCTAGCAAGGTTACTTACAGAGAAGCGTATAAAAACTGAACCGTATAGATTTAGGTGTAAAGATGAAAGTTGGTGCTGGATGCAAAGTGTTGGTACTAATATGCTGTTGGAAGAAGCTGTAGAAGGCTTTATCATTAATACCGTAAACATATCAGATATAGTAAATGCCACCAATACTTTGCAGGAAAGTAACAACCGGTACGAATTGGTAAGCAAAGCCACAAAAGATGCAATATATGACTGGGATATAACCAAAGATGAATTCGTTTGGAGCGAAAACTTCTCTCGCATTTTTGGCCACCCAAAAACAGATAAGGGATTTAATTTAGGGGATAAGCTAAACCTGTTGCATCAAGAAGATTTGGGAGGAGTAAAAAAAAACTGGAAGATATTTTTGGCAAACAAAGAAAATAGGCAGTGGACCAAATCTTTTCGTTTTAAAAAAGGTGATGGTACGTATGCTTACGTAGAGGAGACGGGGCATGTAATAAGAGGTAAAAAAGGAGAACCCATTAGAATGATTGGTGTTTTTCGGGATATAACGGAAAGCAAGAAATTGCAAATTCTATTAAATAGTGCGACTTGTCTTGCACGTGTTGGGGCATGGGAAGTTGATGTAATAAAGAATGAAGTAAACTGGTCTAAAATGACTAGGAGTATACATGAAGTGGATGAAAACTTTGTGCCTGTACTTGATGAATGCATATCATTTTACAAAGAAGGTTACTCCAGAGACACCATTCAGAAAAAAGTAAGCGACGCCATTGAAAAAGGTATTTCGTGGGACGAAGAACTGCAGCTTATTACTGCAAAAGGTAATGAGCTTTGGGTAAGAGCAATAGGTAATGTAGAAATGATAAATGGTAAGTGTGTTCGAATTTTCGGTAGTTTCCAGGATATCCACAAACAGAAAACAGCCGAAGTAAACCTCCAAAAAACACTAAAAGAAAAGAATGCCATTTTAGAAAGTATTGGCGATGCCTTCTTTGCTGTAGACCAAAACTGGGTTGTTACCTATTGGAATAAACAAGCTGAAAATATTTTGGGGCGGCAAAGGGAAGAAGTGGTTGGAATGAACCTGTGGAATGTTTATGAAGACGCAGTGGGATTACAGTTTTATACCCAATACCATAAGGCTATGTCTACAGGAAAAAGTATTCATTTTGAAGAGTATTACCCCAGTAAAAATAGTTGGTACGAGGTGAGTGCTTATCCTTCTGATAATGGATTGTCAATTTATTTTAGAGACATCACTTCACGAAAGCTTGCAGAGGAAGAAATCTACCGATCAAATGAAAGGTTTGTAAAAGTAACAGAAGCAACAAATGACGTTATTTGGGATTTAGACATCGAAAATGATCGGCTGATTTACAGTGGGGGTTTCCAAAAAGTATTTGGTCATAATCCTGACATGTTAAATTCATCTCTCCAATGGTGGAGCGGATACATTCATGAAGATGACCGACAAGCAGTAGTAGAAAGTTTAAACCACTGCATAAATAATAATAATGTTACAAGCTGGCAGATGGAATACAGGTTTTTAAAAGCAAATGGAGACGTAGCTTCCGTAATAGATAGAGGTGTGATTATACGAGATAAAAATGGTATTGCGATAAGGATGATAGGTGCAATGGCAGATATAACAGAGCGAAAGCAATTTGAACAATCGCTTAGAACATTGAACCATACACTGGATTCCAAAGCAAAGGAATTAGCAAATTATATAACAACCATTGAGGGTCAAAATGAACGATTGAGTAAAATTGCCTGGATCCAATCGCACATGGTAAGAGAGCCCCTTACTCGCATAATGGGCCTTACCAAACTACTTGTTGATGATATAGTGAAACCGGAACAAAAGCAAGAGATGCTGCACCATGTTTTTAGTGCAGCAAATGATTTAGATCAAGTAATACGGGACATTGTTAAACATTCGCATCAACAAGATTTAAGGGAACACTGATAAGGATTGTGCTTCCAATTGGTTTCTTCTTTATCGTGAACTTAATGTGAAGCTTTCTCCAACATAAAGCCAACTCAAAAAAGGAGATTTACATGCTCCATTCGTCAAAAACTGCTTTTCTGTAAATAACATTCTAAACCTAACTCAATAAATCCTTTCTCTTTGTAAAGCAATGATTTTTTTGTCTGGGACATTCTCATTTTCATAGGATTTAATTTCTTAATTCTTTTTCCAATGCAAGTGTCTTAGCAAAAAGTATATTGTTCTCGAGGTGAATATGCTGATGCAGATCTTCTTCTAGGGCTTGCAATTTTGTATACATGAAACGATAACTGTTACATGCATGCTCAGGAGGTGTAAAATCGTTCGTGAGCGTTCTAATCTGTTTCAAAAGATCTCCGGTAGCTTCATGATCACTTTCCATGATTCGGATTGGCTCTGATATTGACATTTGGTTTTCTAGTAAACTTTTATCACCTGTTTTTGTAGCATTCATTAATGCTTTTATAAAAGGGAATACAATCTTCTCTTCCTTCATGAAATGAGTGTTCAATTCATTTGCCAATGTGTTGTATACTTTTCTAATTTTTAATAAATCATCATCACTGCTGCCATGGTGGTCTGCTACTTTATTTACCAGTCCTGAGATGATTGGTTCTTCTGCATACCAGAATTTATGATGTTTATTGTAGATGTAATCAGCAAGAAAATCAATATCCCATTTATCAAATTTGGTCATCTGTGGTGCTCTAGCAATCGGCAGTTGAGTGTTCAGCTCAGATTCAATTGTTTCAAGAGATAATCCTTTCTCAGAGCAAGCTTCTTGTAAACTTTTTTTACCACCGCAACAGAAATCAATTCCATATTTTTTAAAGACTTCAGCTTTCCTTACATCTTTCGCTACAATTTCACCAATGGTTTCACCTTGTTCTGTATTAAGTTTTTTTATTTGTACTTTCCACCAAACAGGTCCTTTTTCAAGATAGGTCCAGCTGAAAATATTACCCCTTTGGGCAATCAAATGATAATACAATGGCTTTGGATCATGATCGTTTAATATTCTAAAAGCCTGTCCTGGTTTTAAAATATCAAACCTTTCAATAATAGTGGGATGTTTAAGTTGAGGAGGCAGTTGGGTTACGTTTAATTCGAATAACTCATCTTTCATCATTATTGTTTCTGTATTCATGTTTTTGCTTTAGAGTACGAAACTATCCATGATTTAAAAATGCTTTTATGATTGAACTCAGAAAATATCAGCTTTGACTTTCGAGTTGTAGAAAAACTTGAGGATCAGGATATTCTCTTAGGTTGCTTTTGACTAAAATTAATAACCAGAATCCCGGAAAACATAATTACAGCAATCAGAAGTAATAGCTCATTCATGTAACGAATATTGGTGTAGCTCATAGCTGCACCTCCTTGAACCATTAGGAGTAACTCATTTAAAAATACTCCGCTGATGAGTGTAAGTACTCCGGTTTTGAACAGTCGGGTTATATGTATTTGCCCAAAAGTGATGGATGCACCCAATAAGAATAAAGTGATCACTGCCAATAATACAAGATGAAGATATCCTATAACAATAGGTCTAAAACCGAAAGCCATGTCGCTTAATGAAGGAATTATTGAACCTAGTTGTAAGAAAAGCTTAATCGTGAGGGCTGCTGCAGATAAGCCAAACAACCATCTGCTAACAATAGGTAATTTTTTGATTAGTGGGTTTAAAGCAGGTTTTATCTGCATCATAAATAAAACCCATCCAGCCATTTGTAAACATGCGGCAATTATTACCATGATGTATACGATGTTGGAAATTGGTAGCCATAATGCAGAAAGAAAATAAGCCGGAATACAGGCTATAGCAAATAACCAGAAAACTTTTTTTGCAGCAGCTAATTGAATGTTCTTCTGCATTAATATCCAGTTGAATATACCTGCACATGCAAACAAAAACCAGCCGTTATATTGAAAATGAAGGAAAAAGTATGTCGATGCAAGATACCAGTTCTGGTGTATTGTTTTATTAAACATCATCCAGGCTAATGCAAATGCCCCGGCAGAAGAAATCACCGCAAATAAATTAGCAGCTTTGAACCATAAATGCGTGGTGCTTTTCTTGGGTAATCGATTTAAGTCTCTCCAATATTGTATCGCAAACCAGTAAGAAACAAAGATGGATAGTGTAGAAAAGATAATTGAGAAAACTCCGTATCCCTCAAAAGGAAAAGAAAACAGCATCCCGTATGCAGTAAACAAATTAGCATACAAGATCCCTTTGTACCTTTCAAACGCTTTGCTGTTAAAAGTACTAATGTAATATACCATAAAGGCGAGAAGAACCTGTGACAGCCAACCGGTAAAAGCAAAGTGTGAATGGGCATGTAGTAAATGCTTTTGATCGATAAAAGGCAATGAAAAGGCTATCTTATATCTTAAGATGACTCCTAAAAAAGCAACAATCAAAAAATTAAATAACGATATCCGGAGCCAAAACCTGAATTGCCTGTTCATCGATGCAAATTTTTTTGTGCTGCAAATCAAAGGCTATGATTTGCAATCATATCAACAGTAAACTTTGCCTTTTTCAATTGTAAGCATAGCCTGCTCTTCAAGATCTTTCATTGCTCGTATCACCGTTTCAACACGTAAGCCGGTCATATTTGCAATTTGTTGTCTTGTTAGCAAGAGCTTATGGCATTTAATGCAGTAATTTTTATTGGTATGCTTCAGGTAATTGATCAAGGTTATGATACGATGTACTGGTGAATAACAAGAAAGTTCTTTTACCAACATGAATTTTAGACGGAGCCTTTCAGCTAATAATTTAGAAAAGGCGAAATGTATATCAGGGTGACATCTTATAAGATGTTCAAAACTTGAACGATGCAAACGAAGTAGAATACAATCTTCTTCAGCAACGGATGTAGCGGCGTAAGGTTCATTATCGAATAAAGGTATTTCACCGAAGCATTCCCCGTTATGAATAATGTGGTGAATGTATTCTTTACCTCCATCGTCCGAGCTAAACCATTTCACTTTTCCTTTAACAAGTTGATGGTAGAAGCTGGCATTACTGCCTTCCATAAAGATAATCTCACCTTTTGATACTTTTTTATAGCAAGCACCACAGGCTAATAGTAAGTCAATATCTATCATCATAGCATCAAAACTATCCTGCATCTCTACGTTTGACGCTGATGCGTGTCACCTGAAAACATGACAACAATCATATGAATCAGAGCACTGTTATGATTCTACTCATAAGCAACTGCTTTTACGTGGCGCATTTTTGTGGGGCTAAAAAATAATTAAATATGAAGAAGCTGCTCATTATCGCTGGTATAATTGTTTTCGGAATCGCTTGCGGAAATCAAGAATCGCCAAGAGACGATGCCAATAAACCGAACGAATCCGAATCGTCGGAAACAACTGAAACCGGTAATCCTTCCTATGATCCCAAAAGGGGAGAAGGAAAGTACACAACTGTTGATTTAGGTGCAGGTCTTGATCAGGCTAAAGCTGCTGCTGGTGAAAAAGTGTCTGGCGTAAAATGTAGTGGATGCCATAAAGTTACTGATGAGAAATTAGTTGGTCCAGGTTGGAAAGGTGTTACTGAACGTCATCGTCCAGAGTGGATCATGAACTTTATTACCAATACTGATGAAATGCTGAACAAAGATCCAAAAGCACAGGCTCAGTTGGAAATATGTTTGGTGAGAATGCCTAACCAGAATCTTTCCGATGATGAAGCAAGAAATCTGCTTGAGTACATGAGGAAGATTGATGGTGTGAAGTAGTATTAGGTATTGTGTTAAAGATGAATAGAGAGACAAATGTACAAGTGAGTGACACAACGATGCTTAATAGAGATACTACAGCCAGAAAAATAAAACCCCTTTAATATTTTCTTTTATGAGAAAACCTCAAATGAAAGCAATAGCCATTTTAATGGTTGGGCTAATGCTTGCTATCATCGCATGTAAACCAAAAAATGCAGGAAGTGCTGTAAGTGGAGATGCTGCAGAAAAAGCATACGTAGCACCCGGTAAGTACGATCAGTTTTACAACTTTGTTTCCGGAGGATTTAGTGGACAGCTAAGTGTGTATGGATTGCCAAGTGGAAGACTATTCAGGGTTATTCCTGTTTTTTCTGTTGATCCTGAAAAAGGATATGGCTATAGTGAAGAAACAAAGCCGATGTTGAATACATCACATGGTTTTGTGCCTTGGGATGATCTGCACCACGTAGAAATGTCTCAAACAAATGGCGAAGTAGATGGCAGGTGGGTTTTTGCAAATGGTAATAACACACCAAGGGTTGCAAGAGTTGATCTGAAAACATTTAGAACAGCAGAAATTCTTGAGCTGCCAAATAGTGCTGGAAATCACTCGTCTCCTTTTATTACTGAGAATACCGAATATGTTATTGCAGGAACGAGATTTAGTGTTCCTCCTGATGATGTGAATGGTGATGTGCCAATTAATAGCTACAAACAAAATTTCAAAGCATATCTGAGTTTTATAAGTGTTGATAAGAATAATGGAGCAATGGATGTTGCTTTCCAAATTAAAGCTCCAGGAGTAAACTTCGACCTTAGCCATGCTGGTAAAGGAAAATCTCATGGCTGGTTTTTCTTCTCTTGCTACAACTCAGAACAAGCGAATACTTTGTTAGAGGTAAATGCATCTCAAAAAGACAAAGACTTTATCATGGCTGTTAATTGGAAAAAAGCAGAGGAATATCTTAAAGCTGGTAAAGGCAAAAGAGTAAGTGCTAAATATGCTCATAATGTGTATGATGAGAAAACACACACGGCTAAGTCTGAGATGAGAAGCGAAGTGATCGTTTTGGATGCAAAAGAATTGAAGGATATCTGTTACATGATACCTTGTCCAAAATCTCCTCATGGTTGTGATGTTGACCCGACAGGTGAATATATTGTAGGTAGTGGAAAGTTAGCTGCTTTGATTCCTGTATTCAGTTTCGATAAACTACAAAAAGCGATTGCTGCAAAAGATTTTGTTGGTGAGTATGATGGTATTCCTATAGTGAAGTATGAATCGGCATTATATGGTGAGGTGAAGAAGCCAGGTTTAGGCCCTTTGCATACAGAGTTTGATGGTAATGGAAATGCTTACACTTCTTTCTTCGTATCAAGTGAAGTAGTGAAATGGAATATTAAAGATCTGAAAGTGCTGGATAGAGTTTCTACATACTATTCAGTTGGTCACCTATGTGTTCCGGGTGGTGATAGTAAAAAACCTTTTGGCAAATATTTGATCGCTTATAACAAGATCACAAAAGATAGGTATTTACCTGTTGGTCCTGAATTACCTCAGAGTGCACAGTTATTTGATATAAGCGGCGATAAGATGCAATTAATACTTGATTTTCCAACGATTGGTGAACCACACTATGCACAAGCTGCTCCGGCAGATCTGATCCAGAAGAATTCGGTTAAATTCTACAAGATTGAAGAGAATGCTCATCCTTATGTTTCTAAAGGTGAAGCAACAACAAAAGTAGTTCGTCAGGGAAACCAGGTTCATGTGAATATGACAGCGATACGGTCACACCTTTCACCAGATAATATTGAAGGGATAAGAGTAGGTGATGAAGTTTACTTCCATGTTACCAATATTGAACAGGATTGGGATGTGCCTCACGGTTTTGCGATCAAAGGTGCTAATAATGCAGAGTTACTCATTATGCCAGGTGAAACAACTACACTTAAATGGGTTCCTGAAAAAGCAGGAATGTTCCCGATGTATTGTACTGATTTCTGTAGTGCATTGCACCAGGAAATGCAGGGCTATGTAAGAGTATCTCCTGCAGGTTCAAACGTTCCATTGATGTTTAGCACAGGGAAAAATATGCCTGCCGCTGATAGTAGTAAGAAGAAATGATCATACTTGTGCCGCAACAATTGTTGTGGCACTCTTTGTTTATTAAAATTTATAAAATGAAAGCTTTATATTATTTAATGATGATTGCTGCAGTCGTAGTAATGTCATGTAACACACAGAACGAAACTGCTTCTCAATCATCTGAAACCTCAACAGCACCAGGAGGACAAGAAGCCGTTAATGATAACGATTCACAAAAAGATGTCGTAAAGGTGGCTGTAGGATCAAAAGATCACACAACACTTGTAGCTGCCTTAAAACAAGCCGAGTTAGTTACTTCACTTGCTAATGCTGGACCATTTACCGTATTTGCTCCAACGAATACTGCGTTTAATAGTCTACCTGCAGGAACTGTTGATGATCTGATGAAAGATGAAAAGAAGCCTGACTTGCAAAATATTTTGCAATATCATGTAACGGTTTCAACATTAAAGGCTGAAAGTTTTGTAGATGGTCAAACCCTTGGTATGGTGAACGGAGACAATGTAACTATATCAGTTAAAGACGGAAAAGTCACATTGAATGGTAATGCACACATTATAGCATCAATTCCTGCTTCTAACGGAATTATTCATGTGGTAGATGCTGTGCTTTTACCCCCAGCGCAGAAGTAGCATTAAACTAAGGTTATGAAACATAAGATGAGTGGATGGAGCCGATTGGTGATGGCAATTTGTGCAGTAGCAATGATTTTAGTTTTGTTTGTTCCGATGTGGAGAATAGATCTGGTTGCACCTCAATATCCGGAAGGATTATACTTGTTGATTCATGCCGATCGGCTTTCTGGAAATGTAGATATCATTAATGGATTGAATCACTATATAGGAATGAAGACCTTGAATGCTGATGATTTTCCTGAGTTTAAGATCCTTCCATTTATAATCTCATTTTTTGCTCTTTTGTTTCTTGCTACTGCCATTGTTCGTAGAAAGCTATTGCTGAAAATTAGTTTTATCCTGTTTGTTGTATTTGGTGTAATTGCGATGATTGATTTTTGGAAATGGGAGTACGATTATGGTCATAATCTTAATCCGGAAGCAGCTATTAAAGTTCCGGGGATGAGCTATCAACCACCATTAATAGGGTATAAGCAGTTGCTCAATTTCAGTGCTTATTCTATGCCCGATGTTGGAGGATGGATTTTTGTTGGAGTAGGTATGTTATTGTTGCTGCTCATTTTGGTGGCATGGAGGCAAAGTAAAAGAGCAAACCATCAAAGTAGGCTCGTTGCAGCTTGTCTCTTATTATCAGTCACATTAGCATCATGCAATATCGAACCTCAGCCTTTGAGAAATGGTATTGATAATTGCTCTTTTTGTAAGATGACGTTAAGCGACGATAGATTTGGTGCTGAGATAATTACTAAAAAAGGTAAAGTGTTTAAGTTTGATGACACACATTGTCTGCTAACGTATCTGTCTAAATCTATCGAGCTAAAAGAAGTGAGTGCAACGTATATAACTGAGTATGTTGGCAAACATGAGTTAATCAATGTTGAGAAAGTCTTGTTGCTAAAAAGTGAACAACTCCAATCGCCGATGGGCGGAAATATCGCCGGCTTCTCAACTAAAATTGATTTGGAGAAAGAAAAAAAACGAGTAAATGGGATGGAGATTAGCTGGTCTCAATTGCTAAAAGAATGAAGTTTGTTTTTACCATATTAATCGTTTTTTCTCTAAATGTTTCAGCAAGAACTCACGTGGTTAATGGGGGCTCTATCCAGCTGGCAATAGATGCAGCTGCAGCAGGAGATACTGTTTTGGTGCTTGCAGGTAATTATAAAGTAAATGGGATTCTTATCCATCAGCCAATTTATCTAAAAGGTATTGGATATCCTGTATTAGACGGACAGAATAAGTTTGAGATTATTGCTGTTAAAGCAAGTAATGTAATTGTAGATGGGTTTAAGATTATTCATTCGGGCAACTCAAGCATAGAAGATATTGCAGGTGTTAAAATATACAACAGCAGTAACGTTGTTATTAAGAATAATATTCTGGAGGATACTTTTTTTGGTATCTATTCTCAGTATGGCACGAACTGTACTATTCAGGATAATAGAATAATATCGTATGGTGTAGCTGAAGTTCAAAGTGGTAATGGGATTCACTGTTGGAAGAGTGATAGCCTCAAGATCATCAATAACAATATTAGTGGTCATAGGGATGGGATTTATTTTGAGTTTGTAACGAACTCCATTATCTGGCGAAACAATTCTCATAATAATATTCGCTATGGGCTTCACTTTATGTTTTCTAATAATGATTCATATATATCTAATGTATTTGAAAAAAATGGATCAGGAGTAGCTGTAATGTATTCTCATGCAGTAAAGATGTTTAATAATTATTTTGAAGAGAATTGGGGTGATGCAGCTTATGGATTACTGTTAAAAGAAATATCAGATAGTTATATACAAGGGAACTACTTTCAAAAGAACACAAGTGGAATATTGATGGAAGGAGCCAGCCGTATACAACTTTCAAAAAACACTTTTAAAAGCAATGGATGGGCAATGAAGATTCAGGCAAGTTGTATGGAGATCACAGTAGAGCGTAACAATTTTTTGAACAATACTTTTGATGTGGGCACCAATGGTGACTTAGTGTTAAATCAATTTGATCAGAATTACTGGGACAAATACGAAGGATATGATATCAACAAAGATAAAATTGGCGACACACCATATCGTCCGGTAAGTATGTATTCTATGATTGTGGGGAAAAACCCTCCGGCGATGATATTGTTTAGAAGCTTTATTGCTGCTTTATTAGATAAAACTGAAAAAGTTCTGCCAAGCCTAACTCCGGAGAAATTGAAAGATGAACGTCCACTTATGAAACCTTTATCCTTATGATCATTGCCAGCAATGTGTCAAAACAATTTGGGAAGCTGACGGTACTTGATAACGTTTCTGTCACGTGTGCAAAGGGTGAGTGTATTGCTTTAATTGGTCCTAACGGAAGTGGGAAAACAACTTTGATCAAGTCTATACTGGGGATGGTTGTTCCTGATAGTGGATTTATTACATTCAATGGGAATAACATTCTTCATAATTGGCAATACCGAAAGTACATAGGTTATATGCCTCAGATCGGTCGTTATCCAGATAATATGAGCATAGGTCAGGTAGTTGATATGATGAAAGATATTCGGCATACAAAAGGGGAGATTCTTGATGAAGAACTGGTTGATTCATTTGATTTGAAATCTTTGTTTAGCAAACGTATGAGAACGCTTTCTGGAGGAACAAGGCAAAAGGTTAGTGCTTCACTTGCTTTTTTATTTAATCCACCAGTTTTAATACTTGATGAACCTACTGCAGGCTTAGATCCAGTTGCTTCGGAGATATTGAAAGAAAAGATTATAAAGGAAAAGCAAAAGGGAAAGTTAGTGTTGATCACTTCTCACATCTTAAGTGAGTTAGATGATTTGATTACACAGGTAATGTATATGCAAGATGGGAGACTTAAGTTTCATAAAACACTCCAAAGTCTCAAGCAGGATACAGGGGAAGAAAAGTTAAATAAAGCTATTGCAGCAGTAATGTTGAATAAGTCATGAGAAAAATAATCAAATATGTTATTGCCGACATCCTGCGAAATAAAATAGTGCTTGCTTACACAATATTGTTGTTAGCTCTTTCGCTAAGTGTTTTTAATTTGGAAGATAATGCTAATAAAGGACTACTGAGTTTATTGAATATCATTCTAATAATTGTACCACTAGTTAGTATTGTGTTCTCTACTATTTATATATACAACAGTGCTGAGTTCATTGAGCTAATGGTGAGCCAGCCATTAAAGCGTAAAACGATTTGGTTGAGTTTGTACTTTGGTTTAGCCGTTTCTCTTTCCATATCTTTTTTTATTGGTGCCGGATTACCCATTTTGGTTTATGCTAGCTCATTAACAGGTGTTACGATGCTCTTGATAGGATTAATGTTATCTGTGATATTCGTTTCTATTGCACTCCTTGCCTCAGTAACTACGAGGGATAAAGCAAAAGGTATTGGTAAGTCCATTCTGCTTTGGTTATACTTTTCGATACTTTTCGATGGTTTAGTATTGTTTCTGCTTTTTCAATTTGCTGATTATCCTTTAGAAAAACCCATGGTAGTAGTGAGTGCACTAAATCCTATTGATTTAGGAAGGATTTTAATTTTGCTACAGTTCGATGTGTCTGCTCTTATGGGATATACCGGAGCAATATTTAAAGATTTTTTTGGTAGTGCTGTAGGAATTTCTGTGGCTTCTAGTGTTTTACTTCTATGGGCTTTATTGCCGTTGCTCTGGTCTTTAAAGAAGTTTAATGCAAAAGATCTTTGATAGATTCTTCGTGGAAAGAACCTTCGCATCCATATTTAAGTCAAGTATTTAGTTCGAAGCAAAACATTGTACAATCTTATTAATCATGAAAGATATTGCTGTTCTACCATCGCTGATAAAGAAGTACGATCAACCTGTTCCACGATATACCAGTTACCCTACAGTTCCTAACTGGCATGAAGTATTCGACGTAGGCGAGTGGAAGTCTACCTTCAGAAAAAACTTTAAGCAGCAGAATAGCCTTAACGGAATTTCGTTGTACATACATCTTCCTTTCTGTGAATCTCTTTGTACTTATTGTGGATGTAATAAAAAGATCACTACTAACCACAAAGTAGAAGAAGAATATCTCCTGGCAATAGAGAGAGAGTGGGATTTATATCTTGAAGTTATGGATTCTATTCCGGTTATTCGGGAGCTGCATCTTGGTGGTGGCACACCCACTTTCTTTTCACCCGCTAATCTGAACTACCTTCTGGAAAGTATTCTTAGAAAGAGTATTATTCATCCTGAACATGAGTTTAGTATAGAGGGGCATCCGAATAATACAACGATTGATCATTTGCAAGTGCTTTATAATATTGGCTTCAGAAGGGTCAGTTTTGGAGTTCAGGATAACGATAGCCGTGTCCAACACATCATTAACCGAATACAACCGTTTGAAAATGTAAAAACTGCCACAGAAAATGCAAGGAAAATCGGATTTACATCGGTAAATTTTGATCTGATTTACGGACTTCCATTACAAACACAGGACAGTATTCGGACTACTATAAACAAGGTCTTAGAATTAAAGCCAGATAGAATTGCTTTTTATAGTTATGCTCATGTACCCTGGACAAGTAAAGCACAGCGTTTATTTGATGAAACAGACCTGCCCAAAGCAGAAGAGAAGATTAACTTATATATAGAAGGTAAAGAGATATTGCTTGCAAATGGTTATTCTGATATTGGGATGGACCACTTTGCTTTGCCTTCTGATAAACTCTACAATGCGTGGGCAAAAGGAAAGATGTATAGAAATTTTATGGGTTACACCACTCAAAATTCGGGATTATTATTAGGGTTAGGAGTCTCTAGTATAAGTGATGCAGGCGAAGCATTTGCACAGAACAAAAAAAACTTACATGAATATTATGATCGTATAAATTCTGGGCAACTTGCCATTCAAAAGGGATATAAATTATCTGAATTAGATATTGAATTCAAGCGATATATCCTAGATATAAGCTGCAGAGGAAAAACTAAGTTTAATCACAAGTACCTGCCTATTTTACAACACCACATCTTTAGTCAACTTGAAAAGTTTGAAAAAGACGGTTTGATCACATGGGATACGGATGGATTGTCACTCACTTCTCAAGGAAGTTATTTTATTCGCAACATATGTTCTGCTTTTGACCTTTATTTTCAAAATCACCAGAAGGAAAGATTATTTAGCAAAGCCATCTGATTAAGAATTAGGTCAATATTTTTATTCGCTTTTTCAGTTTATTACTCCAATTATGGAGTAACCCTCAATTTAAAAATGTAACTCAATATATATGGGATACAAGGTTATCAACTGTTGAAAGCAGTGACATGCTCACTAAATATGATTCATGTTTGCTGGCATGCTTCGTCTGCAATTTTTGTTTGATGTGATCGAGAAGCAAGATCACATCTTCTTTATGGATAGCCTTTCCCTGTACAAAGAGGGGTTTGTGAATCTCAAATTCATCTTTTAAAAGATCAGTTACCGGAACCTGTAAGATTTCAGATATTTGTTTTACATGATGTACAGTTAACGATGTTACGTTGTTCTCAATCTTACTATATGCATTTTGAGAAATACCCATTTTAGAAGAAACGTATTTTTGCGAATATTGTTTCATCTCACGGTAACGACGAATGACTGCTCCTGGCATGGGGGTAATTTGTATGTTGATTATGTTTTGCGAACGGGTATGAAGCTTTGGCTAATCTATCGTTTATCGCTTTTCCCACCCCAATGTTAGGGAGTTTTTCGGCAACTATCAGTTTTACACCCATTTCATCAAGACTGTGTAACGCTTTGTAGAGGTTTTTTGCACATTCATAGATATTTGATTCAGCACTTAACACTACCTGGTGGGGTTTAGGTATCAATTTGACAAAACGGTTGTAGCAAAGAGTCCCTACTTCTGTGATATTGTGATATTCAGATAGGTGAAGATGAATATCGTCTACCAATATCATTGGGGTCTTAGGTGAGTAATGATGTGGCATCATCCCAGGTGCAAGTTGTTCCTGTTTTCCTTCGAACTTATCCTGTACTCTCCCAACAACGGATTTTATTTGCTCAGCTGTTATTGAACCCTCCCTGTAAATGATTGGTGTTTCATCTTCAGAAAACCCTACAACTGTTGATTCAATGCCGACCCTACAACTTCCTCCATCTAAGATCATCGGAATTTTTCCATCAAAATTTTTTAAAACGTGTTGAGGAGTGGTTGGGCTGATAGTAGTATAGATGTTAGCACTTGGTGCAACTATGGGAAATGCCAGTTGTTGTAATAAAGATAGGCTAGTGGAATGAGCAGGTATTCTAAAGGCAGTAACTTTTCTGTTATTGTTTACCAGCGAAGGAAGTTTCCCATTTCCGGGTAATAAAACCGTGATTGGTCCTGGTGAAAATTGTTTTAGTAAGTCTTTTGCAGTGGGAGGGATGTATTTCACATACGGCAGAATATCTTCTACGCAACTAACATGAACGATCAACGGGTTTGTGGCAGGACGCTGCTTTACTTCAAATATTTGTTTAATTGCTTTGGATGAGCATGCATTACCGGCTAATCCGTAGACTGTTTCAGTTGGAATAGCCACTAATTGTTGATTTGCCAAAAGAGCTGCAGCTTCTAATATATTAGATGATATTTTAGTTTCTAGCATAAGGTAAGATGCCGCTAAAAGCAGCGGCATGATGGTTATTAATTGTTACGGATTACATTCATCACAAAACATAGGATCTTCTTTCTGCTTTTTTTGAAGTGTTCGTGTTTCTAAATGGTTACAAAACTGGCAACTATGAACGTAGGCTTTTGCTGTTTTTGTTGGAGCGTTGCAATGGTTACATGGAAGGCCTCTCACCACATCTTTAACTTCAAAGCCAGGGCTACAGCAAACAGGGCAAGCTGTTTCAATTACAGTTATTAGCTTATTAGCAGCTTCTTCAATCACCTTTAACCTAGTTGGATTATACAGGGCTCTCATGTCAGTTTCAACGAAGGCTTTTCCATATTTCCTTTGAAAATGAAAGTATGCCTCTTTAAGCTTGCTCCATTCGGTAATGTCTTTGATAACTTCTGATGTATCGTCCTTATCTTTTTTAACAATTACGGCGTGTGATGGAAACCTTACTTGTGAGGCAAAAAATAGAACCTGCTCCCATTCAAAATGCATAGCTCCCGCAAAATTGGTTTGCGTACTGATGACTTTTGCTTTGTATTCTGCATCATGCTTAAAGTCTTTGAGTAGTAAAATTTCTTCATCCGCCGGAACAAATCCAAGTACAGGATGCCCACCAAAAGAACCTTCACTGGCAAGTATCAATGATTCGCCAGTAAGCTCATGTGCAGCAATGCATTTTAACCGTGCGGTTTCAAAAGGTGAACTACTTCTGTCTATCTCACCTGAAAAAGTACCAAATTGATCAGTGTCAATGTTGGTTGTAATAACCTCTGTACCAAGCCGATGTTCCAGTAATGGCTTTAGTACTTTTTCTTTTTGATGCTTAGTAGCGATCACCAATTTTCTGCCAGCAAAATATTTCTCAATAATTTTTTCGTGGTTCATAGTTATTGACCTTGAGCTGCTGTGAAACCTGGAATACCATCGAACGTATATAGATTTTCTGTTTTGATGATATCGAAGACGTTATTGTTTAGGTTTGCCATTACATTTAGTTGTTGAAGTAAGTGTAATAGTGCCTGGAAGCCACATTCTTCCATGTCTTCTCTTACAAAGCGGCATCTCCAATGATCTGTACAGAATGTTTCAGAATGACCGTCTGGCCAAACTTTTGTACCACGATTAGTGATCATCTTCAGTTTTATTTTTCCAATCATAGCATCTTTTACCATCTCGCCAAGTTCATTAGGATTTTTGCCTTTCCACTGTAAAAAGATGTCAATTCCTACAAGCTTTCTTTCTGCTGCGGGTCTTTCTTTGAGTACCACTTTAATTTGTCCAATAGATCTATCATAAGCTACTGGCTGTAACTGCTGAGGTTTTTGACCTAATCTTTCTATAACCGCATTCGCAAATTCCTGGGTACCAACTTTCTCCTTTGATGTGCCTTCTTTAAAAATGTCGTAAGTGTGAATGCCATCTTCAATTGTTTTCAACCAGGCATTGTGTACTTTTTCTGCGATATCTTTTTGATTGATGTGTACAAGCATTTGTATTGCACCCAACAATAATCCTGAAGGGTTCGCAGCATTTAAGCCGCCCATTCTTGGAGCCGAACCATGAATGGCCTCAAACATGGCAACACCATTACCAATGTTGGCACTTCCGGCAATTCCAACTGATCCTGTGATCTGTGCAGCAACATCACTTAAAATATCACCATAAAGATTTGGCATAACTATCACATCAAATCTCTCAGGTGTATCAGCCAATTTTGCGGCACCAATATCGACAATCCAATGTTCTTTTTCGATTTCTGGATACTCTTCACCAATCTCATCAAATATCTTATGGAAAAGACCATCAGTCATTTTCATGATATTGTCTTTGGTAAAGCAGGTAACTTTTTTTCTGCCATACACTTTTGCATATTCAAATGCATAGCGAACGATCTTTTCTGTTCCCGGTCTTGATATCAGCTTCAAACATTGGAAAACCTCATCTGTTTGCTGGTGTTCAATCCCTGCATAAAGATCTTCTTCATTTTCACGAATAATCACTACATCCATTTTCGGATGCTTAGTTTGTACAAATGGATGATAGGAAACACATGGTCTTACGTTAGCATACAATCCCAGCACTTTCCTTGTAGTAACATTCAGGCTTTTATAACCACCCCCTTGTGGTGTTGTGATTGGGGCTTTTAGAAACACTTTCGTTCTTCTTAAAGAATCCCATGCGTTGTTTCCAATGCCAGAACTGTTTCCCTGCACATACACTTTTTCTCCAATATCAATTATGTCTATATCTAGGTTAGCACCGGCCGCTTCTAAAATTTTGAGTGTCGCTTTCATGATCTCAGGACCAATTCCATCACCATAAGCAACGGTTATCGGAGTTGGAACACTTAAGCCTTCTCTCTGAACTTTAGGTTGTTCTTGTGTAGCAATCATATTTTTATTTTAATGCAAGCTATCCTCAGTAATAGGACCGCATTTCTTTAAATTGATTTTTCACAACCAAAAGCTATATGTAATCACATGGAGTTTTGTTATTAATCTATATTTAAGGCTGTTGACCATCTGATGTCAGCTAATGCCTTTATATTCTTTGACTTCACCTCAACCAACTTTTGTTTGGATTCAAGCGTTTTTTGTTCTCTGCTGTTTATAAGGAATAATGAACTTTCTCCGTTTGTGAAACGTATCTCTTCACCACGTTGTAAGGTGGAATAATTACTTACTAAATTCTGCTGAATGTTAACCTGGCTAAGTGTTTGAATCCATTCAGTATAATATTGTTTGGTTTTCACAGTTAACTGAACCTGTTTGTTCAATTGGTCTAGCTGGGTTTGTTCAATCTTCAATTTAGCCTTACGGTATTCACCTCTACCTTCGGATAATCTTAGCGGAAGCGAAAATGTGATACCGTATGTATAGTTGTTCTCAAACCAATTTCCTTTCGCAACAGAGAAAACATTCGTTCCTTTTTGCAGTTGATTGTATTTAAGATTCACCTCGGGTAATAAGCTTTGTAACTTGAGCTTTTTATCAATTTGTAAGGCAGAAAGCTTCAAGTTGTATTGCTGCAGATCGGGATGGTTAGTTGTTTGTGTTAACAGATCATCTAAAGAAAATTGACCAGCTATTGTTTCTTGTTCAGGTACTACCATAGCAGGAAGGTCATACACTTGGTTGTTTTCTTTCCACAAATATGCTGAGAGTTCGATCTGAGCTTTTTTCAAAAAAGTGTAGGCTTCAATTTTTGCTGCAGTGAAAGTTTGAACTTGTGTTATAGCTTCTACTGTATCTATCGCTGCTCTTTCTCCAAATTTTACGGTAAGTTTTACCATCTGCAATCGTCGTTCTGCATTTAACAGAGAACTATCAATCAGGGTATACTTGTTAAATTGCTCCCACCAGTTCCAATAACTATGTTGTGCATCATGCAAGAGATCATTTACAATGCTTTTTCGCTCAGCTTCTGAGGCACTCACCATTATCCGGGCTTGCTGTAATGCGGCACGTCGTTTATCTATTAACAGATTTTGCACCAATGGAACTGAAAATCCAATATAACTAACAGAGCCACTTGTTTCTTCTGGATTTATACGAGCACCTTTAAGCGACTCTGTTCCTGCAAAAACATTAACCCCATACCATGTAGGAATTATAAGCTCCGCTGAAGTTTGTTCATAATAATTTAGTCCTTCAAAGTTTTTCCCTGCGTTAGATGCCTTTGCTATAGGGTCAAAGTTACCACGGCTACTCAGTAGATCAGCTTTAGCAATCTTTACATTAAGATTTGCCGATTTTGCTATGGGGTGATATTTTTTTACGACGGATAGAAACTCCAGCTCAGTAAACACTTGTTGTGCCAGGCAAAATGAAGAACATAACAATACAAGTACTATCGTTATTAGAGTTCTCATTTTTTTTGTTGTTTTTCTTCTGGTTTGTAATAATCAGGAGGGAAGGAGTTGATGTTTCGCCATAGTTCGTACCAAATCGGAACATCTTTCAATAATGCAATTCCGTTTGCACCCGTTCCTATTTTTAATTCAATAGGCCATTTACGATAGCCTGCATCTTCTTTTATCAACAACTTAAACTTTCCATTATCGCTAACATCATTTTCAACAGCTGAAACAATTCCTGCATAAGTTCCATAAGATGCATTGGGCCATCCGCTAAAAACAATTGCTGGAAATCCATCGAAAATGAATCTCACTTTTTGCCCGGCAGAGATCAATGGAAGATCAACCGGACGAATATAAAGTTCAACAGCATATTCAACTTCTTTAGGTACAATATTAACGAGCATATCGCCTTCTTTCAAAATCTCACCAATTCCTGATGTTCTTGCTTTTACAATCTGCCCACTTTGTGGTGCTATAATATAATACATGCCATTTCTAATACTGTAGCTGGCATATTGATTTTGTAGCTTGGCAATATCGCCCTGTCCTCCGGCAATTTGAGTAAGCGATCCATATTTATCACCTTCGGCTTTTGAAAGTTTTTCAATATACTCCTGCTGGGTTGCACTAAACTCAATTTTGGTTATACTGATGTCTTGTTTTGCTGAAAGAAATTTATTTTCTGCACTTATCTTTTTAGCATTCGCATTTTGAAAAGACTGATTCCTTGACTCAAGTTGAGTTAGGGAAACTAACCCACTATCATACATTTGCCTTTGACGACTGTACTGTGCTGAAGCAATTTTCCAATCGTTAATGGCTGCTACCATATCCATACTGTCTGCTTCGGCCTTAACATCTAATTGCCTTAGTTTATTTTTAAGTTGATCAATTTTTGCCTTCAATGCATTTTGAAGTGCAGTTATCTGCGATTCTGTAGCGGTGACTTTATTTTCATAAAAGCTTATCGCAGATTCTTTTGCGGTAAGCTGTTCCTGTGTTCTTGTGAGCAGGTTTGGATCAAGATAATCTGGCTTAACCTCTGATAATTTAACGATCGTATCTCCCTTCTCAACAAAGTCTCCTTCTTTTACATACCATTGCTCAACCCTTCCAGCGATAATCGTATTGATTTCTTGTGGACGTTGTTCTTGTCTTAGTGCTGTTACTTTTCCGGTTGCTCTGATGTTTTGTGTCCAGGGAAGAAACATTGTTGCAATTGCTATAATGAAGAGCACAAAAGACCATCTTCGTATCTGGCTTTCTTTATCTTGCCTGTATATATATTGGTATGATTTAAATATTTTTTCCATAATTATAATCTGATTACTTGCTCACAACTATTGATAAATGTTTCGTCAGTAGTAGTTACAACTACTGTTGTATTATTTAAACCAAGCAACATTTGTTGTATCTGGTTTTTATAAGGTTGTTCAATACCTCTCCATGGATCTTCAAGCAATAACAATTGAGGCTTATTAACCATAGCTCTCACCAGTAATATCTTATGAACAACGTTTGTTGGTAAGCGTTTCCCGGTCGGTTCAAGTTCTGTATCGTAACCATTAGGCAAGTTCATCATAAAAGATAGCAATCCTGTTTTCTGAACCAGATCCTGCAAATAAATTAGGTCAACATTTCTTCCCATGGTTAAATTCTCCATTAGTGTACTATGAAAGATGTTCTCC
Organism: Chitinophagales bacterium; assembly: GCA_031424775.1. Classification (GTDB taxonomy): domain Bacteria; phylum Bacteroidota; class Bacteroidia; order Chitinophagales; family Chitinophagaceae; genus JAEZDC01. The sequence goes on along the minus strand of JANPIB010000229.1, from coordinate 11,050 downwards.
TGCAGAAAGAAAATTCCCGTTTGTTTTCTTACTGATTGCAAATTGTAATTGGCAAATGGAACATTATTCACTAATAGCGATCCACTAAAATCATTGTAAACTCCGGTAAGTAGTTTTAGTAATGTTGATTTTCCGGAACCATCAGCTCCTGTTATAACAACTTTTCTTCCCGCTGGTATTTCGAATGAAACATTGTTAATGACTGAACGATCATCATAACCGAATTTGATATTTTTTGCTGTAATTGAAACTCCGCCAGTTTGCTCCAGCTGATAAGTGCCGGAAGCTTCGATTGGCTTGTCTGTAAGTTTGCTGATCTTCTCAACTGCAGTGAGCACATCATACACACTATCCAAGTTAATAATGATTTTTTCTACTGAGTTAATTACAATTATGATGATAATTTCTGCTGCAACAAACTGGCCGATGTTGATTTGCTGATTCAATAGTAAGATCACACCTACAATTAACATTGCGGCTGTGATTGCAACTTTGAAAGCTACTAAAGTTCTGTATTGCAGTAAAAGGATGAGAAAATGTTTCGTTCGGGCTTGCAGGTAGTAGCCGGTTTTTTCATCTGCTTTCCTGATGTGTAACGTAGCATCCGACGAAAACTTGAATGATTTTACCACTCTTGCCATTTCTTCGAACCAACCGGCAACAGCATATTTATAACTACTTTCTGCGAGGCTGGTTTGTAATCCTTTGTTACCAGTACCGTTTAGTATCAACCAAAGAATAACCAATAATATAATACCAAATAAGATGAAAGCCGGGTGATAAAATGAAAGGAGGATTAAGCCAAACAGAATCTGAATCATTGCTGTTGGCAGATCCAACAATAGCTTAGAAATACTTTTTTGCAAGGAAATCGTATCAAAGAATCGATTTACTAGCTCGGGAAGGTAATAGCTGTCTACTTGCTTCAGATCGAGTTTGGGAATTCTATCCGCAAAGGCAAACGAATATCTAACGAAAATCTTTTGTTGTATTTTCTCGATGATCTTCATTTGTCCAATCTGTAACAATCCTACTAACAACACACCAAGTACCATGAGTGAGATGAGCAGGATAAGTGAAGTGGATAATGTTCCGCCTAAAACAAAACCAATAATTGCTTGTATTCCTAATGGTAATGAAAGTTGTATCAATCCATTTAAAATGGCATAGAAGTAAATCGCACTAATATCCTTTTTTTCCTGCCTTACAAGTTTCCATATTTTTGTAGCAGGGCTTGAACTAAAGTCCATGACTTGTTGATTTAATTGAGAGCGTTTTTAAATATAGTTTCTTTTTAGTTTAGAAACCTTGATCTGGGGGAGGAGTCAGATATTCAAGAACAGGGAAAGAAAAAATTCGACTATTAAGATGGAAGTGAGTTGTGTTTATGACAATTGGATATATGTTAGTGTAGGAAGTTCCAAAAAATTCTTTGCCCTCTTTTTTTTCTTTTGTTTTGGAGTCTTTATCGTCATCTATCCACGATATATGTACATCCTCTGCAGCAAGGATCTGCGCTACCGGAATGACCTGTAGCATGATTAAAAAGAAACAAATGGCAGCGAATGCTGTCCTCATAATCTATTTTATAATGGCTGCAAATGTATCAGAATGATCGTTTAGACAGCCTAGGTATATCTTTTCTTACAACCATAGGTTGTAAAGTAAACATAAACAGTATAGTTTAATTATTTTTTATACTTAGGAGTCCTGGATATCCTTCAACTTAGCAAATGCTTAGGTTCAAGTTCCTCATAAATGATGAGATGACTTTGATTAGCTACGAGAATATCAATCATCAAGATGCCAAATGTTAGCAATAGATGAATTAATGACAACCAACTACATTTAGAGTTTGAAGTTGGGGGCTGATGTAAGGAATGCCAAGACTTAGCCCCCGAAACACAAGTAACACACCAACTAAAGCAACAGCATACGGAGTTAGTTTACGGATCTTATTTCTAGTAGCTGCAGTAATAAACATTCCGGCAAACGAAAGCAACATCATTAAAGGAAAGTTCCAATACCGAATGCGGCCATGAATTCCATTCCATAAAGAACATTGCTAGTTGCCAAAGCACCAGTTATAGCTAAGTAAACCATACCACAGGGTAATAAACCATTTGCTATGCCTGTAACGAACATTCCACTTAAGCCTTGATGAGTCATAAACTTTACAACTAAAGATTGAATAGTCATGTAGTACTTATTTGCAGGCTTAAAAACAGAGAGCTTTCTTTTAAAAATAGAAAGAATAAAGAAAGAAAGTATTATAACCCCGATAGTAATTGAGAAAAATTGCTGAAACCCTGCAATATAAATTTGCCTTCCAAGGAAGCCAAAAATCAAGCCAATGAAAGAATAGGTTACTACTCTTCCAAGGTTATACAACAGTATGCCTGAGACCTTTTTGGCAGGAGAAAATTGAGCCAGTGGTAGTGATATAGCTAAAGGCCCACACATACCCACACAATGAAAACTGCTAATGGCTCCTAGGAAAAATCCCGGTATGAAGACCTGCCAAAACATTATTGAACGGTAATAAGCTCTGAAATAATATTGTTTATTCTTTACTGATAACTGTAGTTTCAGCTCATAAGAGTCTTTAGAGAAACTTTTTTTATCAATCACAAAACTTCCATTCTCAATTTGAACAGGCATTCTCATATCGTGTTTTGCATTCGTCTTACAGTAGAACCATGCTTCTCCTTTTAATTGCGAAGTTTGCAAACTTGCTGGCAAGGCAATTGTGATAGTAGATGTATCCTGCGCTAAAATCATCTTGCCGGCTTCTGCTGCATTGGCTGCACCATCTATCTTCTCCTGATAGCGAAGCTCATCTTTGTAATAATCAATACTTACCAATTCAAACTTTGTAGTGACGGCATTATACACCAGTGTTGCCATTAATCCAGCAAACACCAGGAATACAATTACTAATTTGTTACCCCAACTCATATAATTTGTTTTTTGCTGAAGTCTATTCTATTGTACAAAACGATCTTCGCTGCTTTCTGTACAATGCAGCTACTGCAGCCGAAGAGTGCGACGCAACGAAAGTTCAATAGATATTCTTCAGCTGATTCCATAATTTAATCGACTACTGGTCCCAAGAAGTTTGTTTTTACTACAGTAATTCTTTTATCTCCTTCGTATAAACCAAGCTTTATTTGTGTTTTTCTCTCGTGGATCATTGTTCTTGGCAGCACAACGAAGAATGAACCACCACCTTGTCCTTCTTCCTGTACAGGAATGTATTTTCTGCCGATGATCTCTACTCTTCCTTTATTGTCTTCTACTTTAATGGTTAGCGGAATTGGTTTTACTGTTTTGTTCACCATTTTGATGTTGTAAAGATTGGAGATGCTGTCTATGCCTCTTTCCTGGAACAAAATACCGGGTGTTCTCATTACTGTTGCACCTATATCTTTTCTTGTGATGAGTAACACGGAAAGCACCAATAATAACAATGAACATAACCCTGTGTACAGTTTCATTCTTGTGGTAAAATGTAAACGTTCAGCTTTTAGGATTGAATTTTCAGATGCATAGCGGATTAATCCTTCATCTTTATTCAAACGCTGCATTACATTGTTACATGCATCAATACAAGCCGTGCAACCGACGCATTGCATTTGAATACCGTTACGAATGCCAATTCCTGTTGGACAAACGTCTACACATTAAAAACAATCAACACAATCACCCAAAGTAGTAGAGGTTATTTTTTTAAAGTTACCTCTAGGCTCACCTCTAACATAATCGTAAGCAACAATCATTGAGTTTTTATCTAGCAACACACTCTGTAATCTTCCATAAGGACAAACTGCCGTACAAACCTGTTCCCTGAAAAAAGCAAACACTCCATAGAAAATTGCACTGAAACCCAGAATAGTAGTAAGACCCACAATGTGATTGCTTACAGGCTCAGTGATTATCTTCAGCAATTCATTCATTCCGATTACATAAGAAAGAAAAATGTTTGCAATGATAAAAGCAATAAGATAGAAGGTGAGATGTTTACCACCAACTTTAAAGATTTTATTAGCAGTCAATGGTGCTTTTCTTAAAGCCTTCTGTTGGTTAGAATTGCCGAGAAATAAATATTCGATCTTCCTGAACAGCATTTCCATAAAAATAGTGTGAGGACAAGCCCAGCCACAGAATAATCTTCCAAATGCAGCAGTAAATAAAATAATGAAGAAGATAAAAGTAAGCATGATAAGACCGAAGATGAAAAAGTCCTGCGGCCAAAATACTTTACCGAACAAGTGAAATTTTGCTTCTGTTACATTGAACAGGAATAACGGTCTTCCATCGACATGCATAAAAGGAAGAATGAAGAACAATGCAAAGAATACAAAGCTCAGGATAGTTCTTGCATTATAGTATTTGCCTTTAGGCATTAATGCAAAGACCCATTTTCTCTTACCTTTCTCGTCAACAGTTGAAAGCCTGTCTCTGAAACTCTCGTGAATAATATCGGCTGTTGTTGTACTCATGTTACGGTTAATTTACCGCAGCAGTTTTGGTGGTATCAGAAACTGCAGGTTCTTCTTTGTATAAATCTCCCTGTTGCTCTTTAGGGTTAGCTACTTTATTTCCTTTGATCGATTTTATATAACTTGTTAGTTGTGCTATTTGCATAGGAGAAAAAGTTGTCTTCCATGGCTGCATGCCCTTTTCAGGAACACCATACTTAATGGTCTTAAAAATATCATTGATTTTCCCACCATGTATCCAGTAATCATCTGTAAGATTAGGACCAACAAGTCCACCACCATCAGCAGCATGACAAGCTGCACAAGTACTGGTAAATATTTTCTTACCTGCCTCCAACTCACTTGCTGCAGCCAGGTATTTTACAGTATTCTCATCTACAGAATTACCTGCTATCTTTAAGTTTTCACTTTTCTCTTCCTCAGCTTTTGCTACTGCATATTCATATTCTTCTATGCTGGATAGTGCAGTATGCGATACATGATATCTCCACAAATAAATTCCTGCAAACACAATAGTGATATAGAAGCCATTTGGGCTGCCGGTCCACCACCAAAATCCGAACTGGACAATCCTTTAGCTGTGGCATTATTAATTGTAATTGGTGCATTATTGCTTGCTATCGCTTTATTAGCACACGTTGTAATAGGAGCAGCACAGTTAAAAACAGAAAGATTTACTGAAAAGTATTAAAGTGAAATATCTTGCCAGCAGGTGAACAAAAGAACGTTCATTAACCTGTGGCTGTTTTGTCTGATCCATGTTCCAGAGTTTGGTAAGATAACTTTGCGTAACTTCTTTTATAACCAGCACTTCAATATTGCCATCAAGCTGTTTTCCTCCTGCATAAACTATTTCACCCATTTCTTTTGCAACAGGCATGCTTTCACCAGTTACAAAACTGTAGTCTATTAAAGCTTTTCCTTTGGTGATAATGCCATCAGCGGGAACAATTTCATGGCTATGGATCAGTAACGTATCATCCAGCTTTATATCAGGAAGTGTAACAACTTCTTCTCCGTCATTTTTTAATCTTGTTACAGCTATTGGGAAGTATGAAGTATAATCTCTTTCAAAGCTCAATTGCCTATACACTTTATCCTGCAATACCCTACCTACCAGCATAAAGAATACAATGCCACTCATAGAATCGAAATAACCACTACCAGTTCCTGTCAGCACTTCATACACACTTCTTACCCATGCAATAAAAATTTCCAGGACAATTGGTGCATCTATATTCAGGAAACGATGTTTTAACCCAGCCCAGGCACTTTTATAGAATTCAGTGGCCGAATAAAAGAAAACAGGTAAGCTAAGGATAAGATTGAGATAACGAAATACATTCACCAAACCTTGTTCTTTTGCATCAATACCGAAGTATTCAGGAAAACTCATCAGCATTATGTTGGCAAAGCAAAATCCTGAAACACCCAGCTTGAATATCTTGGAACGGTCATAAAACTTTTGTTTCTTCTCAAGATTATTTAAACTAATGTAAGGTTCATATCCAATACTGGTGAGTAGCTCGGCAATTTTTCTTAACGATATTTTGTTATGGTCAAATATGATGTCAGCTTCTTTTCTTGGAAAATTCACTTTGCAGGCTATTACACCATCATTCAGTTTATATAAATTTTCCAACAGCCACAGACAACTGCTGCAATGCATTTGAGGCAAGTAAAAAGTTACATGGGTTTGCTCATCATCTTTAAACGAAATAAGAGAAGCTTTTATCTTCTCATCATCTAGAAAAAGTAAACTTATCTGCCCTGAGTTTTATTCTTTGGCTGGTTCCGGGATTTTTACTGATCTCGTAGTAATCACACATCCCGCTTTTATTGAGTATTTCATACACAGACCTGCATCCTTCACAGCAGAAGTCTTTCTTTTGAGCATATATAATTGTATTGCACTCTTCACCACAGTGATAGCAAAGCGTTTGTTGTGCTGCTTTAATCATAATTTATGTCTCAACTATTGATCTTTGGATACAAAAGGTTTTGTTCTATATGTATCCAGTTAAAAACTTTATTCTCTAAAGTGAACATCTCATCCAAACAACTTTTCCAATCCTGGCTCCATTGAGGTTCTGTTTGATAATTCTCCAAAACCTGTCTTAATTTCTGCAACAGGTTCAGTATCACTTTATGTGTGCCCTGTATATTTCTATAAACAACATTATCCATACACGCAGTGGGGATCATTTTCTGTGTACCGTGGTAATGGTGTTTGATACAAGGAAAAATGATCACCGTTTCTTTTTTGAACAAATGTCTTATCTCATCATTCAGCTTGCTAAATAGAAGATGTGCCAGTTCAGATACCGAGTCAGACAACTCAAGTATCTGGGGATTATTTTCCAGATATTCAGTGATGTTCCAGCAACAATCTTCTATCTCCTGCTTATACTTGAATTCAATAAGATTGCAAAGTCCTTCAGGTGTTAATGCTTCTTTGGAGTAGCTGTCCAATTTATGTAGTGACATAACCGGAGTTTTAATATATCCAAAGTACCTATAGCCTTGATGCGGTGCAATGAGATAACTCAACCACTACAATGACTTTTATCATTAGTCTTGCAGGTTGGCAGTTTTTATCAGTTCTTTGGCTTTCAGGATCTTTATCTTCTTTCCATCAAGTTCTACGGTTCCATCTCTCTTAAATTCTGATAACAGTCTTATTGTGGATTCCGTTGCCGTTCCAACAAGATTGGCAAGCTCTTCTCTCGAAAATCTAACATTCAGGGTTACACCATCTTCTTCATAGCCATAAGTATCTTTAATGAACAGCAGTGTTTCAGCTAATCTTTCTCTTACCGGTTTTTGCGCAAGATGAGTAAGTTGTAACTCTGCCCTGTGCAGTTCATCACTTAATAACTTCATCAATTCAAAAGAAAGACCTGCATCATTCTTTAATATAGACAGGAAAAGATCTTTTGGAATAAAACATACATGGGTATCTTCTAAAGCAATAGCTGATCCACCATACCTGTCTCCACTTAACAAAGCCCTGTAACCAATAATGTCACCGGCCTTCAGCAATCTTGTTATTTGTTCTTTACCATCATCACCCAAATGAGAAAGCTTTATTTTACCAGAGCTGATACAATACACACCAAAAGGCTGAGAGCCTTCATTAAAAATGGGTTGCCCTCTTTTATAAATATTGCATACTTTCTGGATGTTTATCTCCTCCAGGTGTTCAGGTTTCGCTTTTGATAAAACAGAAGTAAGCCTGCTTTCACATTGTTGACAGCCAATATTTGGTTCAATACAAACTTTCATGATTCAAAATAAAAACCTGGTTTCGAGAAGAAAGCTGACGTAGATCAGTTGAGGAATTTGATGAAGCCATCTTTTGTACATCCATTTAGCTTTTGTTGGGTCACTCACTTTCCTTATGAGTGTGGTAGAAACAGGAAACTATATTCCTTAGCACAAAAGCCCTGTGGCAATGTTTTTCGTTATCAGTAGGAAGGTAGCTTGAGTCATTTAATCAACATATGTCAGGGTTGTCAAGAATTGAACCAGAGATAAGGTCACACACCTTACTTATTAAGTCTATATTTAATCAAATACTTATATGACAACAAAGAATAAAAAGCAGTATGGCGTTTGGATGGATACCCATATTGCAACAATCGCTGGAAGAAAAGATATCGATAACGGTGAATTTATGATTCTGGAAACAGTAGCTAACGATGGTGCAGATGATAAAACTAATCACCAGGCTAACTCATCAACGCTTAAATTTTTTAAAGAGATCGCTAGCAAAATGCCAAATGTAGATGAGATACATATCACAGGTACGGGACAGGTGCAGGAACAGTTTATGAAATTTCTCGCTGATACACCACAATATAAAAATGCTGTTACGAGTGAAAGCACATCTAACAAAATGGGTGATGAGCAATTACGTGATTTTATAAAGAACTACTTTAATTAAAACAAGAGGAGTGAAGGAATAGAATCGTTTTGCTTCACTCCTCAGTTACAAAAAAGACCTTGATCTCTCAAGGTCTTTTTTTCTATTTCAAGTGATTTTATTACGCCAAATCAAATCTATCCAAATTCATCACCTTCGTCCAGGCTGCAACAAAGTCTTTCACGAACTTCTCTTTAGCATCTTCACATGCATACACTTCAGCGATAGCTCTTAACTCAGAGTTTGAACCGAAGATCAGGTCAACACGAGAGGCAGACCATTTCTTTTCGCCAGTTATGCGATCAACTCCAACAAACTCATCCTGTGCATCTGAAGTGGCATTCCACTTTGTAGCAAAGTCGAGCAGGTTAACAAAGAAATCGTTGGTCAAAACTTCAGGAGTTGAGGTGAAAACACCGTTCTTAGAACCATTGTAACTTGTATTCAGCACACGCAATCCACCAACAAGCACTGTCATTTCAGGTGCTGTAAGCGTTAGAAGCTGAGCTTTATCTACCAACATCTCTTCAGCAGCTATCTTATGTCTTTTAGTTTTGCTGTAGTTTCTGAATCCGTCGGCATTTGGTTCAAGTGCTGCAAATGATTCAACATCTGTCTGCTTTTGGGTTGCATCTGTACGTCCAGGAGTGAATGGAACAGTGATAATCTGTCCTGTACGTTGTGCTGCTTGTTCTATTCCAGCACATCCTGCAAGAACGATCAGGTCAGCCAGAGATACTCTTTTGTTGCCTGATTGAGCTTTATTAAACTCTTGCTGAATTCCCTCTAAAGCAGTTAATACTTTCTCAAGTCGAGCAGGGTTATTCACTTCCCAATCTTTCTGAGGAGCTAAACGAATTCTTGCACCGTTTGCACCACCACGTTTATCAGAGCCACGGAAAGTAGAAGCAGAAGCCCAGGCAGTAGAAACAAGTTCAGCAACAGATAATCCACTCAAATGAATTTTTCCTTTCAATTCAAGAATATCAGCATCATTGATCAATTCATGATCAACTGCAGGGATAGGATCTTGCCAAACCAATTCTTCAGCTGGAACTTCAGCACCGAGGTAACGAACTTTTGGTCCCATATCACGGTGAGTAAGTTTAAACCAGGCTCTTGCAAAAGCATCAGCAAACTGATCAGGGTTTTCGAAGAATCTTCTTGATATCTTTTCATATGCAGGATCAACTCTCATTGCTAAGTCTGTAGTCAGCATCATCGGTGCATGACGTTTTGATGTATGTGCATCAGGAACAGTTGCAGCACCAGCATCACCAATTGGTTTCCACTGTTGGGCACCTGCAGGGCTTTTTGTCAATTCCCACTCAAAACCAAACAAGTTTTCGAAGTAGTTATTGCTCCATTTTGTTGGAGTTGTTGTCCATGCACCCTCTAATCCACTTGTAATGGTATGTTCTGCATTTCCTTTTCCAAATTTGTTCGTCCAACCCATACTTTGCTCTTCGATACTTGCAGCTGCAGGTTCTTTACCTACATACTTACCAGCATCACCAGCACCATGTGTTTTACCGAATGTATGTCCACCAGCGATCAAGGCAACAGTTTCTTCATCGTTCATCGCCATTCTGCCGAACGTCTCACGGATATCTCTCGCTGCAGCCAAAGGATCAGGATTGCCGTTAGGTCCTTCAGGATTTACATAGATCAATCCCATCTGCACAGCAGCTAAAGGATTCTCTAACTCACGATCACCACTGTAACGTTCATCAGCCAACCATTCTTTTTCAGAACCCCAGTACACATCTTCTTCCGGCTCCCAAACATCTGTACGTCCACCACCAAAACCAAAGGTTTTAAAGCCCATTGATTCCAAAGCACAATTACCGGCAAGGATCATGAGGTCTGCCCATGAAAGTTTCTTTCCGTATTTCTTTTTGATTGGCCATAACAGCAAACGAGCTTTATCAAGATTGGCATTGTCAGGCCAGCTATTCAAAGGAGCGAAACGCTGAGTTCCTGAACCTGCACCACCACGACCATCCTGGATACGATAAGTACCTGCACTATGCCAAGCCATACGAATGAAAAAAGGACCATAATGACCATAATCTGCCGGCCACCATTCTTGTGAAGTAGTCATTAGTTCAAAAATGTCTTTTTTGAGTTCAGCCAGGTCAAGACTGTTGAATTCTTCATCCATTGGGTTGGATAGAGAAGAATTTTGGCGAAGTATGTTCAGCTTTAATTGGTTTGGCCACCATTCACGGTTTCCTGTTCCATTTCCGGCAGCTTGTTTCAAAGCTCCATTATGAAAGGGACATTTAGCTTCGGTTGAGTTTACATTGTACACATTAGTGCCGTTGGGTACTGTAGTTTCCATTTTATTGAGGTTGTAGTTTCTTGTAGAAATTGAGGCAGCAAGTTGGCGAAATCTTTTGTTTATAGCCTACGAAATAGGAAAATCTTTGATTATCGCAAACGTTCTCGGCAAAACATGTCTAAGCAGTGCTGTTGAGCAGCCGTTTATAAGTAAACATAAATTGGGTTATGGGACAGCAGATGCTAACGAATGTTCACTAAAATCTTAACGTTAAGTTGGTACGCTTAAGTTCCCAATCCCGTGATGTTTAGTATTTTTGAATCCTTCGCTTGCTTACCA
>JANPIB010000228.1:0-6867 GCA_031424775.1 Chitinophagales bacterium | reverse complement strand
TTAAGAGGGAGAAACCTCACGTAAATGTTGGAACCATCGGTCACGTAGACCATGGTAAAACAACGCTGACAGCTGCTATTACAACCATTCTTTCTCAGAAAGGAATGGGTAACGTAGCGAAAAAGTATGATGAAATTGACGGTGCTCCTGAAGAAAAGGAAAGAGGTATCACCATCAATACTGCTCACGTTGAGTATCAGACGGCTAACCGTCACTATGCTCACGTTGACTGTCCAGGTCACGCTGACTATGTTAAGAACATGATTACCGGTGCTGCTCAGATGGACGGTGCGATTTTAGTTGTGGCTGCTACAGATGGTCCTATGCCTCAAACAAAAGAGCACATTCTTTTGGCTCGCCAGGTAGGTGTACCTCGTATTGTAGTTTTCATGAACAAGGTTGATCTTGTTGATGATGTTGAATTATTAGACCTTGTTGAAATGGAAATTCGTGAGTTGTTAACTGCTTACGGTTTCGATGGAGATAATACACCAATCATCAAAGGATCTGCTACAGGTGCTTTGGCTGGTGAAGAAAAATGGGTTAAAGGTGTCGAGGAATTAATGGATGCTGTAGACACTTACATTCCATTGCCTCCACGTCCTATCGATATGCCATTCCTTATGTCTGTGGAAGATGTATTCTCTATCACAGGTCGTGGTACCGTTGCAACAGGACGTATTGAAAGAGGTATCATCAAAGTTGGTGAGCCAGTTGAGATCGTTGGTTTGATCGAAGCTCCTTTAAGTTCAGTTTGTACTGGTGTTGAGATGTTTAAGAAACTTCTTGATGAAGGTCAGGCTGGTGATAACGCTGGTTTATTGTTAAGAGGTATTGAAAAGAAAGATATCCGTCGTGGTATGGTTATCTGTAAGCCTAAAACAATCACTCCACACACTGAGTTCAAATGCGAAGTTTACGTATTGAGCAAGGAAGAAGGTGGACGTCACACTCCATTCTTCAACAAGTACCGTCCTCAGTTCTACTTCAGAACTACTGACGTAACTGGTGAAGTTGTACTTCCTGAAGGAACTGAAATGGTTATGCCTGGTGATAACATCGGATTGAATGTGAAATTGATTCAGCCAATTGCGATGGAAAAAGGTCTGAAGTTCGCTATCCGTGAGGGTGGTAGAACAGTAGGAGCCGGTCAGGTTACTGAAATTGTTAAATAAGCTAAAGCCAAAAGCTTTTAGCTTTAAGCAAATGATTTTATTACATTTGCAACATATTCTAAAAGCTGTTCCGCACTCCGGAATAGCTTTTAGCTTTCTACGGGCATGGTGCAACGGTAGCATACGGGTCTCCAAAACCTTTGATCTGGGTTCGAATCCTAGTGCCCGTGCAAACTAAATTTAAGGTTTGATATTTCTGATTTGAGATATAACGCTCAAGATCAAATTTCAAATCTTAGATGTCAAAATTTCAAATTTTGCAATGAACAAGATCTCAACGTATTTCAAAGAGAGCTACCTCGAGTTGACAGAGAAAGTTACCTGGCCTTCGTGGATGCAGTTGCAACAAAGCACTGTTATTGTGTTGGTGGCAACCGTTCTCATCACAGCAATGGTTTGGATCATGGATTTCGCCAGCAGCCAGATCTTAAAGCTTATTTATTCATTTTTTAAGTAAGTAACTGATGGAAGAAACAACGGTTCAGCAACAACAGGATACTGCTCCTCAAAAAGAGAGCAAGTGGTATGTGTTGAGAGTGGTGAGTGGAAAAGAGAGAAAGGTTAAAGAGTACCTGGATAAGGATATTTCAAGAAGTGGATGGACGGAAGTGATCCGGCAGATTTTCCTTCCAATGGAGAAAGTGTATAAGGTGCAGAACGGCAAGAAAGTAATGCGAGAGAAGAACTACTTTCCGGGTTATGTTATGTTAGAGGTTGCCGATGGTAAGCTAAATGACGATATTATTCAGCATATTAGTAACATCAGCAACGTAATGCACTTCCTTACTGATGGTAAAGGCTCTAAGGGGAATATCATCTCTTTGCGAAAGGCAGAAGTGAACAAAATGCTAGGTAAGGTTGATGAGATGAATGATCAGGGTGTTACAATGAGTGAGCCGTTTATTGTGGGTGAAACTATCAAGATCATCGAGGGTCCATTCAATGACTTCAATGGGGTAATTGAAGATGTTAATGACGAGAAGAAGAAACTGAAAGTTACAGTAAAGATATTTGGTCGTTCAACACCGGTTGAATTGAACTATATGCAAGTTGAAAAACTGAATTAAGCGAAGCGTATTATATTTTAAGTCCTGCTGAGAAGCGGGATTTTTTTATTAAGCTATTTTGAAAGTTATAGTAAAGCTGAAAGTGGTTCCCGAGCCATAGTCACTTTGCAACTCTATATTACTATTCATAAGCGAGAGAAGATTTTTAACGATGCTCAACCCCAATCCTGTTCCAAGTTGATCAGATTTATTTTTACTTGATTGAACATAAAGTTCAAAGATCTTTTCCAGATCTTCCTGGGGAATTCCAATGCCGGAATCAGACACTTTACAAAAAACTGTTGCTTCTGTACTGGTTTTGGTAACTAGTTGAGCTGAAATAGTAATGGTGCCTTTTTCAGTGAACTTGATGGCGTTATTAAGCAGATTACTGAATACCTGGGTTAGCCTAACAGGATCTCCAATTATTCCTAGTGGTATTAAGTCGTCATAATCCAAGTCATAACTGAGTCTTTTTTCTCTAATGTCACTTTGATAAAGTGCATACACTTGGTATAGTACATCTCGCAGGTTAAAACGAATGCTATTGATCTCAAGTTTCCCTGATCCAAGTTTTTGATAATCGAGCACATCGTTCATCAAGGATAAAAGATGGGTGGAAGCCTTCTTCTGGTAGTTAAGCAGCTCTTTTTGATTCGGTGAAGGCTCATCCGATAGCAGCAGATCTGTTAACCCCATAATGCCACCGAGTGGATTTCTGATCTCATGAGCAATGAAGGAGAGTAGTTGAGTTCGTTCAGCTAAACCCTCTTCAATTTGGTGTTTTTGGAATTTCAGCTGTGTATTAAGTAACTTTTGTTGCCTGAAAAGGAGAAATAAAATACCTGACACAACAATCAGAAACGAAATGAACAAGATAAAGGTGAGCTTCTCCGATTCAAATTCTGCTACCTGTTGCTCCCTGAACTTTCTGATATTCTTTAATTCATGATCTTTTTCCTTTACTACTAAATCTGCCCTGAATTTCTCATTCGCCAGTGAGTCTTGTAATCTGTGAAAAGAATCTGCAGCTGCATAAGCAGTTTTATAATCTCCCGTTTTCTCAGCTAACCTTGATTGAAGATAAAAGCAGTCTTTAAGGTAATCCTTAGAACCTGTCTCCTTTGAAATTTGAAAGGCTTTAGATAGGTAAGGAGCAGCCTCTTTAATTCTGCCGATTTCTAGTAAAAGATCTGCATATTGTTTATAAGAATTGGACAATGAACCTTTTAGTGCTAGTTTTTCTTTCAAAGCAATTGCTTTTGAGAAATAATAATCAGCACTATCAAACTGGCGAAGATTTTTGTAAGTATCGCCCATATTATGATAGGAAGAAGCGATATAAGAATCATTTCCGCTTGCTAAGTCAGATTGAAGTACCTGTTTAAAATAGAGTAATGCGGTATCAGAATGATGAAGCTCGTTGTAAACTGATGCAAGATTGCTGAGTACCATTATTTCCTCATCGGAATCTTTCTTATCCCGGCTTATGCTAAGACATCTATTCAAATAATCTCTGGCTCTATGCAGATCACCTGTATTCCAGTAAATGATGGCAATATTATTATACTCTTTCAAATAGCCAGAAGTATCCTTAGCCTCCTGAAAATATTCCAATGCTGTTTCATAATTCTCGAGAGCATTTCTATAATCAGCTTTATAGTCATATGCAACACCTAACTGGTTATGAAGTTTAGCTGTGAGTTTCGGGTTTCCTTTAACTAGTTGTAATCCTTTCTTAGCACTTGAAATTGAAGAGTCATAATCACCCTTTAGTTCTTGTGCACCTGCAATGAGCAACAGAACTTTTGCCTGGCTATCACTCTCCTCAACTGTTTTTAACACCTTATTTAAGACTGAAAGAACACTATCAGGATTATTGTATAAGGCAGATTGCAATGGAGTTAAAAGGGAATCAATTCGTTGGTCTTCAACTGAAGTGTTCGTAGGAGTATTTTTGCATGAAATGATCAGGCTACTGCAAATAAGTACAAGAAAAGGTATCAGGCAGCAGTTTTTCATCTAGGGTGGTAGTATATTCTGTTGCAAGATAACGCGTAACCTACAAACTCCCTATTTTTGCCAAAAGCCTCAATATGAAAAAGTTATTCTTCTCGTTTTTGACTCTTATGATCGTTACTATTGGTAATGCCCAGCCACCGGATGTTCCTGCTGAAAAAGGGTCGAAATTTGGTGCGGAAGTAACTGCTGATAAAACCGTGTCTGTAGAAGAAATGGTTAAGATGCTTCAAACAAAGGAAGGCGATAAGAAAATGGATGTGAAAATTGAGGGTGTTGTAGTTGAGGTTTGCCAGGCTGAAGGTTGTTGGCTAAGAATGAAGAATGGCAATGGCAACATCATGGTAAGAATGAAAGATCACAAATGGTTTGTTCCAACTGTATTAAATGGCAAAACAATTGTTTTGGAAGGAACTGCTGAAATAAAAGAAACTTCTGTTGCACAATTAAAACATTATGCTGAAGATGCTGGTAAAAGCAAAGCTGAAATTGATGCGATAAAAGAACCTAAGAAAGAAGTACTGGTAAACGCCAAAGGTATTCTGGTTATATAAAATCAGATCATTCATAAAAGACAAAGCCATTCGCAATAACGAATGGCTTTGTCTTTTGTAAGGCACTTTATTTAGTTCGCATTTCTGTAAACAAAATCAGTAAGCACTACGTATCGTGTTCCTGCTGCGTTTTTAGATATGCTGTATTTAGTTGGATAATATCCAGCCTTGCTAAACTTCGCTGGTTGCTTAATTTCGAATGTTCCTCCGGTGCCGTTTGAAAGATAATCGTGGGTTATCATCGGCTCATAGAATGCTACTTTGCTATTATAAGCACCGTAGATAAATGTATGAGTAAAAGTGCTGCCATTTAACTCGGGTGATGTTACATCAACACAGTGACCTCCCATTTGAGGCTCGGGGCCTAATGGTCCGATATAAAAGTTAGGTAAATAACCCGTAGGTATAGGAGCAACTGAAAGTGGGTCAGTAGCCGTAATGCCCAATCTTTGATTTAAAGGAAGCATGTAAAAATGAAAATCAAAGTGTGAAGACAGGTATGGTCCAGGCTGATGACCTTGAGCGTTCCAATCAGCCACCAAATGGTCAAAAACAGTTGAAGATTGTACTTTTGGGTGCAACTTTATTACATAACTTGATCCTTGATGATTTCCATTTTCTTCATGCCCTGATGGTAAATTTGTTAAGCCCCCTGCAGTAAGCTCAAAACCAATCTGCTCCGGTTTGTCAGTTTGCTTTTCAAGTACGGCAAAAGATCGTAATTGACCATTACCAATTTGTACAACGGGACCATAATAGGTAGTGTTATTGTTATCTCCCGCTCTACCAAGTAGCGTAGTTGAAGAACTATTATCAGCTCCGGCAGGTTGCAAATCCTTTTTTGAACATGCGGTAATTAATACTAAGATGCTCGAAAGTACAAGCAGACTTAAAACATTCTTTTTCATAATGGGGTATTTGTTTTATTGTAAATTGCTTTATTAGAATCGGGTTCAATATATAAACTCTGCTTAAATTTTGAAGCGTTCCTTGATATTTTTATTATTAATTCTGATTTTTCATCTTACAATCATACCTTCGCCGTCCCAAAAAGTTCTTTAAGATTAAGAATGATTGAAAATCAGCTTAAAGCTGATACTTGGGAGTTTTTGTCAGGCTGAGATTTTCGAAGCCGAAACGGAAACGCTATCACCAATTAAATCGTAAAACCATGGCAAAAGAAATTTCAGGCTATGTGAAGTTGCAGGCAAAGGGCGGTCAAGCCAATCCTGCACCTCCAATTGGGCCGGCACTCGGTTCTAAGGGTGTGAACATCATGGAGTTCTGCAAACAATTTAATGCAAGAACTCAGGATAAAATGGGAAAAGTTGTTCCTGTTCTTATCACAGTTTATACTGACAAGTCGTTCGACTTTGTTATCAAAACAGCTCCAGCTGCCGTTCAGTTAATGGAAGCAGCAAAAATCCAGAAAGGTTCTAAAGAAAGTAATCGTCAGAAAGTTGGTAAAGTAAGCTGGGATCAGGTAGAAGTTATTGCAAAAGACAAAATGTCTGATCTGAACGCATTTACTTTAAACAGTGCTATGAGCATGGTTGCCGGAACTGCAAGAAGTATGGGATTAACTGTTGACGGAAAAGCTCCTTGGGATAACAAATAATTATTCACCTAAAAAACTTTAAAAATGTCTAGTCTGACTAAAAAAAGAAAAGTTGCAGAAACTAAGGTGGATAAAAACAAAATTTATTCCCTTAAAGAAGCTGCACAACTGGTTAAAGAAATCAATTGTACAAAATTCGATAGCTCTGTAGACCTTCACATCCGTTTGGGTGTTGATCCTAAGAAAGCTGATCAGCAAGTTCGTGGTACAGTATCATTACCTCACGGTACTGGTAAAACTAAAAAAGTATTGGTTCTTTGCACTCCTGATAAAGAAGCTGCTGCAAAAGAAGCTGGTGCAGATTTCGTAGGTCTTGATGAATTCGTAGCTAAGATCGAAGGTGGATGGACTGATGTTGATGTTATTATCGCAACACCATCAGTAATGCCTAAGATTGGTAAGTTAGGTAAAGTGTTAGGTCCTCGTAACCTGATGCCAAACCCTAAAACAGGAAC
>JANPIB010000227.1:0-2572 GCA_031424775.1 Chitinophagales bacterium | reverse complement strand
CAACAGGTTACCTGGCACAACGTGGTGATGCTGTTGGTATCATGGGTGCACAGTCAATTGGTGAGCCGGGTACTCAGTTAACCCTTCGTACATTCCACGTAGGTGGTGTGGCTAGTTCTGCATCAGTTGAATCTGGTCTGCCGGCTAAATTCGATGGAACTGTACAGTTCGATGGATTAAGAACAGTTGATACTACTGACGCTGAAGGAAACAAAGTGAAGATCGTTATCGGTCGTACAGGTGAGATGAGGATTATCGATGTTAAGAATGATCGTTTACTTATCACTAATAACGTTCCTTACGGTGCTACGCTGAATGTAAAAGATGGTCAGCAGGTGAAGAAAGGAGATTTGATCTGTACTTGGGATCCATTTAATAATGTGATCGTGGCTGAGCAGGTTGGTAAAGTGAAATTTGAGAATGTTCTTGAAGGTATCACTTACCGTGATGAAGCTGATGAACAAACAGGTCACAGAGAAAAAGTGGTTATCGAAACAAAAGATAAAACCAAGATACCTACAGTTATCATTGAAGGTAAAGATGTAAAGCACTATAACCTTCCTGTTGGATCACACATCATCATGGATGAAGGTGCTGAAGTTAGAGCCGGTCAGGTGTTGGTTAAGATACCTAGGGTTCTCGGTAAATTGAGAGATATCACCGGAGGTCTTCCAAGAGTAACTGAGTTATTCGAGGCAAGAAACCCAGGTAACCCAGCTGTTGTTTGTGAGATCGATGGTGTGGTAGCATTCGGTAATGTGAAGAGAGGTAATCGTGAGATCATCGTTGAAGCGAAAGATGGTATTGTTAAAAAATACCTTGTTCCACTTACAAGACAAATCCTTGTTCAGGACGGAGACTTTGTAAAAGCCGGTACACCAATGTCTGACGGACAGGTTGCTCCAGCTGATATCCTAACTATTAAAGGTCCATTTGCGGTACAGGAGTACGTTGTGAATGAGATACAGGAAGTATATCGTTTACAAGGTGTAAGAATCAACGATAAACACGTTGAGGTGATCGTTAGACAGATGATGAAGAAGGTAGAGATCGTTGATGCTGGTGATACCCGTTTCCTTGAAGAAGACCTCGAAGACAGGTTTGAATTCAACGAAGAGAACGACAAGATCTATGATAAGAAGGTAGTAACTGATCCGGGTGAAAGTACAAAATTGAAAGCCGGTCAGATCGTTACACTTCGTGAGTTGAGAGAAGAAAACTCAGTTCTTCGTCGTTCTGATAGAAAACTAGTTGAAGTAAGGGATGCAAGTCCTGCAACTGCAACACCGGTGTTGCTTGGTATTACCAAAGCATCGTTGGGTGTACAGAGCTGGATTTCTGCAGCATCGTTCCAGGAAACAACCAAAGTGTTGAGTTCTGCTGCGATCAACGGTAAAGCTGATGATATGATGGGCTTGAAAGAGAACGTTATCACTGGTCACCTGATTCCGGCTGGTACAGGTTTAAGAGAATTCGAGAACCTGATCGTAGGAAACAAAGAAGAGTATGAAGTTCTTGCAACTACAAGAGAAGCGATGAACTTTGACGAAGAAGAATAAATGAGATCATACACGATCATAGTAAAAGCAGGAAGTTCATCTTCCTGCTTTTTTATTGCCTAAGCCGCATTGCTACTATCTGCTTCAGGTGTGTCACTCACTTGTACGGTAACAATCCTATCCAACACGAGTTTCAATCAGGTTTACTACCTTCAACATCAAATCATCAGGCTTGCTTAAAGTTGGACTTACAGGTGGCATAGGAAGTGGAAAATCAGTGGTCGCTGAGATATTCAAAATACTCAGTATACCTGTTTTCGATGCAGATGCAGCCGCAAAAGAGATCATGGAAACAGATGCTGAGTTGATCAGCAGGATCAAAGCTGAATTTGGAGATGATACCTACACAGGCAACAAACTCAACCGAAAAATTTTAGCTGAAAAGGTATTCACGGATTCATTCAAGTTAGAAAAGCTTAATGCAATTGTTCATCCGGCAGCCATCCAGGCTGGAGTTGATTGGGCAAAAAAACAAACAAGCCCTTACGTAATCAAAGAAGCTGCTTTGATGTTTGAAGCCGGCTCTGCTTTTAACCTTCAGTATGTGATTGGTGTATCTGCACCCAAAAGTCTACGGATCAAAAGAGTGATGGAGAGGAGCAATCTGACAAGGGATGAAGTACTGTCAAGGATGAATAGGCAAATAAGTGACACCATCAAGATGCGGCTTTGTGATTTTGTTATTGTAAACGATGAGCAGGAATTGATCTTACCGCAGGTGCTAAAAATTCACGAAGAACTACTAAGTAAAGCAACAGCATTATGATCCTTGATAAAGTAAACCTTGCTGATAAGTTTAATCAGTTCAATGACCACTGGAGCCCAAAGATCGTTGGTGAGCTTAACGGGCAACAAGTAAAGCTCGTAAAATTTAAAGGTGAGTTCGTGTGGCATCATCATGAGAATGAAGACGAGTTATTTTATGTAGTGAAAGGCAGTTTTGAAATGCACTTCAGGAATAAAGTTCAGCAGATCAACGAAAATGAATTAATCATTATTCCAAAGATGACAGA
>JANPIB010000226.1:0-3459 GCA_031424775.1 Chitinophagales bacterium | reverse complement strand
TTCTCTTTGTGGTTTTGGGTACGGACTGTCCACATCAAGCTGAAAGTCGCTGATGAAAAACAGGTGATCCCAAAGCTTATGACGGAAATCCTCAACGTTCTTAAGGTGAGGGTTGAGAAATCCCATTAGTTCTATCACTACGCTGGCTTGTCGCTCTCTTTCTTCACGTTCCTCGATCGTCAATAAATATTCCACCATACGTTGAATATGTCTGCCATATTCCTTCATGCTCAGATGGTTTCTCTCGGTATTATACTCCATGTTCACTAAATCTAATTGTCAAATGTAAGAAATACCGCCGAAGCGGTTGTTTTTTGTGATTCAGGGGCTTGGAATGCTATTTAGCTTTGCTTGCGACGCTCCTTTCAGATTTCTGTTCCCTGCTTAGCAGGTTAACAATCAACTTCCATTCCAGCCATCAACTTGCAGATTCGTCTTTTCTCCTAACCACCAAATACCAGTCATTATCTAATGGTAAATACCCCATCTCATAACAAAAACAATAAGTATCTCCGTTTTTGTTAGTGTAGGTATGAGTAATGTATTTGAAGTTAAATCCCTGCTGTTGCAATTTTTCTTTGTTGGTTCTGGCGGTTTTTTCTTCTCCTAGGATCTTGTCCAGGATCTTCCGGTTTTTTGACAGCACATTATTAATGTTCCGCAAAGCAGAATCGTTCATGCTTTTCATAGAATTATTGTAAGCATTCCTACAATAATCATTACAGAACTTCTTATCGGCTCTGCCATGAAGCGGTTTATCACAGGCTAGACAGTGCTTTATTTCGGTGTCCGGCATAAAATCGTTTTAAATCAGGATTATCACTGGTTCAAGATAATCAATATTTTATCCGTGTACAAACGTTTATACTCGTTTCTTTTCGTAAGCAAACGACTAAATACCGACTACCGCTTCTTCACCACCCCACTTTTGCTCTGTCGATCGAATTGGTCGGCTGAAATAAAAAATCTAAAACTTAAAGTCATGTACGCACTTAAAAACAAAGTTCAATTGATCGGAAATCTTGGTAATGCTCCTGAAGTAAAAAGTATCGAAGGCGGTAAAAAGCTGGCAAAGTTCAGCGTAGCCACAAACGAAACGTACAAAAATGTAAAAGGCGAGAAGGTTACTGAAACCCAGTGGCATAATGTAGTTGCCTGGGGTAAAGTGGCTGAGATCGCAGAAAAATTTCTTTTTAAAGGTTCTGAAGTTGCAGTTGAAGGCAAACTGGTTTATCGCAACTATACAGATAAGGATGGCGTGAAGAAATACTTTACTGAGATCCAGATATCTGAATTATTGTTACTGAACACCAAACAAGCTCAATCCTGATTTCCATATAACACCAATAACTGTCGTGGAATTGCCTGCGGCAGTTATTTTCTTTTGCCATGGATTGCACAGATTTACACGGATTCTTTAATAATATTATGCAACTTATTTCTGAAGAGATCACCTATCAATTAATCGGAAAATGCATGACTGTGCATAGAATTCTGGGACATGGATTTCTTGAGATAGTATATAAAGATGCTATAGAGTTCGAACTAGCTAACTCAGATATTGATTACCAAAGGGAGAAAGAATACTGCATTAAATACAAAGGAATACTGCTACCACATAGGTTTTACGCTGACTTTATAATCAACAATACAGTGATATTAGAAATCAAGTCTGCGGAAGGTGAAATTTGCAATTCAAGCATCGCTCAAACCATAAATTACTTAAAAGTTTCGGAATGCAGAATTGGATTGATAGTTAATTTCGGCAAAAGTTCAATGGAGTATAAACGACTTGTTTTATAATCCGTGTAAATCTGTGCAATCCGTGGCAACAACCTTCGATCAAACAAACGAAATATTCAGCCTTGCAGTTGACCTCGTAAACCAAAGCAACCGGAACATCTTTTTAACCGGTAAAGCCGGAACAGGGAAGACAACCTTCCTGCGTCATATCCGTGAAAACAGTTTAAAGCAAACTGCCGTTGTAGCTCCAACCGGAGTTGCTGCAATCAATGCCGGCGGCTCAACCATTCATTCTTTCTTCCAACTTCCCTTTTCTCCTTACTTGCCGGAAGCTCATGGCAACATGAACAGGAGTGACATTACTAACCGGCATACGTTACTTGGTAAGATCAAGTTGAATAGAGATAGAATTAAGGTCTTGCAACAGCTGGAACTTTTGATCATTGACGAGATCAGCATGGTTCGCTGCGATATTTTAGATGCCATAGATGTTGTACTAAAACATTTCAGGCATAGACATTCAGAGCCTTTTGGTGGAGTTCAACTTTTGTTGATCGGTGATATGTTCCAGCTTCCTCCTGTTGCAATTAATGAAGAATGGAGTTTGCTATCGCAATATTATAATTCACCGTATTTTTTTGACAGCAGGATCTTACAACAAGCGCCAACGGTTTATGTTGAATTTGAAAAGATATACAGACAAAGCGATTTTCGGTTTATTGATCTATTGAACCAGGTTCGAAACAATAATTTAACAGGAGATGGAAACCAGCTTCTCGAAAGTCTGTACAAACCTCAATTCAAGATTCAGCAGTCAGACGATTATATCATCCTCACCACACATAACCAAAAAGCCGATTCCATCAATTATGAAGAGCTGTCTCAACTAAAAACAAAAGCTTTTCGTTTCAAAGCAGAGATCGATGGTGATTTTAGTGAGAAAGCCTTTCCGGCTGATGAGTTGCTGCAGTTGAAAGAAGGTGCACAGGTAATGTTCATTAAGAACGATAAAGAAAAGATCAAGCGATTCTATAACGGTAAGATCGGAGTAGTTACACGAATAACAGACGATGGCATTTTTGTTCAATGCAAAAATGAGCAGGATGAAATTGAAGTGCAAAAAGAAACCTGGGAAAACATTCGCTATTCCATTAATAAACAATCGAACCAGATAGAAGAAGATGTTGCAGGATCTTTTAAACAGTATCCCTTGAGATTAGCCTGGGCTATCACCATTCACAAAAGTCAGGGATTAACCTTTGAAAAAGCAGTGATAGATGCCGGAGCTGCATTTGCTGCCGGACAAGTATATGTTGCACTCAGCCGATGCACTTCTTTAGATGGAATTGTTCTGCAAAGCCAGATCACTTCTTCAAGCTTGAGAACAGATGAAACAATCAGGCACTTTTCGAGAAATATTGCTTCAGCTGCTGAACTTACAGATCAACTGCATCAATCAAAAAAAGATTATCAGCAGGTGTTGTTACTTCAGTTGTTTGATCTGATGCGTTTCATTCGTTCCTGCAATGAGCTGAAAGATCTATTACAGAAAAATGAAAATCATTTTAATATAAATGGATTGGATTGGATGACTGCTATCGAAAATAAATTGATCTCCCTCGAAGATGTCGCAACCAAGTTTAGGGAAAGATTGAAATTCTATTTTCAGGATAATTCTTTGCCCGAGAATAATTCAGCCTTGCAAGAAAGAATGAT
>JANPIB010000225.1:0-4763 GCA_031424775.1 Chitinophagales bacterium | reverse complement strand
TCACTCTTCTCCATTTCCAGTTCCCAATAAACGAGTTTCTTGTAAATCTCCATCCATTCATTAAAGTCAGGATTACTGTTCAATGCCATGAATAAATTCCTGAACTGTTGTTGGTATGCAGTGGTGGTTTTCTCAGCAACGAGCCGTTTATTATCAATTATCTTTTTTAAGCTTAATAGTACCTGGTTAGGATTCACCGGTTTTATCAGGTAATCACTTATCTGGCTTCCGATAGCATCATCCATCACATTCTCCGTTTCATTCTTAGTGATCATTACCACCGGAATACCGGAATTGATCTCTTTTATCCTTGCCAAAGTTTCCAAACCTGTAATTCCAGGCATTGATTCATCCAATAACACCACGTCAATAATATTATCCTTTACGAACTCAACAGCATCAAAACCGTTGGTTAGCGTATGAACTTCGTAACCTTTGTTTTCCAGGAAAATTTTTTGTGACTGAAGACTTTCAATCTCATCATCTACCCAAAGAATTTTTGCTAATGCCATAGTGATATTTTTATTTGATAACCAGCTAAGGTTTTCTATTGAGCTTTCGTTGTGTCAGCGTCTCCCGACTTATTCGGGACTCACTTGTACTACATCAAGTAAAATCGACAGATGAAGACACCTTAGCGTCTTTGCCACCTTTGCAGCTTTGCGTGAAACACAAACTTATCATCAATAATTCAACCTGAAAGAAAAGAGTAGAAGTTAATCCTATGTAGTAGTTGTTTGGTAAGCGGAAATCGAATATACACTATCCCTCAGCATTAGTACATTTGCCGCTGCCATAGCGGCTTATTTAACAAATTGAAAACAAGCATGCAGACGATTAAAAGAAAGATCATCAACGACCCTGTCTATGGCTTTATTACCATCAATCATCCTTTGATATTTCAGATCATCGGGCATCCATTTTACCAACGGTTGAGACGCATTAGCCAGATGGCTTTGGCTCAACTGGTTTATCCCGGGGCAACTCATACAAGATTGCATCATTCAATGGGAGCATATCACCTAATGTGCAATGCTATCTCTGAATTAAGGGGCAAAGGGATCAGCATTACAGCGGATGAAGAAGTTGCAGTTAAAGCTGCGATACTGTTGCACGATATTGGTCACGGTCCATTTTCTCATGCTCTGGAAAATGTATTGATCCAGGATCTGCATCATGAAGAGATTTCTCTCAAGATCATGCAACACATGAATGAAGAATTTGGAGGGTCATTGCAACTTGCCATTGACATTTTCACCGATAAATACCACAAACCTTTTCTTCATCAGCTAATTAGTGGTCAGCTGGATGTTGATAGAATGGACTACCTCACAAGAGATAGTTTTTACTCAGGCGTTTCAGAAGGTGTGATCGGATATGATCGGATCATTAAGATGCTATGTGTACACAATGATCAGCTCGTTGTTGAAGAAAAGGGAATTTATAGTGTAGAGAAATTTCTTGTTGCAAGAAGACAAATGTATTGGCAGGTATATCTACACAAAACCGTTCTTGCAGCTGAAATGATGCTCGTTAAGATCATGGAAAGAGTGAAAGAGGTGTACACAACTAATGACTACACCTTAAGAACAGATTCAGCTCTTGATTTTTTTCTTGCCGGGTATAGTAACTCAGACCAACAGTTGATTCTTGACAACTTCTGCTCGTTAGACGATCATGATGTGATGCATGCTGTAAAGATCTGGAGCAAACACTCAGACGTAGTGCTAAGCTTACTTTGCAAAAACTTGCTAAAACGAGTTTTATACAAAACAAAATTCCAGGCTGAGCCGTTTAGCCATGAAATGGTTAAAGAAAAGCAGGATGCAGCAATACATACGTACATTTTGTCTGAGGAGCAAGCCAGTTATTTTTGTTTTACAGGTGAGGCAAGCAATACAACGTATCAAAAAGCTGACGAAACGATCAATATCCTGTTCAAGGATGGTACAGTAAAGGATATAACATCTATTGATAATGCGTTAATCAGTCAAAACCTTTCTACACCTGTAAAAAAATTCTACATTTGTTCATTAACTTAACGGTATACAAACTATCGCTGGTTAGGAACGGAAAACAGCCTTTATGGAATTTAGTGCAGCACAGATAGCAATACTAATCAACGGTAAGGTGGAAGGTGATCCTGAAACCAAAGTAACTTCCTTCAGTAAAATTGAAGAAGCAAAAAGTGGCAACCTTGCTTTTTTTGCCAACCCTAAATACGAAGAATTCCTTTACTCTACAGGGGCATCAATTGTTATTGTAAGTGATGCTTACGAATTAAGAGAACCTGTTGCTGCAACACTCATCCGTGTTGCTGATGCTTACAGTGCTTTTGCCATACTGCTCAATAAGTATCAGCAAATGGCTACACAACAGCTTGTAGGTATTCAGCAGCCAAGTTTTATTTCTTCAACAGCAAAATTGGGTGAGCAGGTTTATGTAGCAGCTTTCGCCTATATAGGTGAGCATGTAACAATTGGTAACAACGTAAAAATATTCCCCGGCAGTTTTATCGGCGATAATGTAACTATCGGCGATAATACCATCCTTCATCCCGGTGTAAAAATTTACCACGATTGTATCATAGGTAAAAGTGTAAATATTCATTCAGGTTCTGTGATTGGTGGTGATGGTTTTGGTTTTGCTCCACAAACGGATGGTACTTACAAGAAAGTACCTCAGATCGGTAATGTAATTATCGACGATGAAGTCGAGATCGGTTCTCATGCAACGATCGACAGAGCTACGATGGGTTCAACCATCATCAGGTCAGGTGCAAAGCTTGACAACCTTATCCAGATTGCACATAATGTTGAAGTAGGTAACCACACCGTTATTGCTGCACAAGCCGGTGTAAGCGGAAGCACTAAAATTGGCAATTACGTTCAGATTGGTGGTCAAGCTGGTATTGTTGGTCATATCACCATTGCCGATGGCGTGATGATCAATGCACAGAGTGGTGTAAGCAAAGCCATCAAAGATTCTAAAACCGCCGTTACCGGTTCTCCGGCATCAGATTATACTTCGGCGCTTCGTAGCCAGGCAGTAGCCAGGAACCTTCCTGAGTTGGAAAAGAGAGTGTACGAATTAGAAAAGCTCGTTCAACAGTTATTGGCTGAGAAAGTGAATATTTAGGTAGCTGATAATTTATATCCCTAAACAGTTTTCATGTTTTTCGGGAATTATTTTGAATACTCTGCCATCAATCTTCAACAAGCTATTGTTAGCGGTAATTTAGATTCCGAAATAACAGCTTATGTAATGCTGATCTTTTATAGAAGTTCCATTGAGTTGATACGGGATTAATGCCATTTTGTTTTGTCGTTCTGCTCAATACCAAACTTAATTTCCTTCATAGGTCTCTTTACGTAACTTCTAAACAGTTTA
This sequence comes from Chitinophagales bacterium, assembly GCA_031424775.1. Classification (GTDB taxonomy): domain Bacteria; phylum Bacteroidota; class Bacteroidia; order Chitinophagales; family Chitinophagaceae; genus JAEZDC01. The sequence continues at coordinate 1,373 of JANPIB010000225.1, read as the reverse complement.
TCCCAAATAGATAATACTGAACTGTAATTAGAATTTGTTTCCGACTTTATAACTGAATGATGTATGCGATGCATACGGGGCGTTACTATAAAATGTCTGAAAAATAAATCCCACCGCTCAGAAATTTTTAAATTAGAATGATGGAAAACAATAATTGGGAAAAACAATAGGCTGTGTATAAGTATGGAGGAAAGATTAATACCCAAAAGGGAGAAAACGAGGATTTTAGAAATATAAGAAAGCAATAACTCACCAATATGAAAACGGAGTGCAGACGTGCTGTTTAACTTAGTATCTATATGATGGAATTTATGGAAATACCATAGAAACCGCCATTCATGGTTGATCCTGTGCCACCAGTACATAAATATATCTATTAGCAATACGCCTAATACTATTTTGATGTAAGATGAAATATGAAATAACTGTAAAAGCCCAAATTGGTGATTGTTCAACCATTCAATTGCATTTTGAAACTGCACCCCAACTACTGCTATTATTAAAAGATTAATCACCCCAACTAAAATATTCTTAAGATCATGTTTGTGGTCTATTAGTTCCTTTCGTTGTGGTATTATATGTTCAGCTATATACGTCAGCACAAACACCCCGGCAAGTGCATAAGGCTGAATATTATGGATAAAATTGTTTATCATTTAAATTCTTACGATGCAAAAATTCAATCAAATAATGAGCCTATAAAGAAGATTTGCAACACCCCCTATATTGAAATAAGGCAATTACAAGGTAATGTTATTGTGTGATTTCAAACTAAGTTCATTCGATCTTTGATAACAACGCATGGTTTTCAGTTAAGTACAGCTGCTTAGTTGTGATTTGCTTTCAAACTAAGTTCTTTCGATCTTTGATAACAACATTTTAGAAAGCAAACCCGAATAAGGAACTGTTGTGATTTGCTTTCAAACTAAGTTCTTTCGATCTTTGATAACAACAGAAGCTGATGAACACTGAGTGGATTGAAGGTTGTGATTTGCTTTCAAACTAAGTTCTTTCGATCTTTGATAACAACGATGGAAGAGCAAACCAAAGAAGACGCTTAGTTGTGATTTGCTTTCAAACTAAGTTCTTTCGATCTTTGATAACAACATAATAATCAAGCTCCTTCCGGTTGTTTAGTTGTGATTTGCTTTCAAACTAAGTTCTTTCGATCTTTGATAACAACGCACAGTTTGTAAGTTTTCATTTTATTTAAGTTGTGATTTGCTTTCAAACTAAGTTCTTTCGATCTTTGATAACAACAGCCCAGAACAAATGTTGATTAAAAAACTAGTTGTGATTTGCTTTCAAACTAAGTTCTTTCGATCTTTGATAACAACCTTAATATCTTTCTTCTATGACCAGCATCAGTTGTG
>JANPIB010000224.1:0-22373 GCA_031424775.1 Chitinophagales bacterium | reverse complement strand
TGAAGCAGTGATGCTCTTTTGCAAATTACCTGCTATGTGTCCACTGGTTCTGCTAACGCTACCTGAAGAAGCAATGATCACTTTATTGCTGTTTGTTGTAACTACACCTGAGGTAAGTGTTAGAACACCACTTACTGTAACATCTTTATCAAAAGTTACTCCTCCGGCTCTATTGATCTCCAAATCATTCATTGCACTTATTGTGCTACTACTTCCCGGGAAAGTTGAACAACCTAAAACGATCTTTCCATTATTGGTGATCGTTCCACCACCTGTAAAGGTTCCATTAATTGTAAGCGTAACACTTGCATCCACAATAAGTGTAGCACCGCTGCTTATCGTTAAATTATTTACAGTTTGATTACTGCTTATCTGAAATGTACCACCTGATACAGTTACATTATTAGTAGCTGGTATTGTGGTACCAGCCGTTTTGTTTAATTGTAGCGTACCGGTGGAAACAACAGTAGCTCCCGTGTAGGTGTTAGCTCCACTAAGAACCAGTGTGCCCGATCCAAGTTTAGTTAATTGGTTGCTTCCGCTTACTACACCACTTAATGTTAAAGTGCCGGGATTAAAAATGCTTGCATCAGATGCAAGATTTACAGGACCTGTCCAGATTGTAGCAGTGCTGGTAGAACGTAAAGCACCACTTCCATAGGTTGTGCTTACTGTATTTCCGCTACCATTAAGGTTAAGAGTAATATTTCCAGTCGTATATGTTCCTGATGCTCCGAGGTACAATTGACTGTTATTATTGATCGTAATATTATTTCCGTTTGTATTACTTAATGCATTCGTAACATCTGGCTGTAATATTCCATATTGAGTTCCATCAGAATTTCCAACAGTAATTCCATTAACAAAGGTGTTTACACCTCCAAGTTTTAAAAGACCACCATTGGTTGTACCAGAACCGCCACCTTTAAAAGTGATGCCGGAAGCCGCTCCTGAAATTATAGATGTGATATTAATTGTATTCCCAACTACTGTTGTTGAACCGCCACCGGTAATGATATTAGCTGCACTGTTTAGAGCTAATCCCATAGTTTGGTTCCCAGACCCTGAGGTATTTTGAATGGTTAAGGTAGCCTGACTTGCTGCCTTATTACTTATTGAGGTAGCTTCTCCTCCAAGATACCCACCTCCAATAGTTAAAGTGCCGGCAGCAGACGTACTGCTATTGCCGATCACAAGATTATTGCTACGTGTTGATGATACATATATCCCTCCTACAGCATGGTTATTGGATCCATTATTTGTAGCTCCATTCATATTGATGCCTACATTGTATGGACTAGCAGATGGATTTGCATCAAATTGAGCAAAATCCGTTGATGTAGGTGCTACTCCCCCTGTCCAATTACCTGCCGTTAACCATGCTCCTGCATTCGTGGATAAATTCCAAACGATCCTTGCATTAGCCGGGCTATATGTAAGTACAATGTTGCTCCCAACCTGTGCTACTGAAAAGCTTGCTCCAACAGTTCCTAGAATTGTACTTAAACTGGAACTTGTAAAAGTAAAATTACTAAGGGTAGTTACCGTTCCGCTTACAGTTGCTATCGTCCATGAATAGTTTTGAGTATTATCAAAATTGGAAATGGTGCCTGATAAATTAATTTTAGCCCCGCTGGTTACACTAAGATTACCTGTAATTGCTAATAGATCATTTATTGTTCCAGCTGAACCAGTAGTGTTATTAATATCAACCTGATAAATTCCAGTTGCTCCAAATGTTACATTACCTGTTGTAGATAATGTGCCAATGGAACCGCTACCACTTCCATTTCCAGTTATTGTTCCATTAGATGAAATCGTAGATGCAACAGTTCCGACACCTCCTAAAATAGCACCACTACTGACTGTGAGGGTACCAGAAAAGGTTAACGTTTTAGTACTGGCAATAAATAGTGTTCCTGCTGTCAAAGTTGGAGTTCCAATTGTAACAGAAGAATTTAAAGTGACCAATCCACCTGTTTTTGTGTTATTAATAGTAAGATTAACCTGGTTATTAAATCCAGTGGATGAAATAGTTTGATCTGCACTTGTACTTGCCATAGCTAGAGTACCTACTGTAACCGAAGCTCCGGAACCAAAGGTCCCAGCAGTATGATTAAAGTTCCCTCTAACAGTCAATATAGATGACCCAGCTGTAGCATTACTAAGTAATAAAGTTCCCCCGCTGATATTTACATTGCCATTAACGGTAACATTCTGGGCAGCCGTACCGCCTGTGCCGTTAAAGTGATATATACCGCCAATCATATTCAAATTTCCGGTAATGGTCAGCGTTCTTGCAGAACCTCCGGAGCCATGATTAATTGTATTGCCACCTGTTCCTATAATTGTAAAATCGCCTGCGATTGTGTGACTGGAGGTGCCATTCAAGATAGAATTACCTGCTACTCCGTTCCAAACTACGTTTCCAGCATTGGTCACCGGTAGTCTAGGTACACCACTATTTATATATACTGTTCCTCCTAAAGTTCCAGGCAAACTTGGTGGAGTTAAAGTAACATTGGTTAAGGTACCTATTTGGGCATTATTACCTACACCCAACCCACTTAGCATAAATGTGCCGTTTACTGTCATACTTCCACTGGTAGTACTGAAACTATAAGCAACAGTGGGAACTGAAGTTTGATCTTCGAAAGTTCCATCGATAACAACTGTTGCACTTGCAGCAACAGAAAAGAGTCCGCCATTTTCAATACGAAGTAATCCTCCAGCAGCTGCCTGATCACCTGGATAAGCTGGAGTACTTGCACTTGCAGAAACTGTTATATCGGTCCCTGTTCCGTTAGCTACCGTTAAGGTTGATGCTGAGGCAATACTTAATATTCCTCCATCGCTAACTGTAACCTGGTCAACTGATACATTCGCTGCTACTGTTACTGTATGCCCACTAAGAATAGAGATTGTATTTGCACTGCTAGTTGGAGTTAAAGTAGCAGTGATCCAGTTTGTACTTCCATCATGTGATGATTGCCAGGTGCTATTTGTGCCCCAGTTACCTGTAGCCCTGGAACGGAAATAGTCCGTATTAACCGATGCGTCAGAGGTTGTCAGGCTGCCACTTGCTGATAAACTGGTCAGATAATTTTCTGAATTATTCGTTCCTATGTTAAACTCATAAACGGTAAATGTGTAGCTGGTATTTTGAGTCAATCCCGTAACAGTTACCACTGAACTACCAGATCCTGATCCTTTATATACAACATAACTGCCCGCTGCTGTTATGTTACCACTACCAAAGGCTGCATTAGCAGTATAGGTTATGCCATCAGTGGGTGCTGTAGGTGACCCACCTTGTTTGGCAACTATGATCCTGTTAGAGCCATCACCGGTTGTTGGGAGATTAATCTCCAAAGAAGTAGTACCAACATTACTGAATGAGATTGACCCAACAGTGGTTGGCTGTGCAGCAATCGCAGTACCCGTTACAGCCACATTTTTGGTAGTTGCATTACTGGCAGCATTGCTTACGTTTCCTGAATGATCTCCATCTGTGCTGCTAGGTGAGAATCTTACATAAATAGTTGTTGACCCTACGGCATCACTGACATTTCTTGTAAGCGTAAGCGTATTTTGAGAAAAATCTGCATCATCAAGACTTATCTCGAATAAAGCAGAAGGCCTTGTAATGGTTATAGAAGATACAAGTTCACTTCCAGAAACGGTATATGATTGTGAAACTGAGGATGATCCTGTAACAATATTTCCAAAATTCAACGTTCCTGTTGCAGAGATAGTGGGGTTATATGTTGTTTGATTTCCCGTTCCTGCTGTAGCATAAAAATTAGGAGAAGTAGCACTATTATTATTATACTCGTAAACAGCAAAATGGTAAGTAATATTTTTTGTTAGTCCTGTAACGGTAACAGTATTTCCAACTCCGTCATACACTACCTTGTTTCCATTCGTTTGGTCGCTTGCCACGCTGAAGTCTGCATTAATACCGGTTGGCAGCGTTCCATCACTAGGAGTAAAATTCACCGCACTTCCGCTTCGTGCTACTACAATTCTTCTAGTTCCGTCCCCACTATTAAAGTTTACTACAAGGCTGGCATCAGTTCTTGTCCCAAAAGTTACAGTGCTTTGAGTAGTAGGCTCTGTAGCTAAAGTGGTAAAGCTTACCTCGGAACCATAGGCTGTTCCTACCCCATTTGTTGCATATGCTTTTACATAATATAAAGTATTAGACCCCAATCCGGTTATGCTTTTACTAAAGCTACTTATCGAAGTACCACCTTCTGAAGCCTGTATCCCATTTTCTGCAGGACTAGAGGTGCTATAATAAAATCCTCTATCCGTGATGGTTGAACCTCCATTAGCTGAGATGCTTCCATTGCCAGTAACTGATGTTGCTGCAACCAATGTTACTGCACTTGTTGTTACCGTAGGTGTAGTTGCTGCTAGTGTTGTTACACTAGCACTCACATTTGAGTAAGTTGAACTCCCACTGGCATTAACGGCTTTAACACGATAGTAATATTGAGTACCTGGATTTAAAGTGCTAAAAATAAAAGATAAACTACCTGAAGATATTCCTGCCTGAACAGCATCTACTGTTCCGAAAGCATTATCATCATCTGCCTCTACCGTGTAAGTAAAAGTTTCGGAGCCCTGGCTTGCAGGAGCACTCCAGTTTGCTGTAAAACCAGATGATGTTGCATTTCTAGCTGTAACATCATCCATAACAGGTGCATTGCTTAAAGTTGTGAATGTAGCATCACCTCCATTAGTTGTGCCAGCACTGTTTACTCCCTTTGCTCTAAAATGGTAGAGTGTATTAGCTGTTAGTGTTCCACTGCTAAAGGTTGATTTGCTTACTGCCGTATTTGATATTCCTGTTACGGGGCTTTGAGTTGCAGCAATATTCCCTCCAAGATATCCAGTGGTAGTTCCCCAATCAAATGATGCAGTGGTAGATGATGCATTTGCATTAACCGTTCCATTCAAATTTGCATCTGTAGTTGCTATTGATGAAGCAACTCCAGTTGTTACTGTAGGAGTACCTATAATAGTTTGAGTTCCTCCTGCTGAGGCAGAGCCTGATTTATTACCAGAGCTAAAAGTAACATCACTGGTTGTCATTGCAGAAACAGATATAGTATTTCCAGGGGTAGCACCACTAGCAACATCGGTAGTTATCCAAAAAAAGCCAGTGCTTCCACTCGATATGCTTTGAGATAAAGAACTAAACGTATGAGTTCCTGTGCCGAGTGACGTAGTTATAGAAGTTCCTATTTGGGTTGCACTTCCAAAACTATTTGTCGCTGAATAAAGTAGTTTGTAATTATTAATATCCGATGCATTTGTATTGGTAGTAGTAAATCCCACACTGCTAAGTGTTGCTGATGTAGTAGTTACTGCTAGCTGGAAATTATAAATAGCGTTTCCTGTAGAGCTTTTAATAATATTGGCTGCGGAAATCTGTCCATTAGCATTATCGCCTAGAGCAATATTAGGAGTACCGACAACATCGAGGAAAAGTTCGCCACCAGTAATACGCAATGAGGAAGTAGTACCCACTGCTGTTCCACTACCATTTACAGTTAGCGAACCTAGTGTACCGACAATTGCCGTAGTATTGCTTGCTCCAATGGCTACTAATTTGTATGACCCTACCGCCAAAGCAGAAGTTGTTGTTACTGTAATAGCGTTAGTGTTGGCTATTGTTAATGATCCTGCACCGGAAACCGTAATTGGTGCAGTGGCACCACCATCGCAAGCTGAAAATGTTAGTGTACTACTACTTCCTAAAGTAAGTCCTTTGCTGGTTGTTGTATTAATAGTGCTTGTCCCATTTGTAGTATTGCCTCCAGCATTTAGATTTTGGGATGCGGCAAGTGTTAATGCTGTAGTTCTACCTGATACATCGAATGTGGCACCTCCACCAATTGTTATAGAAGTAGAACTGGCAATTGCACCAGAACCACTTAATGCTAAGGTACCACCAGTAATATTTGTTGCCCCGGAGTAGGTGTTTGCTCCAGCAAAAGTAATGACACCAGTCGCTCCAGATATTTTCGCTATTGTAATATTAGTACTGGTTCCACTTAGAACTCCATTAAAAGTACCGGAGCCTGTTCCGGCAAGAGTTATTATTCTTGTTACAGAGTTTCCCAAAGATACATTATTGGTAAAAGCCACTGTACCTGCACCACCCGTAGCATCACCAATTTGAAAATCTCCGCCTACGGTAATTGGAGTGTTAGCACTTGTTCTAGTAGATCCGGTAGTTGAAGCAATAGCACCTCCATTTATCGCCAACGGACCTGTACCCATTGCGTTGTTTCCTGACATCAATACAATACCATTACTCAGAGTAAAACCTCCTGGATAAGCACTTCCAGTTAAACTCAAAGTACCAGCCCCAGTTTTTGTAAAACCTGTTCCTGCGGCAGTTGATATGGCAGATGATCCTAAAGTGAGCGTTTTACCTGTTGAAACATCAATTGGTATAACAGTACCACCTGTAAGAAGAGTGCCAGAGGCAGAAGTGAAAGAAATATTTTGAGTACAAAGTATACCTACAATTGTAACACCTACAGAACCATTTATGGCACCTGCAACACAAAAATTAGCATATGTATTCGTAGCCTTAGAAGTACTAAATGTAACCCCACAGGTTGTTGAAGCAGTGGAAGCTGACCAAGTGTTGCCTGAAAAGTTACTTGATCCACCAACCCAAGATTGATAATTCTGAGCGATGCTTACTTGCCACATCAGAAGTAGGGCGAAAAATGATAATAATATTTTTTTAATAGAAGCAGGTGCCACTATCTTCCATCGAGCCTGAGCTGTTTTACCTTGAAAATTATTTTTTGTATCTAAAGCATCTGAATCAACAAGCAAAATCCTTCTCATAATAAAAAGCAATTTTATATAACAGTTATACTGATTAATCAATCAATGGGTGGGAATCATAGGAAGGCAGGACTCAGTTACAGAAAAATACAATCGTCTAACGCAGTTTATTGAGAGGGAAATATCTACACCTCAAATCTTAGATTTCTCTACAAACAGCAAGCAATCAGTCTATTGGTAATTTCCGGTCGGCAAATTAAGTGGTTCAATCTACCGGAGTTTTTAAATTATCATTAACTCTTACATTTCTTTATTTATGCATTCGATACCGAGAACGATTGCGAAACTTTCGTTTTTAAGTACAAGACACACCACCCTCTTCCAGCACCGTCCTTGCACCTTCCCTCATGGTTCCTTGCACTATCGCCCGTAGATGGTTGCACTTTTTAAAATGGTAGCCTTCCCATCCTTGTTGAATATCTGGATAATTGTCTTTTGCCTGGTTTTAGTACCAGGCAAATGCAAGAACATAAAACTCAGGATTTAAGAATTAGCGTGTGGCTACACGAGTTCCTTCAACTTCTCCACCACACAATCAACCTCGTCTTTGGTATTGTGTTTCGAGAATGAGAACCGAATAGCAATGCTGTGATTTTCAGGAGAAACAGCCTTTATCACATGGCTGCCGATATCGGTTCCACTGCTACAGGCACTACCACCAGATGCACAAATATTATTGATGTCGAGATTGAATAACAGCATCTCACTTTTGTCAGTCTTTGGGAAGCTAACACTTAGAACAGTATATAAACTGCTGCCTTTATGATCTCCATTGAACTTTACAACAGGAATTTCCTTTTCCAGCTTCTCTGCCATGTACATCTTAAGATCGTTGATGTACTTACTATCCTGCTCATAATCAGCAGTTGCCAGTTCAAGGGCTTTTGCAAAACCTACAATGCCGTAAAGATTCTCCGTTCCGGCTCTCATATTTCTTTCCTGACCACCACCATGCACCAAAGGATTGATCTTGATGCTTGCATTTACATACAACATCCCTACTCCTTTCGGTCCATGAAACTTATGACCGGCACCGGTGATGAAATGAACATGTATTTTTTTCAAATCGATTGGGAAATGACCTACCGTTTGAACAGTATCGCAATGAAAGATCGCTTCATGCTTTTTACACAACTCCCCTACTGCTTCAATATCCAGCATATTGCCGATCTCGTTATTTGCATGTAGCAAAGTCACCAGTGTTTTTTCTTTACTGTTCGAGAGTAGTTCTTCCAGGTGCTGTAAGTCTATATGTCCGTTCGGCAGGAGTTTTACATGATCAAGTTCAACTTCACCCTTGCTATGCAGGTATTGAACGGTATGCAGCGTTGCATGGTGTTCAATGGCTGAAGTGATGATCCTTTTGCACCCCAGATCTCTTACCGAAGCACAGATCGCTGTATTGCTGCTTTCTGTTCCACCGGAAGTGAAGAATATCTCAGAAGGATGTGCTCCAAGGATCTTTGCCACCGACTTACGTGCATTTTCTATCGCCATCCTGGTTTCCCGTCCGTAACTATAGATGGAAGAAGGATTACCAAAATGCGTGGTAAAATAAGGCATCATAGCCTCTAACACTTTGGGTTCCAACGGGGTTGTTGCAGCATTATCTAAGTAAATGCGATTCATGGAGCAATTCTGGTAAGCCGCAAAAGTAACATAAACGAACCATTTAACCGACTTTGGTGTAATGAACACGAGGTGCAAAACTCAACGGTTTATTATGAAATTGCTGCAAGAACGAACGTTACCTTTGCGGCGAATTTTCAGCCTTCGTGGGCAGGAAAAGCTCATAAAAGTTCTGAACGCTGAAGTGAGTGACACAATCCCGTACGTACGGGAATGCCACGATAACCTCAGCTGACATCACCATAAAATTCTACAGGAGTCTATATGAATCTTTTTGAACAACAACGTAACGAGTTTATAGCAAGACACATTGGTCCGGATGAAACGGAAACGCAGGCAATGCTGAAGGAATTGGGTGAAGACAGCATTGATTCACTGATTGAAAAAGTGATTCCGTCTTCCATAAGGTTGGCGAACCAACTGGAAATAGGTTCACCGATGAGTGAATTTGAATACCTGAATCACCTGAAAGAGGTGTCTCAGAAAAATAAAGTGTACAAGACCTATATTGGTCAGGGTTATTACGACACGATCGTTCCTTCAGTGATCTTGCGTAACTTGTTTGAAAATCCAGGATGGTACACACAGTACACTCCTTACCAGGCTGAGATTTCACAAGGACGTTTGGAAAGTCTCTTGAACTTCCAGACAATGGTGAGTGACCTTACAGGCTTACCAATTGCCAATGCATCTTTATTGGATGAAGGAACTGCTGCAGCCGAAGCCATGAGCATGTTGTTTCACCAGGTAAACAGAGGAGACAAAGCTGAGAAGCCATTGTTCTTTGTTGATCAAAATCTTTACACGCAAACCATAGACGTTTTATTCACGAGGGCTGAGCCTTTGGGAATTCAGTTGGTAATTGCAGACTATGCAACTAACCCGATTAATGAAGCTTACTTCGGTGCCATCGTTCAATATCCAAACAACGAAGGTTCTGTAGAAGACTATCGTGGCTTTATAGAGAGAATGCATGGCATGGGTGCTTATGTTGTGATGGCTACTGATCTCTTATCGTTAACACTGCTAACTCCTCCAGGTGAGTTGGGTGCTGATGTAGCAATCGGTTCTGCACAACGTTTCGGTGTTCCATTAGGGTATGGTGGTCCACATGCTGCGTTTTTCTCAACGAAAGATGAATTCAAAAGAGTTATTCCGGGACGAATCATTGGTGTAAGTGTAGATGCTCAGAACAATCGGGCATTGAGAATGGCGTTGCAAACAAGAGAGCAACACATTAAAAGAGAAAAAGCCACTTCTAATATTTGTACTGCCCAGGCTTTGTTGGCAAACATGGCAGCGATGTATGCTGTTTTCCATGGTCCTGAAGGATTGAAGAACATTGCAAAGAGAGTTTCTCTTCTTGCAGGAACATTGGCTGCTGAACTAACAGAAGCTGGTTACAACATCAGGCACAAAAGCTATTTCGATACAATAATTGTTGATGTTGAGGATGCTGTTAAGATCAGAACGATCGCTGAAAGCCGTGGAGTGAACTTCCTCTATTTTGAGGAAAGCAATAAACTAAGTATTGCTGTTGATGAAACAACTACACAGGCTGATGTTTTGGACATCATTGGTATTTTCCAGGAAGTGGCCAGCAAGGATATTGCAGAAGTAACGTTCGATGATGATCATTCTTACGATCACATTCCACAGGAGTTAAGAAGAACTTCAAACTACCTTTCACATCCTGTGTTCAATACGCATCACAGTGAAACACAGATGATGCGTTACATGAGAAGTCTTGAGAACAAAGATCTTTCACTCAACACTTCTATGATCTCTCTTGGTAGCTGTACCATGAAGTTGAATGCTGCAACTGAACTCATGCCATTGAGTTGGCCAAACTGGAGTAAGATACATCCATTTGTTCCTAACGACCAGGCTAAAGGTTATCACTACATCATCCAGGAACTGGCAAATGATCTTTGTAAGATCACTGGCTTCGCAGCATGTTCACTTCAACCGAACAGTGGTGCTCAGGGTGAGTATGCAGGTTTGCTGGCGATAAGAAATTACCACATAGGCAATGGCAATCCACACAAGAATGTTGTATTGATCCCGATGAGTGCTCATGGAACAAACCCAGCTTCTGCTGTAATGGCGGGAATGAAAGTGGTGGTTGTGAAAAGTACTCCAGAAGGTTATATTGATATAGAAGACCTGAGAATAAAAGCCGAGCAACATCAGAACGATCTTTCTTGTTTGATGGTAACATATCCATCAACTCACGGAGTTTTTGAAGAAGGCATCAAAGAAGTGTGCAACATCATTCACCAGTTTGGTGGACAGGTTTATATGGATGGTGCTAACATGAATGCACAAGTTGGATTAACATCACCTGCAACAATAGGTGCAGATGTTTGTCACCTTAACCTGCATAAAACATTTGCAATTCCACACGGTGGTGGTGGACCTGGAATGGGACCAATTTGTGTTGCAGCTCATTTAGCTCCTTATCTTCCTGGACATGTTACAGGTGATGAAAAGCCGATGGTATCCAGTCGTGCAGGTGCTGTAAGTGCAGCTCCGTTTGGTTCGGCTTCTATCCTGCTTATCAGTTATGCATATATCAAAATGCTAGGGAGTGTAGGTTTGAGAAAAGCAACTGAGTATGCTATTCTGAATGCCAACTATATGAGAGCAAGATTGCAGAAATTCTATCCTATTCTATACACCGGTAATCATGGAGTTTGTGCACATGAGTTCATCGTTGATCTCCGTCCGTTTAAACAAGTTACCGGCATCGAAGCTGAAGATGTAGCAAAGCGTTTGATGGATTATGGCTTCCATGCACCAACTATGAGCTTTCCTGTTCCGGGAACGATCATGATCGAGCCAACAGAAAGTGAAGACAAAGCTGAGCTGGATCGTTTTTGCGAAGCACTTATTAGCATTTATGAGGAGATCAAAGCCATTGAAGAAGGCAAGAGCGATAAAACAAATAATGCTTTAAAGAATTCACCACACACACAATCTGTAGTGCTTGCAGATGATTGGAGTAAACCCTATAGCAGGCAACAAGCTGCTTTTTCACTGGCTTACATTCGTCATGGTAAGTTCTGGCCTTCTATCGGTCGAATCAATAATACTTACGGAGATAGAAACCTGATCTGTACTTGTGAGCCGATGGAAAGCTACATGGAGAATTAAGATTAACCTAATGGAAATACAAAGCCTTGCTTATGCAGGGCTTTGTTATTATGAACTAAGCTGTATTGCTATTATTTAGCTTCCGTTGCGTCGCACCCTTCAACTTAAAGATCATCATTCAGCTTTTGAAACTACTTACTTCATGTTGATCAAATCGATCATGAGGTTGAAGGCATCAAGTGAAGTTGCATTATTTAGTTTAAGAGGTTTTATGATATAACCTGAAACGCCGAGTTGTTTTGCAGTTTCACGATCTATCTTCTCATCCGAGGTGGTAATGATGAAAGATTTCAGGTCTTTCCATCTTTCCTGATTTCGTATTATGGATAGAAACTCAAAACCGTTCATTTTGGGCATATTAATATCCACTAAAACAACATCAGGCTGAATCTGGGATTCTCCATTAAGCAGTTCTAATGCATCTTCGCCATTTTTTGCAACATGCAGTCGGTAGAATATTTTCATCTTGTCCAGCGATCTTCTTATGTCTATCACATCAAGTTGATCGTCTTCTACCAGTAAAATATTGATCAGTCTTTCCATAATTAATTTTTTTGCCAGGTAAAAGAAAAAGTAATCCCTTCACCGTCTTTTGATTTCACTTTTATTGTCTCTCCACGTTTGTCTAATATTTTCTTTACGATAGCTAATCCCACACCTGTACTTTCAAAGCTGTCTCTTTCTTTTAATGTTTGAAAGATCACGAAGATTTTCTTATGGTATTGCTCAGATATTCCAGGTCCGTTATCCTGAACAAAAAATTCATAATGCTCCCCTTTATCTTCTACGTAAACCTTTATCTCTCCTTTTTCTTTGTCGTTGTATTTAACGGCATTACTTACAAGATTTGTAACCACCTGAAAAAGGGGAATCTTCTCGGTATATAAAACCGGCATATCCTGACTTATAGAAACCTGGATGTTTCCACTCATTGGCACACTATCCAGCACCTCATTAAGTAACTCATTTACATTCACTTGCTCCTTTGGAACAATTTCCTTACCAATCCGTGCATACGAGAGCAAGCCTTGTATTAAGTTTTCAGCTCGAACTACTCTCCCTTTAATCAGATGAAGATATTCGTTCACTTTTGGCGTAAGCTCCTGCTGATGATCCTCTTCAATCCATGTGACAACATTATCAATTCCCCGTAATGGTCCTTTTAAATCGTGAGAAACTATATGAGCGAACTGATCTAATTCCTCATTTTTTTCTTTGAGGAGAGAAATATTATGGGAAAGTTCCTTCGCCATATGATTAAGCGAAGCTGAAAGAGCCGTGAGTTCATCTTTCCCCGGATCATACATACTTACATCGTAATTACCGGAAGCGATCGTATCAGCCATTTTTACCATTTTACCGATTCTCTTAGATATCCGGTTAATGAGTACGATAACTATTAAAACAGCAGCAACCAGAGAAATCAGTGTCAAGGCAAAGGTGAGTTGCTTGCTCCTTACGGCAGAAGTAGCAAGTAGTCCTCTTCGCTTATCTCTGATCGAATATTCAAGATTGCTGAACTCTCTGAACTTCTGTTGCAATTGGGTTTGAATCACCTTTTCGCCTGCTGCTTTTTCCCTATATATCTTGTTGAAGTTGGTAATATTTGAATCATTTATGCTTGCCAGAAGTTTGGCCTGCCGTAATGGATCAGTATAGTTATCTATCCATTGGTCGTTAAGTGTTTTAATCTCATTCAGCAACCGAAGCTGGATTGAATCCTGGGTTAAATTGCTAACATCATGTAGAATACGTTCATTTTCTGCCACAGCAGAGTCATAAGATTCTACAAAATACCGTTCTCCGGTAAGCAGAAACCCTCTTAAACCACCTACCATACTGATGGTATTTCTTTGAAATCGGCTGCTGCTTCTAACGATCTCTGTAGACTTGGAAAGGAATTCTGCATTTTCCTTTACATCTTCTGAAAGTTGGTAACTAATATAGGTGGTGATAGAAAACAAAAGCAGGATGAAAATGAAACTTAACAGTATAAAACTGGATATTTTCATAGGCAGCGAACGTATGAAAATTTATTTTATAGAACAGCCGCTTCGGGATTAAAAATTGGAATTAGCTACTCCCGCTTTCAATTTATAATTCCTCCCAAGGCGTAGTGCCGTCTTGTTCTCTTTTGAAGTTGAGTTCATTACTTTCAGCAATAACGATCTCAGCAGTAGTGTATATTTTGCATCCATTAAGCAAATGACCACCAATTGTTTTCCTGTGCTGTCTGATATGCTCAAGTGAAGATGAGAACCGTTGGTGGAGAGTTTGCCTAAAAGACTTACAATCTCAAGTGTCCGGAACAAACTGCTGTGAAAAGACAGATCATGGTGGAAAATTATCACTGCTGCTGAAATGGTAGAGATGTAAGGTTTCGTAGCAACTCTCGTTTATCAAAAGTTAAAAGCAGAGGTGTCGCAAACCTTCTCAGCTTTTCAGCGTATCTATATTGAGGATTTAAGTAAAAGCTTAGACCGTAGATGCAACTACTTCAGACGAAGAGTCCCGTACGGACGGGAATTAAAGCTCAACCGGAGATACTAAACTCTGCTAAAAAAAGAAAGAAATGAAAACATTTTTAAGCGGTATTTTGTTAGCAATCACGTTTGCTTCATGTGCCCAGAGTAAAGTAAAAACAGCAAGTAATAATATGAGTGATTCAACCTTAACGAATGTAAAAAACGATACTGCAACTTTTGGTGCCGGATGTTTCTGGTGTGTGGAAGCTGTTTTCCAGAGAATGGAGGGTGTGTTGAAGGTAACAAGTGGTTACAGTGGTGGACATATTGAAAATCCTACCTATGAGCAGGTTTGCAGCAAAACGAGTGGTCATGTGGAAGTAGCAAGGATTATTTACGATCCGGCGAAAGTTACTTTTGATGAGTTGCTGGAAGTGTTTTGGCAAACCCACGACCCAACAACTTTAGACCAGCAAGGTGCTGATGTTGGTCCGCAATACCGTTCAGCAGTTTTCTATCATAATGATGAGCAAAAGCAGAAAGCTGAAAAATATAAGACTGAGTTGAATGCTTCTGGTGCCTGGGACAAACCAATTGTTACAGTAATAGAGCCGTTGAAGAACTTTTATGCAGCTGAGAATTACCACCAGAATTATTACAACGAAAACTCAGACCAGATGTATTGCAGGTATGTGATTCAACCGAAGGTGGAGAAGTTTGAAAAAGTGTTTAAGAACAAACTGAAGAAAAATTAATCAGTCAAACTTGCTAATAAAAAAAGATCATCCTTTTCGGGATGATCTTTTTTATGAATGATATGCGTTGATTAAAATACGTTGTAACCAAAGCTTACATAGTACAATCCGCCAATCATTGGATTACCGAATGCACTTTGGTAATAGTTATTACTGAAATTGCTTGCACCAATCTTCAATAGATTTTTAGTTTTCGGGAACTTATAGCTCACCATCACATCCAATACATCGAAAGCTGGGATTTCGGCTGAACCGAATGTACCTTCCCACATGGTTTTATCCTGCCACTTCCACTGGATACCGAAACCAAGACCTTTGTAAACATTTTGGTTGTTTAATCCAAGGTTTACACGAGTCTTTGGTGTATTGAAGAAAGTTACAAAACCAGCTGGTACATCTCTAAGTTCATCGCTATATACGTTACCGGTAACATTATATCCTTTATACACTCTGTATTCTGCACCAATACCCCAACCAATTGCTTTAACTGGTGTAGTTGTGTTAGTGATGAAAGAATAGTTAGTTGTAGTGAAAGGTGAAATCAACTCTGCGAGACTAACAGCAGCATTGGTGCTTGCACTTTGACCTCTTGCAACAGCAACACGACCTAAGAAATCGCTGTACTTACTGTAATATCCGTACACATCGATCATTAAACGCTGTTGTAGCATCAATCCTCGATAACCAATCTCATAACTCTGTACGCTTTCAGGTTTTAGATTAGCGAATGGAGCCGTTTTTAATTGTGCTGAAGCTGCTAATAAAGCTGCAGCTGGGCTTGAACCACTATTAATTTCTGCACCAAAAGCATTACGATAATCCACAACACACTAAGCAGTATAAGCAGGACTTTGGTTGAACTTAAGGAAAGTATTGAATTCAGGTAAACCACCAATAAGTCTTGAAGAAGGTGTTTGCAAATTGATCCACTGATCCTGGTTAGATGGGAAACGGTAAGCTGTCTGGTAACTCAAACGAATGTTTTGATCTTTTGCAGGTGTGATAACCGCAGAAACTCTTGGAGTGAAACGTCCCTCGAAATTCTCGTTCTTATCATAACGAACAGAACCAGTAAGTTTAAGTTTGTTGTTAAGCAATTTCTTTTGCAACTGTAGGTAAGCACCGTATTCGTTAATCTTGATAGGACCTGCGGTATCAGCAAAGATTGTTCCTTGTGAGTTCAAAACATATTGTCTCCAATGAGATCCAACCATAACTTCTACAACGTTATTCAAGTAGCTGGAGAGGTTTAATTGACCCTCTACGTGGTACATATCACTCTTATCTGCAAACTTGGCTCCTCCTTTACTAATAGGAGTTCCGATTGCATTATCGAAAGCAGCCTGGAAAGCAGGCGTACCTGGAAGTAGTCTTCCTGTTTCAGCTACAGTTCTTGCTGCACCATGTGCTGTTGCATCTGGCAACTGTGTTCCGAAAGCCGTAGGCAATAATCCCAAACGAGCAGCACCATATGTTCCGCTGTATTGTTGAAACCATGTTGCGTTACTCTTCCAAGCACTATTTACTGCAACGGCTGCAGTTGTAGCGGTGTAAGAGTCACCAGAATTTTCTTGTGTAGTATAACCCTTTACCATCCAGGTTTTACCTTTTACTTCTACTTTATACTGACCCATGATCAGGTTCTTAATTGAATACCTGTCTGCACCAGTATAAACAGTTGTACCAGTTCCCCAGTTAGCAGTTAAAGAAGCCTCTATATCGGTAGTGATCTTGTAATACAATCCACCAGAAAGTCTTACATTATAGTTATTGTAATCTACAAGGTTCTTTTCATCATATCCTGTTCTGCTCACCAATCCACCACCGTTTGCTCCGGTAAATGTATTACGGTAAGCCTGTGTAGCAGTAGATGTATGAGTAGGAATTAAAAATGGAAGAAATTGGTTTGCTCCTCCGAAAGGAGTTGGAGCAAGTGTTTGAGCAATTTGGGCAGGAGTAAGACCAGCTGCAATTAGACTATTAAGCGTACCATTATAAAGAGCTGCATTTGCACCAAGACTTGCTTCAACCTGTGCTCTTACTGCTTGTGCAAAAGCCTGCATACTTGCACTTGCCTCATCACCAAACACATTTACACCATCATAATTAGGATCTGACGCTCTGTCGCCACCTTTTAGTTGACTAAGAACGTTATTTCTTAAAAGGTTCCTGGTATCAGTTGCCTGCCAGTCTTGAGCCTGCATTAATTGAGCTCCGATCTTGAAAGCAAACTTCTCACTTACTTTTTTACCCCATCGTACACTCCAGTCGTAATAAGGTGCTGGTCTTCTTTGTTTATTATCTACGTGGTTAACACCTTGTTTTACCTGGAAACTTAATCCCTGGTATTTAAATGGATTTTTACTGTTGATAAGCAAAGTTCCGTTCATACCGCCAGAGCCGTATAAAGCAGAAGAAGCTCCTACAAGTAATTCCATGTTATCAACATCCAGTTCAGTTAAACCAATGATGCTTCCTACAGAGAAATTCAAACCAGGAGCCTGGTTATCCATTCCATCTACCAATTGGTTAAAACGAAGGTTACCACTACCGTTAAAACCACGGGTGCTTGGAGTTTTGAAGTTCAGGCTTGAAGTAACAATGTCTACACCTTTAAGGTTTGCCAGCACATCGTAGTACGTGGGTGCTGCTGAATTGCGAATTGTTGCCGCAGTAACTCTTTCTACTGTTACAGGAGACTCTAAACGCCTTTCAGCCACACGGGTGGCGGCAACTACAACATCCTCCCCCAATTTGTAACTTGCCACCAATCCAACATTTACTGTTTGTCCGGCAGCACTAACGCTCACTTCCTGGTTATCATAACCAACAGAAGAGAAAATTAGTGTAAAGGGAGGTTTTTGAGCAGTAGTTAACTTGAAGGTTCCTTTGTCGTCAGTGTACACACCTGAGGTAGAACCTTTAATTGTTACCGACACAGCAGGAACACCTTCTCCTGTGGTTTTATTGGTAACAGTTCCTGACACAGTGGTTGTTTGCGATTTGGCAGTAAATACCAGCAAACATGCAATTACTAATAGTGCAATCGGTTGCAATCGTATTCTCATAAGGAGTCTGGTTTTGTTAATTGAAGGTAATTCGCAGCCAAAATAGTGATAGTTAACTTTCTAAGGAAATTTTTTATTATCCCCATGTGTTAGAAGAACACATTAAGATACACAAACGGCAAACTAATTTTGATCCTATGAGCAGCTTCAACTTCCCTGGTCAAACCAAATTTTACAAAGGCAAAGTAAGAGATGTGTATTACTTACATGATGATCTTTTAGTGATGATTGCCAGTGATCGTATCTCAGCCTTTGATGTGGTGTTGCCGAAACCAATACCTTACAAAGGACAGGTTTTGAACCAGGTGGCAGCCTACATGCTGAATGCAACAAGAGATATTTGTCTGAACTGGTTGCTCTCCACTCCTGCTCCAAATGCCTCTATCGGAAAAAAATGTATTCCATTCAAAATTGAAATGGTGGTTCGTGGAAATCTCACCGGACATGCCTGGAGAACATACAACGCAGGAAAACGAATCTTGTGTGGGGTTGAGATGGCTGATGGATTAAAGGAAAATGATTTTTTTCCTTCCCCCATCATCACTCCATCAACAAAGGCAGATGCAGGGCATGATGAAGACATCTCAAAAGAAGAAATTATTTCCACCGGTTTAGCTACTTCAGAAGACTGGCAGGTTCTGGAACAATATGCACTGGCTTTGTTTGAAAGAGGAAAACAGATCGCTGCAAAGCAAGGATTGATCCTGGTAGATACTAAATATGAGTTTGGGAAGGTTGGTAACGACATTTATTTAATGGATGAGGTTCATACACCAGATTCATCCCGTTACTTCTATGGTGATGGTTTTGAAGAACGTCAGGCAAAAGGCGAAAGACAAATACAGCTGAGTAAAGAGTTCGTTAGAGAATGGCTGATCGCTAACAACTTTATGGGTAAAGAAGGACAAACTGTTCCCGAAATGAGGGAAGATTGGGTAAACACAATTTCAGAGCGATATATAGAACTGTATGAGAAAGTGACAGGAGAAAAGTTTGTCCCACAGAATTTGAGCGATGATGAAACATATGCAAGAATTCTTAAAGCTTTGTAGAATCACCTGGAGAATGTCTCTGGAAAAGTTAAGTAGTATTTAAAAGTACAAGAGTGAGACGCCAGAGAAGAAAAATATCACTTCTTAGCTGGCTTCATTATTCCTCGCAATTTGTAAAAAAGAAAAGCCGGCTTAAACCGGCTCATACTTATTTTTTTATTAAAAAGCGTTGTGTTATTTTACTACCGCCCTGATCATATACATCTATTAGTATAAAAGTATTAGCTGTTATGCCCGTAACAAGGTAAGTGAAGTCGTACTCATTTTTATTTTTTGCAGTTGAATTGTCCACAAAAAAAGGAGCAGACTGTCCTTCTTTAGTTAGTGTTACTTGTTCTAGTCGTACTGCTGAGCTAATGTGCCCTGTAATGGTGTATTCTCCACTAGCATTGGCGTTACCTTCTGCTATGTTATTGGCAAATGTAAGTTGAGGGACATCAGTATCTTTTTTACATGAGAAAAAGAAAATCAAGGCTGTTAAAGCCATCAAGAGAAAGGGTCGTGTTTTCATTGTATAAATTTTGAATTCAAGTAAATATAGGCTTCGGCTTTACAATGTTTGAAATTACTTATGTAAGGCAGAAGCTTTTTTGAACAAGATTAAAAAGTAAAAAAGCAAAAGATCCTAAGAAAAATCTTTGAAGGTTGATTGCTAAGGATATAACGAATTTCCAAATTATGTTTACTATACCATTTCCGTAAAAAGCTCCCTGAATTTTAACACTAAGCAGTGAGTGCATTCCTACGAATTTGTTTAACTGACCCAAATGCACAAAAAAATTTACAACAGTTTCCCACTTATCAATTCCTTCACCTCTCCAAACCACTCCTCTTTCAAAACACTCAGCACGATCGAATCTCTTCTTCCCTCCTCACCTCTTGGCTTAGGCATATTGGCTCTAAGGATGCCATCTACTTTACAGCCAATTGCCTGCATGGCTGCAATGCTTCGTTTGTTGTGGTTGTCGGCTCTTAGTTCAAGTCTTTCTACACCCAGTTCCTCAAAAGCTAAACGAAACAGCAAAAACTTGCAATGAATGTTCAATCCTGTTCCCTGGAAATTCTTGCCATACCAGGTGTAGCCGAGTTGCAGTGTTTGATAATCAGGCAGTATGTCGTAAAACCGGGTGCATCCGGCATATTGCTGTGATTTCTTATCGAAAACAATAAATGGGTATTCCTTTTGTGCTTGTCTGGCATTCAAAGCCATGTTGATGTACTTGTGTAACTCATCCAATCCTGCAGCACCCTGTAAAGAGAACTTCCAGAGGTCAGGCTCATTCAAAGAGAAAGATTGCAGGTTTATGCCGTCTTCTGCATGTAAGGGTCGGAGTAAAACCCTGTCATCTTCCAGTATGTATTCTTTATCAAAATTGAAAGTCATGTACAACTAATAACATGGTGATTCACAATCAAAAATTCGTAAAATAGCTGATATTAGCATGCTTAAAAAGAAAAACCAATTAAAACTATGTGTGGAATTGTTGGATACACAGGACCAAGACAAGCTTACCCGGTTGTAATAAAAGGATTGAAAAGACTTGAGTATCGTGGTTACGACAGTGCCGGTGTGGCATTGTTAGATGATGAACTTAAGGTATTTAAAAAGAAAGGCAAGGTTGCTGATCTTGAAGAACATAATGTTGGCAAAGACCTTAGCGGACATATTGGTATCGGGCATACGAGATGGGCTACACATGGTGAGCCGAGTGATAGAAATGCTCACCCTCACCAATCACAAAGTGGTGAGTTGGCGATGATACACAACGGCATCATTGAGAATTATACACAAATCAAACAAGAACTACTTTCAAAAGGATACACTTTCAAAAGCGACACTGATACTGAAGTGTTGCTGAATTTTATTGAGGACATTAAGAAGAACAACAACTGCACCGTTGAAGAAGCACTGAGAATTGCATTAAAACGTGTGGTGGGTGCCTATTGTGTATTACTGATCTCAAAAGAAGATCCTGAAACCATCATTGCAGCAAGAAAAGGTAGTCCGCTGGTGATCGGAATTGGTAAGGGTGAACATTTCCTGGCATCTGATGCTTCTCCTATTATCGAATACACCAAAGAAGTGGTGTATGTGAATGATTATGAGATCGCTATTGTTCGTCCGGATGAATTGATATTGAAGAATCTTGGTAATGAAAAGCAAACGCCATACATCACTAAGCTGGATATGGAGCTTGCCAAAATTGAGAAAGGTGGTTATGAGCATTTCATGCTGAAGGAGATACACGAACAACCTGAAACCATCCACGATTGTTTAAGAGGAAGGTTACAGGTAGAGACAGGTGAGATAAAAATGGGTGGAGTTGAAAATCATTTGGAGGCTCTGGTAAATGCTGATCGTATTTTGATGGTGGCTTGTGGTACAAGCTGGCATGCCGGATTGATTGCCGAATATGTGTTTGAAGAACTGTGCAGAATTCCGGTTGAAGTAGAATATGCATCTGAGTTCAGATATAGGAATCCTGTGGTGAAAAAAGGTGATGTTATTATTGCCATCTCGCAAAGTGGTGAAACTGCAGATACACTGGTAGCCTTAGAGAAAGCAAAAGAGCAGGGTGCTTTCATTTTTGGTGTGGTGAATGTTGTAGGTAGCAGTATAGCCAGGATAAGCCATGCCGGAGCTTACACACATGCCGGACCTGAGATTGGTGTAGCAAGTACAAAAGCATTTACCGGTCAGTTAGCTGTGCTGATGATGATGGCTTTAAAGATTGGTCGTGCAAAAGGAACATTAAGCCAGGAACGTTACCTGCAACTAATGAACGAACTGGATGCAGTACCTGAAAAAGTAAAACAGATATTGGCTGATACATCAAACATCAAACGAATAGCGGAGAAATACAAAGATGCCGCTGATGCATTATTCCTTGGAAGAGGTTACAACTTCCCTGTAGCACTTGAAGGTGCCTTGAAGTTGAAAGAGATCTCTTACATACATGCTGAAGGTTATCCGGCAGCAGAAATGAAACATGGACCAATTGCTTTGGTAACTGATCAACTGCCTGTTGTTTTTGTAGTAACAAAAGATTCTTATTACGAGAAAGTGATCTCTAATGTACAAGAGATCAAAGCAAGGAAAGGTCGTATCGTTGCTGTAGCATCTGAAGGAGATAATGTGATCACTACAATGAGTGACGATGTGATGTTTGTACCTGAATGTGATGAAGTGATTGCTCCATTGCTTAGCACCATTCCATTGCAGCTACTGAGTTACTATGTTGGTGTGGCGAAAGGTTATAATGTTGATATGCCAAGAAATTTGGCGAAGTCTGTTACGGTGGAATAATGAGAACGTGAGGCGTGAAAACGTGAGGCGTGAATTTTGAAGCGTGAAAGTTTGAAGAGGTTTAT
>JANPIB010000223.1:0-38308 GCA_031424775.1 Chitinophagales bacterium | reverse complement strand
GTTTTGGTAAAGCCTGCGAATTGGCAAGGCTTGAGCTGGCTGAAGATGCAAAACGCTTGTCAGTTTTGAGAGACAAGCTGGAAAACGCTTTGTTAGAAATTGAAGAAGCATATGTGAACGGCAATAAAGAAAATCGTTTACCACATGTAAGTAATATCTCTTTCAAATATGTTGAAGGTGAAGGACTATTAATGGGTTTCAATAAAAATATTGCACTCAGCTCAGGTTCTGCCTGTACTTCGGCTTCTCTGGAACCGAGTTATGTGTTAAAAGCACTGGGATTGGGTGATGATCTGGCACATAGTTCTCTACGTTTCGGATTGGGAAGATTTACTACTGAAGAGCAGATAGATTACACCATCGAACAGATCAGAACAACAGTTCTGAAGTTGAGAGAGATGAGTCCGCTTTGGGAAATGTATAAAGAAGGCATTGACCTGAATACAATTGAGTGGGCACATCATTAAAACCAATTAGCTAATTTGCTGATGTGCTGATTAGCTAATGACCAAAAGCCGGTGTGTTTCGATTAGCACATTAGCATATTATCGAATTATCAAATTAAAGTATTATGGCATATTCAGAAAAAGTAATAGATCATTACCAGAATCCTAAGAACGTAGGAACACTGGATAAAGGTTCCAAAACTGTTGGAACAGGTTTAGTTGGTGCTCCGGAGTGTGGAGACGTAATGAGACTGCAGATCGAAGTAGACGAAGCTTCAGGACTGATCAAAGATGCAAAGTTCAAAACATTTGGCTGCGGTTCGGCTATTGCTTCTTCATCACTTGCAACAGAGTGGTTGAAAGGTAAAACCGTTGACCAGGCTTTAGAGATCGATAACATGTCGATTGTTGAGGAGTTAAATCTTCCTCCGGTGAAAATTCACTGCTCGGTTTTGGCTGAAGATGCGATCAAAGCAGCTATCAACGATTACCGTGTTAAGAACGGTTTGGAAGAGTTGAAGTTTGAAGAGAAAGGAGTTCATTAAAGCCTCCCTAAATCCTTCCAAAGGAGGGACTTTAAAAGAGATTCAAATGACAGAAAGCGTAATAAATAATCAAGAGGTTTCCAAAAGCCCCTCTTTGGGAGGGGTTGGGGAGGCTAACAGCATATATATAAGTGATAAGGCAAAAGCAAAGATCAAGCAGCTGATGAATGAAGCTGATGTTGCCAACGACCCTTCTTATTTTGTAAGAGTAGGTGTTGTTGGTGGTGGTTGCAGTGGTTTAAGTTATAAGCTAGATTTCGACAATGAAACCAAGCCAATGGACCAGGTGTTTGAAGATAACGGCGTAAAGATCGTTACTGACCTGAAAAGCTTTTTATACTTAGTAAACACAGAACTTGATTTCTCTGACGGTCTGAATGGAAAAGGATTTTATTTCAACAATCCGAATGCCAGCAGAAGTTGTGGTTGTGGTGAGAGTTTTGCGGTGTAATTGAGAGTGAACATATTTTAAAAAGCCTTGTCGAAAGACGAGGCTTTTTTATTTTTTTGGACTAGCTGTAGATTTCAATTTTGCTTCTCGTGCGTCGCACTCTTGTACTGAAGTACTTAATTGAACAATTCTTATCTTGTATATATGGATGTACAAAAAGAACTTACTAAGAGATATCCTTTCAAAAGGTGCAAATGTTCAGTTAAAGAAAATTGGGAAGAAATAATATCGCAAAGAGATAATCATTACGAATCAAAGAATGTTATCTATTACCATTGTGCAGAATGTGGAACAGATTGGGCTGTTCTTGATCTTGAAACAAATGAGATATTGTACCTACAGAAGAAACAACAGGCTTAATAATGGATATTCAAGAAATAAAACATAAACTTATCAATAATGTAATCACTTATGGGCAAGCTTGGGATTTGATTAAACAGCTCCCTAAACCTTGGAAGAGAAAAGATTGGCAAGTTAAAAGGGATAAATTGATCAAAGATTATTGTGAGCAATGTGAAGCAAAGAACGTAACAATGGTCATTCAACATTTTGTTCATCCTGCTGAGTTCAGTGATATTAGTGATGAACTTCTGTATGACTTAATAGAAAGTAATAGTTGGGCTCAAGCTTTAAAAAATGAACCTATTTTCATTTCTGATAAGGAAGTAGAGGAATTTATAGCTGAAAATGTGACTAAACGATTAGCTTGTCCCAAGTGCAAGAGGCTATCTTTTCAGGAACGAAAAACCTTTGAGAAAAGATTTAAGTGCTATTCATGCCATACTCTTTTTGATAT
Source organism: Chitinophagales bacterium (assembly GCA_031424775.1). GTDB lineage: Bacteria > Bacteroidota > Bacteroidia > Chitinophagales > Chitinophagaceae > JAEZDC01. The sequence continues at coordinate 36,070 of JANPIB010000223.1, read as the reverse complement.
TCCTATAGAAATTAATTACGCCTCTGTTTTTAAATGCAGAATTGAGAAAATAAATGTAAAAGATCATTTAGCCTCTATTAAAAGTATTGCTAGAGATAGATTTATCAGGAAAAAAATGTTCGAAGAGAACAAGGAACAGCTTGGGAAAATGGCTCTCCTCAAAAACATAAGGCAACATGAAGAATATTGTTCATTAGATAATACTGTAACCTTCTGTAAAAATTGTGCTAACAAGATGGATTACAGCAACAGATTATTATGCTATGGCTGTAAACAAAACTATTTTGATTATGGTTTATACGAGGTGTGTTATGAATGTCACCAAAAAGGAATTCAAGTCCAAAATCCATTTTTATTAAAACTTCACGATCTAAATGGTGGATTGGGTTTCAATCAATTTTATATGGGTAGAAGGTTAAGAGTTCCTCGTAGCTTCAACCGTACAAGTGAGTGACACAACCAAAGCCCCATAGCACTACAGGTGCTGGTTACCAAAAAATTATAACTCTATTAAGGCTATTGATAGTAGATTTGAACCATGTGGATGATCTGCAAAAAAGAATGGCAGCAATTCTTCAATAGCTTAACAGGTTACATAGCCCTCATAATATTTTTACTGCTTACAGGCTTGTACCTATTCGTATTCCCTCAATCGAATGTGCTGGATTTTGGTTACGCATCACTTTCTCCATTTTTCAACTTAGCTCCCTGGGTGTTGTTGTTCTTGGTACCAACCATCACCATGAGAAGCATTGCAGATGAATACAAAGCTGGCACTTTTGAATTGCTGAGAACATTGCCATTGAGTTCATCACAAATTGTTTGGGGCAAATTTTTTGGTGCATGGTTAATCGTTATTGCAGCATTGGCTCCTACTATCATCTATGCTATTTCATTGCAAGCCCTAAGTTCAAATGCCGGGATTGATATTGGTGGAACAATCGGAAGTTATATTGGTCTTGTGTTATTAGGTGGTGTGTACACAGCCATTGGCATTTGCACCAGCAGCTTTACCAACAACACCGTGATTGCTTTTGTGGCAAGTGCATTCATGTGTTTTTTGTTGTACACCGGTTTCCAGGCAATAAGTCAGCTGCCGGTTCTTACAGCAGGAGCGGATTATTATATAGAAATGCTCGGCATCAATTTTCATTATCGCAGTATTAGCAGAGGTGTTATTGACAGCCGAGACATGATATACTTTGCTGCATTCATAGTTCTATTCTTATTGATCACCGAAAGAAAGATCTTACAATACAAATGAAACGCCACATAGTTTTTCTATTAATGAACAAAACATTAGATGGCGTTCCATTCGACCAAAAGAAAATAAAAGATCACGAATGAAAGGTTTGCTGAAAAATAAATTCTGGTGGGTGGGATTGATCATTGCTTTTGCATTAGTGATCTATCTTTCTTCGTTTGTACATTATAGAGCTGATCTTACCCAGGAAAAAAGATTCAGCCTTAGCGGCTCAACTAAAGAATTGTTGGAAAATCTTGACTCCACTATTACTATAGACTTGTTCTTAACAGGAGATCTCACATCAGATTATAAAAAGCTGAGTTTGGCTACACAGGAATTATTAGATGAATTCAGGGACAGATCAAACGCTAAAGTGGTTGTGAGAACAGGCTTACCGGAGATTGATCTTGCTGATTCTTTGAACTACCGTAATGATAGTGTGAAGAACATGACCAAAGATGAATGGAAGGAATATTTGGAATTCACTACGATAAACCGTCTGAGAAGTCTGGGAGTTGTAATTGATGAAGAGAGCATCTCCAAATATGCTCAGAAAGAAATTGAGTTCGACAAGCTGGTTATCCCTTCTGCTTTGGTAACCTTCGGCAGAAAAAAACCTTACGCTATTGATCTTAGAAGCAGCAAAACAGTGTTTAAGCCTTTTGATGTGATCAACCAAACCCCGGAAGAAGATCTTGAAGCCACAAGGAATGCTGCTGAATCTTTGCTGGAGTTCAAATTTGCAAATGCGATAGATAAACTCACCCGTAAAAAAGTTCCTGGGCTGGCTTACCTGGTTGGAAACGGTGAACCAATTGACTATACCATCAATGACCTAGGCGAAAGCTTGAGAAATGATTACAGGTTAGCTGTGGTTGATTTAAAGCAAACTTATCCTGATCCTTCCGAGATCGATGCAATCATTGTTGTAAAACCAAATACTCCTTTCACAGACGAAGACAAGCTGAAGCTGGATCAATATGTAATGCATGGCGGAAAGATCATCTGGTTTGTTGACAGGCTATATGCTGAAACAGACAGCCTGATGAGAAGCCAGAAAGACTTTGTAGCATACGATAGAAATCTAAACCTAGACGACTTACTGTTCAAGTTCGGTGTTCGTATAAATGGAGACCTTCTTCAGGATCTGAATTGTGCCAAGCAGCCGATCGTTTTTGGCCTGAACCCTGATGGTAGTCCGAAAATGCAAAGAGTTCCATGGCCCTATTATCCATTTTTATCAGGATCGAATAACAGTTCAATAACAAAGAACCTTGATAGAGTATTACCACTTTATCCTTCAACAATTGATACAGTTAAAACACCTGGTGTAAAGAAGACTGTTCTACTAACCTCAGATACTGCCAGCAGAACGTTAGCTACTCCTGCACTTGTAGCATTACAAAGCGTAAAGACTGAAGAAGATTTTCGCAGCTTTAATAAATCCTACTTACCAGTAGCAGTATTACTTGAAGGAAGTTTTAATTCACTTTATGCAAACAGACTAACTGCTGAGGTAAAAGATTCTGTGCAGAAAGCATTAGGGCAAGCTTTTGCTCAATCTTCTCCTATCACTAAGCAAATCATTGTTAGTGATGCAGACATTGTTACGAACCGGGTTAACCAAACCAATGGGCCACTACCAATGGGAATGATAGAATTTGAAAACTATCGCTTTGCCAACCGTGAATTCTTCCTGAACTGTGTTGACTACCTCGTTAGCAATTCCGCCATTTTTGAAACCAGGAATAAAGAGTTTACCTTAAGGCTGCTTGATAAAGCAAAGATCGAATCTGACAAAACCAAGTGGCAATTTATCAACATTGGCTTACCTGTTGTAGTGGTATTATTTGTTGGATTGCTGCTTCAATGGAACAGGAAACGTAAGTATGCAGCCTGACCTGTTATCTTTGCCACAGAATCACACTAATGTCTACAACAACCGTTACTTATCTTGTTTTTGGAGGAGTTCTGCTCCTTGCTTTGATATTTGATCTAGGACTACTCAGTAAAAAGAATAAGACGATCACTATTAAGCAAGCTTTATGGCAAACCGTTTTTTGGGTAGCACTTGGAATGGGCTTTTTTGGCTTTGTCTGGTTTGAAGAAGGACAAGTTGCAGCTTTTGAATACCTCAGTGCTTATTTAATGGAATGGAGCTTAAGCGTAGATAATATTTTCGTGTTCATTCTCATCTTTAGTTCATTTGCCGTAAAAGAAAAATACATTCCAAGAGTGCTACTACTTGGAATTATGATGGCTGTGATTTTTAGAGTCATTTTTATAACCGTAGGTGTAGCATTGGTTCAACGTTTCGAATGGATTCTGTACATATTTGGCGTATTTCTAATTTACACCGGCTATAAAATGTTCAGAGCAGATGCTGAAGAAGAGAAAGATCCTCATGAAAGTCCGATTTATAAATTTCTAAGTAAAGTGCTGCCATTAGAGAATAGTGATGGAGAAGGTAAGTATGTGATAAAAAAAGATGGCAAACGTTTCTACACCAGTTTGTTTGTTGTGGTGATAATGCTGGCTGCCATTGATTTGGTTTTTGCTTTAGATTCAATTCCAGCTGTAATGGGTATCTCTATTAATCCATTGGTGATTTATACTTCAAACATCTTTGCAGTTCTAGGTTTACGATCATTATTCTTTTTGCTAAGAGGTGCTGTTGATAAATTTGAATACTTGCCACAAGGCATTGCAATTGTTTTGGTTTTTATCGGTGTGAAGATGCTTGCTGAAGACTTCATCCATGATCATATTAGTAAGGGAGTCATGATCGGAATTTCTTTGGGCGTGATTGTGGTTTGCCTGGTTGGAGCTATCTGGTACTCATCTACTCACCAGAAAAAAGGTCTTCCTCCAGAAGTGGAAGATGGCTCGATTGATTTGTAAATTTGATTGGTGACGTACACAACTGCCGATATTGCTGACATCATTAAAGCGGAAAAGGCCGGTAATGAAAATTACGTCGTAGAGAACCTGCTCATCGACAGTAGAAAAATCGTTTTTCCTTCCACATCTTTATTTTTTGCTTTACCTGGACCAAGAAGAGATGGACATGAGTTCATCCAGGAAGTGTATGAAAGAGGTGTGAGATCATTCGTTGTTAATTCAACATTCAATACTCCTTCACTAAGCAATGCTGTTTTTCTTAAGGTGGAGAACGTTCTAGATGCATTTCAGGGTTTAGCAACCCACCATCGTCAGCAATTTAATATTCCTGTGATCGGCATCACGGGAAGTAATGGCAAGACTATCGTAAAAGAATGGTTATATCAGCTACTTTATCCAGAATATAATATTGTACGCAGCCCAAGAAGTTATAACTCACAGATCGGTGTTCCTTTGAGTGTGTGGCAGCTGAATGAATCGCATACACTAGCAATTTTCGAAGCTGGCATTTCAACTTCGGCAGAAATGGATAAGCTCTCGAACATTATTCAACCGACGATTGGGATTCTCACCAACATAGGTGAAGCACATAACGAAGGTTTTCTTGATTATGCTCACAAGTTCGCCGAGAAGCTGAAACTTTTTTACAACTGTGATTATGTTATTGCCAGACGTAAAGAGATACATGTAAGTAAGCAAGTACTACAGGATCAATTACAAACACAATTCCTCACCTGGGGTTTAGCAGCAGAGAACGATTTTATTATAGATGCAGTAAAGAAACAAGGAAATCAAACCTCCTTAAAAATTAGTCACGCCGGAAAAGAATTACAGATCACTATTCCCCTTGTTGATGATGCCAGCATCGAAAACGTGATCACATGCTGCTGCGCCATGTTACTGCTGAAATATGATGCTGCTGTGATCAGCTCAAGAGTACAGCAATTGCGTCATGTTGAAATGAGGCTGCAACAAAAGAAAGGTGTAAACAACTCTTACATCATCAACGATAGTTATAGTAACGATCCTTACTCACTTTCCATAGCACTCGATTACCTGAAGCAGCAAGCCGGAAAGAATAAAACAACTGTACTCTTATCTGACTTTCTACAATCAGCAGAAAATAAAACGCAGTTGTACGAATCCTTAGGTAAAGAGTTGCAACAACGGAATATCAACAGAGTTATAGGAATTGGAAATGAGGTTTGCATCCACAAGAAACGAATCGCTCAATCATATAAAGGGAAGCTGATCTGCTTCAATTCAACAGCGGAGTTTTTGGAAAACTTCACATCCCACCAGTTCAAGGATGAATATATTTTACTGAAAGGTGCAAGAGTATTCGAGTTTGAAAAGTTCAGCCATTGGCTGGAGCAGAAAGTTCATCAAACTGTGATGGAAGTTAATCTGACTGGTCTTGTCCACAACTTGAAAGTGTATCAAAAGCAACTGAAGTCTTCTACGAAAGTGATGGCAATGGTTAAGGCTTTCAGTTATGGAAGCGGTACAGCAGAAGTTGCAAGGGTACTCCAGTTTCATAAAGTAGATTACCTGGCTGTTGCTTATACTGATGAAGGTGTTGAGTTAAGAAAAGCAGGTATCAGTTTACCGATCATGGTAATGAATCCTGATGAAGTAGGCTTTGATGCAATTGTAGAATACAACCTGGAACCGGAGATCTATGGCATTCACATTCTCAACAGTTTTACCACATACTTAGCTCAACAAGGATTGCAACAATTTCCTGTTCACATAAAGATCGATACCGGAATGCATCGTCTTGGTTTTGAACTTCAGGACATGAATGAGCTTTGTGCTAAACTAAAAGCAAGTAAAACACTTGCTGTGCGTTCAGTGTTTTCACATTTGGTGGCAAGCGAAGCTCCAGAACATGACGATTTCACAATGCAACAAGCTAAGCAGTTTGATGAAGCCTGTAATAAGATCGAAGCTGCCATCGGATATTCGTTTATTAAGCATGTAGCCAATTCTTCAGGTATTAACCGTCATCCAAATTTGCAGTACGATATGGTTCGATTGGGAATTGGTTTGTATGGAGTGGACAGTTCTTCTGAAATGCAAGAGCAACTGCAAACTGTAGCAACATTAAGATCTACTATTGCACAGATTAAAGAGGTAGCGGCTGGAGAAACTGTTGGCTATAATCGAAGAGGTATTCTAAATCGTGATAGCAAGATCGCTACTGTTCGTATTGGCTATGCAGATGGATTAAGCCGTCAACTGGGAAACGGTAAAGGCAAGGTTTGGGTCAAAGGCAACCTGGCTCCGATCATTGGGAATGTTTGTATGGATATGACCATGATTGATGTAACCGATATTCTGGAGCTTTCCATTGGAGATGAAGTAGAGATTTTCGGAAAGAACCTGCCTGTGCAGCAAGTGGCAGAATGGAGTGGCACTATCCCGTATGAAATTCTCACCAACGTAAGCCAGCGAGTAAAAAGAGTTTACGTTGAGGAGTAATGACGAAGGTTCGAATTGCACGAATTACACGAATTTTTGAGCCCCCATCGTAATAAAACATTAACATCAGTTACTAATTGAACAAATTCCCCTAATTCGCCAATTAGTGTAACTCGTGTCTATATCTTTGGCACTCTTAAAAATTCAACGTGAAAGCAAGGCAGGTAATTTTTCTTATTCTACTCATCATATTTGCAGACCAGGCAGTAAAATTTTACATCAAGCTCCATTATTACATTGGAGAAGAGCATAACGTAATTGGCAATTGGTTTAAACTACATTTTGTAGAGAATGAAGGAATGGCTTGGGGTTGGAGTTTTGGTGGATCGTTCGGCAAGATCGCACTTACACTTTTTCGATTAGCCGCTGTGATCTTTGGCGTTTTCTACCTTAGAAATATCATTAGAAAAAAAGAGCACAGAGGTTTCATCATTTGTGCCGCACTCATTTTTGCTGGAGCTCTCGGTAACCTGATCGATAGTTTGTTTTACGGAATGATCTTCAACGAAAGTGGAGATGTGTTCAATCACCAGGCTGCTCAGCTATTTCCCAAAGCTGGTGGCTACGGAACTTTTCTACATGGTAAAGTTGTAGACATGCTCTACTTTCCAATTGTATCAGGTGTAATGCCGAAATGGGTGCCAATTTGGGGTGGTGAATACGTAGAGTTTTTCAGACCAGTATTCAACATTGCTGATGCTTCTATCTCAAGCGGTGTGATCGCCATCCTTATATTTCAGAAGAAGTTCTTTGGGAAACCTGCTACAACAGCAATCACTACTACCACAGTAACAGAAAATACAGAAACTGCTGAGGTTACCACTACTGACAAGACGGTTGAATAAAGTTTCTCAGTTCAAGAGTGCGACGCAACAGAAGCTTCATTTAATTTCTGCAGCTCGTCTCACAAAAAATCTACTGAACCTGCACTTTCATTTTACCTAAAGTGATATTTACATTTGAGGAACTTGCATTCTTTGCGGTACCTGTAAATGTTGCATCTAACACCCTTGTAGTGGTATTAAATCCGGTTACGGTAAAGTCAAGAATGGTACTGTTCGTCTGCCTTGCATCGTAGATTGTTGCTCCAGCCGGGTTTTTAAATTCGAATACAGCTGTTCCATTATTGGTTGAATAAGTTCCGGTTGGTGTTGTTGAAGTTTGCAAGAGCTGAACGTAAAAAGTAGTATCGTTGGTTTTCGTTTTCCCGTAGATCTTGAGATAGATCGGTGGAACTGTTCCGCTGATCAAAGCTGAATCAATATGTCCTTTAAAGCTGAAAGCCCCTTCTGAAAACTGCCAGGCAGAATCTGAACTATTCACGGTTCCGGCACCTGAAGATGCAGCCGGAGTGATAGAAAAATCACAGAAACTGGTTCCATAAGTAACGGTAAAGTCGCTCTGGATAGGAAGAATTGGCTTTCCACCACCTTTTAAAGTAACCAGGGTAGTACCTGTTGTGGCGAAAAATCCTGAATCAATGAACCAAAAGCCGTTGGTGGTATCGGTTGATATTCTGTATTTACCTGGACTAGTAACATTCACCGTTACAACCACTGTGTTGGAACTGCTTAGCGACTGATTCTCAGTATATGTTCCATTGATCAGGATCGGCTTGCAATCACCCAAAGAGTCTTTTAAAGTACCTGCCGATGTAGCATTAGTACCTGTTTCAAGGCTGTACTCTTTTGAGCAGGAAAATATCACTAAAAGGCAAATTGGGAACGCTATCAGAATTAACCGCTTCATTAAACAAAGAAATAAGATTTTAGCCAATATCAGCTACGATGCAAGATTTTAAATCACTTGGTAACGCTGCCTTAGAGGGTTTATTATGTAACCAGCGTTCTGTAACAGAGATTTAGCTTCGTTGTGTCACTCACTTCAAGGCTTTGAAGATTGTTGAGGCAAAAAAAGAGCCACTGATAATCAGCAGCTCTCCTTTCTTATTCCTTATTTCAACTTTCTTATTTCTTATTCCAACACTTACTTCAACTCTCCCACCATATTTCCAGGTATAACCCACTCATCAAACTCTTCCGGAGTAACATAACCAAGCTTCACAGCCATTTCTTTTAGAGTTGTTCCTTCTTTATGAGCTGTTTGAGCAATCTCAGCAGCTTTGTAGTAACCAATTTTTGTGTTCAGCGATGTAACCAGCATAAGGCTATTATCTACATGCTTTTTAATATTAGCTTCTATCGGTTCAAGACCTACAGCACATTTATCATTAAAGCTAACACAACCATCACCGATCAATCTAGCTGAGTGCAGGAAGTTGTAGATCATCACCGGCTTAAACACATTCAATTCAAAATGACCTGTTGCACCACCAATGTTTATTGCCACATCATTACCTAAAACCTGGGCTACGATCATCGTCAAAGCCTCACACTGTGTTGGATTTACTTTACCCGGCATGATCGAAGAACCAGGCTCATTATCAGGAATGAAAAGCTCTCCTATTCCACTTCTCGGTCCAGAAGAAAGCATTCTTATATCGTTAGCGATCTTCATCAAACTAACGGCAACTGTTTTTAAAGCTCCATGGGCTTCTACGATAGCATCGTGTGCAGCTAACGCCTCGAATTTATTCTCAGCAGTAATGAATGGCAGTTTGGTAAGCTCTGCAATCTTCTTAGCCACTAACTCTGAGTAACCTTTTGGTGTATTGATTCCTGTTCCTACTGCAGTTCCACCCAAAGCCAGTTCACTTAAATGGGCTAAAGTATTTTTGATTGCTCTCAATCCATGATCTAATTGAGAAACATACCCACTGAATTCTTGTCCAACGGTAAGTGGTGTTGCATCCATAAAATGCGTTCTGCCAATCTTCACCACATTCATGAACTGCTTACTTTTTTCTGCAAGTGTATTTCTCAATTGCTCAATTCCGGGAATTGTAGTTTCAACAAGCATCTTGTATGCAGCAATGTGCATCGCTGTAGGAAAAGTATCGTTAGAAGATTGAGACTTGTTTACATCGTCATTCGGATGAACCACTTTGTCTTTATCAGTCAAAGCACCACCTTTTATCACATGAGCCCTGTAAGCAACAACTTCATTTACATTCATGTTGCTTTGAGTTCCGCTACCTGTTTGCCAAACTACAAGTGGAAACTGATCGTCTGTTTCCCTTCCAAAATCTCATCACAAACCTGTGAGATCATTTGTTTTTTATCATCCGGTAAAACCCCAAGTTCATTGTTAGCCAATGCCGCAGCTTTTTTTAAATAGGCAAAGGCTTTGATGATCTCTTTGGGCATCTTGTTAATGTCCTGGGCTATTTTAAAATTCTCTATACTACGTTGAGTCTGAGCACCCCAGTAAACATGTGATGGAACTTGCACTTCACCCATTGTGTCTTTTTCTATCCGGTAATCCATGACCAATAATTAATATGATTAGAAGGAGTTTTTTAGGTGGTGCAAAGTTAGCCTGAAAATTGTGCTATGACTAACAATAATCAGCTTATGATAATGAGAATTTGGTGTTTGGCAATCGGAATCACATTCTTTGGCTGTAAACAGTCAGACACTCAAAACCCCGGAGTTGAGATATTGGCTGTAGGTCCTTCAGATACGATGATCATGAAAAGAGATACCTCAACCCTGGTGGTAAACAAAGTAATGATCAAGACCGGTAGTGTTCAGCCAGAAGAGGTAGTAGAGTTTGCAAAATCGCTGATTGGTGTGAAGTACCAATACGGTTCCACCGATCCAAAAGTGGGTTTCGATTGCTCAGGTTTTATCACCTATGTTTTTAGTCATTTCAATATAAAGGTTCCAAGGTCCTCTATTGATTTTACTCAGGTTGGCAAAACAGTTTACATGGATTCAGCAAAAGCTGGGGATATTATATTATTCACCGGAACTGACAGTACCGAAAGGTTTGTTGGTCACATGGGAATCATCACTAGTAATCAAAGTGGTCAGCTTGAGTTTATTCACTCCACTTCTGGTAAGCAGATGGGTGTTACTATTACACCTTTGAGTAGATATTACCTTGGCAGATTTATGAGGATCGCAAGAATATTTCCGTAGAGTGATGGTAATTATCCTTTGTATTTGATGATTATTTTAAAATCAGATTTGTTTAGAGTGAACACTGCTTCATCTTCAAAGACATAATTAAACCCATCATTATCCACGAACTCAACGAGAAAATTATCAAAATCAAGCACCATTAAAATGGTTCCCTGCATTCCTTTTCTCAAAACAGGGTTCACCTCTCTTGTAAGTTCAAAAACATCATATTCGTTTACCTGCTCATTTATCATTTTCCCCGGAAATTTGCTTTACGCTTTTCCAAAAATGCAGCAGTTCCTTCATTCTTATCTTCTGTTGCGAAACACTCACCAAACTTCTGAATCTCAAAATCATAACCTGCTTGTGTGTGATCGAAGTGGTTCACAGATTCTATCACCTTAGCAATGGCTAAAGGAGCTTTTGCATGGATTACCTGCATTATCTCTTTACACTTATCCAATAATTTATCCTGCTCTACAACAGCGTTCACCATTCCGTATTGCTCAGCATCTTTCGCAGAGAACATTTCACCAGTCATCAGTAATTGCATTGCTCTGTTTCTGCCGACAACTTGTGTAAGTCTTTGTGTTCCGCCATAACCTGGAATTAGTCCAAGATTTACTTCCGGCTGACCAAATTTTGCGTTCTCACTTGCAATGATAAAATGGCAACTTAAAGCCAGTTCACATCCACCACCTAAAGCGAATCCGTTTACGGCTGCGATAACAGGTTTTGGTGAATTCTCGATCTTATCAAACACCAGCTGACCTTCCTTTGCAAGCACAGCACCTTGTTCAGCAGAAAGCGAAGTGAACTCACTAATATCAGCTCCTGCAACAAAAGCTTTTTGCCCTGCACCTGTAATAATGGTTGACTTTATCTCAGTATTGCTGTACACTTCATCCATCACTTTGTCTAAATCAGCAATCACGTCTTTGTTCAAAGCGTTTAGTTTATCTGGACGATTGATCGTTATAATAAGGGTTCCGTTTTCAAGGTTGGTTATCAGTGTCTGATACATGCGAAGTGTTTTGTTTGATAATGTAACTCTCGTAGGCTTTCGCTCCGAAATACAGCAATAGAGGCAAGCTACTGAAGCTAATTAGAGACCAGTTCTTTTGCCATAAAATCAGCATTCCAGTTAAGAGTATTCCGAAAAATTTAAAAAATGCAGGTGTATATCTGGGATCGTATTCGTTTTTCATTCTTACGAAGAAAATTAGTTCTACCCATGAAAAGCAAATAAAAAAAGTCGCAGCATATAAATAGGCACTATCCTGCTTTCTAAAAACAAAATACAGGACAAGCAAAATGACGGAAACGACTAATAGGAAACCTTGTAGTTTATTCAGTTTCATTTTAAAAACTCCTGTTTTCTTTTACCCAATCAGTTATAAATCCCGAGATCTCAGTTGTTGCAGTTCCAGGAGCAAATAGTTTTCCCACTCCCATTTCATTTAACTGCTGCATATCATCATCAGGTATAATTCCACCACCGGTAAGCAGTACATCGGTCATTTGTTTGCTCTTCATCAATTGAAGCACTTTTGGGAAGACCGTCATGTGAGCTCCTGAAAGAATACTAATTCCTATTGCGTCAACATCTTCCTGCAAAGCAGCATTTACCACCATTTCAGGAGTTTGGCGAAGACCCGTGTAGATTACTTCCATCCCAGCATCACGTAAAGCTGTGGCGATTACTTTTGCACCACGATCGTGACCGTCAAGCCCCACTTTTGCCACTAAAACCCTGATTGGTCTGTTCATATAGCATAATTGGCGGTAAAAATAAGGTAAACTAAATAAGATGATAAGCGAATAGAAAGTACAAGAGTGCGACGCAACGAAGATTAATTAAAACAATGGAGTTCGGTAAAAAGAAAAAGTCCTACACTAGGCAGGACTTTAATCTTGTTAGAAGAATTTTCTCTTATTTGGTTGCGACCTGGACATCGCCATCAATTGTCAGAACAATAGGTTCTGCAATATTCGCAAATTTTACAGTCACCTTTTTTGTAAATGCACCCAGAGCTGCTGCATTAAAAGTGACTTTGATCGTTCCGTTTTTTCCTTTGCCAACAGGTGATTTTGGATATTCAGGAGTAGTACACCCACATTCTGCAGTTGCACTTTCCACAATCAGGGGTTTTGTACCTGATGCGTTTTTGAATGTGAATATATATGTAACAGGTTTGTTTTGCTTTATCTTACCAAAAGAATGTTTCACCTGAGTGAACTTCACATCATTTTTGGTTTGTCCAAAAGAAACGATTCCGAAACATAAAAATGCTAATACGAGTAATTGTTTCATCCTGTAAACTGTTTTAAAATTAGTTACCTGGCTTAAGTTTTCCTAAACCATTGTTTTGTGGGGCTGCATTTTCAGGAGCTGCATAAGTTTCACCACTAAAAGTTACAGACTTAGTTAAACCACCTGAAAAATAAACAGTAACCGTTTTGCTGAATGGTCCCTGAGCAGCGGCGTTAAAACCTAAAGTAATCTTGAAATTCTCACCTGATGCATAAGGACCAGCTTGCCATTTTGGAGTGGTACAACCACAAGAAACTTGAACGTTCTCGATCTTAACCGAATCTGAACTAATGTTTTTTACTTCCAGGTTAAACTCAACAGGCTTACCCTGAGGAATCTTACCGAAAGAGTAATTGTCGTTTTTAAAACTCAGGATCTTAGTAATATCCTTTTGTTCCTGTTGAGGAGCAGCTACAGTTGCAACTGGCTTAGTTTCAGTAGTTGCCGGAGCCTGAGCATTTATTGCTGCGAAAGCAAGAAGGCTCGCAGCTAAAAAAGTAAACTTCTTCATGATTTCTTGATTGATTTGTAGAGGTAAAGTTATCAATTAATTGTTTTAATCCTATTATCCCTCAATCTAAAAAGGTTTTTTAAGAAGAGTTTAAAGTATTGATCTTTTTCGGTAAATAAGACTTTTCAACTGCTAACCATTGTTAGTTTTACCTGCCCCCTGCTTTGTTATATGAAATCCTAATAGCTATTTTTGTTTGATGGAAGAAACCCAGACATCTTCAGCCATGAACGACAACATGCTTAGCTATGATGCCTTCAGGAATACCGTGATTGATGATTACCGGACAGCTATTATCAGCCGTGAAACCAGCCTGTTAGGCAGAAAAGAGGTACTTACAGGTAAGGCTAAGTTTGGAATTTTTGGAGATGGAAAGGAGATTGCCCAGGTAGCAATGGCAAAATTTTTCCAGCCGGGAGACTTCCGTTCAGGCTATTATCGTGACCAGACTTTTATGTTTGCGACCGGTTTGGCTACTGTAGAACAGTTTTTTGCTCAATTATATGCTGATCCAGACCTGAATAATGAGGTTTTTAGTGGAGGAAGGCAGATGAATGCTCATTTCGCCACTCGTTTAGTTGACGAAAGTGGCAATTGGCTTGATCTGGTAAATAGGAAAAATGTGAGTTCAGATATTGCTCCAACAGCTGGTCAGATGGCTAGAGGCTTGGGTTTGGCTTTCGCTTCAAAGTGTTTCCGAAACATTGAGCAACTGCATCAATTCGATAAACTCTCCAAAAAAGGAAACGAGATCTGCTTTGTAACAATTGGTGATGCAAGTACAAGTGAAGGTCATTTTTGGGAAACCATCAATGCTGCAGGAGTATTGCAAGTTCCCCTGGCTGTTTTTGTTTGGGATGATGGATATGGCATCTCCGTTCCTAAAAAATATCAAACTACAAAAGGTTCGATTTCTGCTGCTTTAAAAGGAATGCAGAAACAGGATGATACCAATGGTTTAAACATTTACAAAGTAAAAGCCTGGGATTATGCCGGAATGTGTGAAGTGTTTGAAGAGGCTTTGCAGAATGTAAGAGAAACACATGTGCCTGCCATTTTTCATGTGGAGGAAGTAACTCAGCCACAAGGTCACTCAACTTCTGGTAGTCATGAGCGATACAAAACTCCTGAAAGGTTGGAGTGGGAAAAAGAATGGGATTGCATTAAGAAGATGAAAGAATGGATCGTAGGAAATGGAATTGGCTCAGAAGAAGAATTGGATGCAATTGAAAATGAAGCAAGTGAAAAAGTAAGAGCTGAAAAGAATAGTGCATGGAATAATTACATCTCTCCTATCAAAACACAAGTATCAAAAGCTGTTGAATTGTTGGAAGGTGTAAGTGTTGGTAACGAAATCATATCTAACCTTTCAAACGAGCTAAGCGGAAGCAAAGAGCCCATGAGAAGAGATGTGATGAGGGCTATCGGTATTGCTTTGGAATTGGTGGGTGATGCACCACATGCACAGGAACTGAAAGCTTACTATGAACAACTGAAACAGGAGAATAAACAATTATACAATACTTACCTCCACAATGAAGGATCAAAAGGTGCTTTGCAAGTTGAGCATGTGAAGCCGATGATCTCTTTTGATGCTGCTGCAGTGAATGGCTATGAAGTATTGAATAAATACTTCGATCAGTTGTTCAGCAGTAATCCGAAAGTGGTGGCTTTTGGAGAAGATGTTGGCTTTATCGGAGACGTAAACCAGGGCTTTGCCGGTTTACAGGAAAAGCATGGAGAGCACAGGATTTTCGATACTGGTATTCGTGAACTAACGATCGTTGGACAAGGAATTGGTCTTGCCATGAGAGGTTTACGACCGATTGCAGAAATTCAATACTTGGATTACCTGCTTTACGGTTTACAACCTTTAAGTGATGATGTGGCTACACTTCATTACAGAACAAAAGGTCAGCAGAGTTGCCCATTAATCATAAGAACTCGTGGTCACAGATTGGAAGGAATCTGGCATTCAGGTTCACCAATGGGTGTTGTGATCAATGCACTTCGTGGAATGCATGTTTGTGTTCCTAGAAATATGGTGCAGGCTGTTGGTATGTACAACACCTTGCTAAGAAGTAATGATCCTGGAATTGTTATTGAATGCCTGAACGGCTATCGCCTGAAAGAAAAAATGCCATCTAATCTGCTCGATTATACGGTTCCTTTTGGTGTGCCTGAAGTGATCAAAGATGGTACCGATGTAACGATAGTATCTTACGGTTCAACCTTGAGAATTATACAGGAAGCTGCAGTAAGATTAGAGAATGCAGGAGTGAGTTGTGAGATCATAGACGTACAAACATTGCTTCCGTTTGATCTTAACCACATGATCGTTGAGTCAGTAAAGAAAACCAATAGACTTGTTGTTATTGATGAAGATGTTCCTGGTGGTGCGGCAGCTTACATATTCAACAAAGTAATGGAAGAGCAAGCTGCTTATCGTTGGCTGGATTGCAAACCAAGAACGATCACAGGAAAAGCACATCGTCCGGCTTATGGAAGTGATGGAGATTACTTTAGCAAACCAAATGCTGAGGAAATAATTGAAGTGATTAAAGAGATGATGGCAGAGTAAACCAAATGAAATGAGCTTACAGGTATCCAAATTATCCAGGATTATATTTTTTACCACTTTCCCCGTATCACTCTTCTGGTTGCTTACGGCTGGTTTCGAAATCAATATTTATAAGCACGCAGTAGTGGGAGCGATATTTGAATTACTTTGGCTTCCAGTAATTGTTCTTTCTTTTATACTTCCTGTTTGTGCTTTAATTTTTTGGGTAAGAGAAAGATTTAAGCTGAATTCCCTAAATGCTTATGCGTTACTTTTTATGGTTGTAACTGTCGTATTTATTTTTTATAAAGTTGCACTTCAGAGAGAGTTTGTTGAAAAGTGAACAGAAAGTACAAGAGTGCGACGCAACGAAAGCTAAATAGAAATCTACAACTGGCTATATAAGCAAAAAGACCTCTTTCGAGGTCTCTTTGCTTTTTATTTCTTTTTCCTGTTGGGTTCATTTCGAACTTCTTTCTTATTATGTGTTACATCTTTACCCTTAAAATCCTGCTCTTCATTTTTGCGGCTATCGAGGTCATCACGAATCTCTGGTCTTGGTTTATGACTCATACCTTGCTTGCTCTGCTGGTTATTCGTACTTCTACTCTCTTTCATAATAACTATTTTCAGAAGTAGCTAAAAAACAGTGCCACAGCTAAACAGTTGAAAATTAAGCAGGCTGATATGTGTAACTGTGCAGTACTTCCTCAGGAAATTTCTGAGTTCGCACTTTCAGCATGGCAATCACTTCTTCATCTGACTGAAAAACGCCATTCACGTTAACAAAGTGTTTAGCCAGCTTGTCATAGTTCTTCGTCATGAGGCAAAGAAATGTGCCGCCAAAATCAAGTCCATCAAACACCACTGCTTTGTTCTTTGCATACTCATCAAGATTTTGCTTGAATGAGTTTGGATGTTCTGTCCAATGCAAAGCTGGTCTTGCATGGTGAGAAATGTGGTAGCCATCATTCCAGCAACGCTTATTGTATTTTACGTTCAGTGTAGTGCAACAGTTCTTGTATGGATTATCCGGATCGTCAGGATCAATAAAAGCATGCTGTGTCCAGTTTCCAATCATCATGATCATACGTGAAACGAAAAATGTTACCACAAAAACAGCCATTGTTCCGGGTAAGTTCACAAAGCACATTACAATGCAAAAAGCAAAGAAAGAAAACTCACCTGCCATGGCATTATGAGCCAGTTTCTGTTTTCTTCTTGCGAACAGATATTGAATCAATCCTCTAAACCCAAGCACAAGAAAATGACTAAGATACCTGAAGTATTCTTTCAGGCTGTCTCTTTGATAAGGCATGGTGCTGCTATCATCGTCAGGCATATTGTTTTCTGCATGATGCATTCCCATGTGATGACTAAAATAAGTTTCCGGTGTATGGCCCATAAAAGGACACATCCCCCAAATAATATAGCGGTAGATTACTTTGTATTTACGTTTGAAGAGATGTCTGTGGCTGATACAGTGCATCATTAGTCCGAAAGGTGCCCGAAAGTAAAAATTGATTCCCTGGTAAGCAATGGCTACTATCCACCATGCCCAGTTTGGAAGTACTGAACTGTACAGTAATGCTGCAATAGGAAATACAATGCAGGTGATTTTAATGACCAGGTAGATAAATGGAAGGTCTCTTTTATCGTTAATAAGCTTCAGGAACTGCTTATCAAGCCAGGAATATTCAATCGGAACGTAAACAGGATCATTAATTACAGGAACAGCCCTCATTTGGTAGGTTTTGACTTTTTAAGCACAACAAAAACTCTTCCAATCTATTACAAATCAATCACTGGAGAAATAAAGAACGAATTTCAGGAGTTGGGATCATACAAGCTTCCTTTTTACCAAACCAACGATACCGGTTGTTGGCTATGATGTTATATACCCAATCTCTTGCAAAAGGTGGAAGTACGAAGAAAATGCCTGAGGTTTTCCAAACACCACCTAAAATTGAAGCAACCTTAAGTGCTGCGGTAGTTTTCTTATATGCTTTACCTTGGTAGATCAGCACAAACGAATCCATATCTGCCGCAGAAAGCTGATAAAGCTTAAGAAGTTGCTGCCCTTTCTCAGATTGTAGCGGAGCAAAGCGAAAAACTCGCTTTTTATCTCTTTTAATGATGAATTTGATCGCACCATTGCAAAAATTGCAAACGCCATCGAATAATATGATCGGATTTTCCTGCACAAAGTAAAGGTAGCTATTAGCTGCTAGTCATAAGCTGCAAGCAAAACGGCTCGAATCAATGATTCGAGCCGTTTCAACTTCCTTATTCCTTATTCCACCTTTCCTATTCCTTATTCTTTATCCCATATTATGGAAAACCTTACTCACATCATCGTCCTGCTCCAGTTTTTCGATCAGTTTTGAAACATCTTCAGCTTGTTCGTCGGTAACCGGAACGGCTACTGTAGGTATCCACTCCAATTCAGCACTGATGGGTATGATGCCTTTTTCTTCCAAAGCATTCTGCATATGTCCAAAGTCAGTATAGGCACTACGAACTACTAGGATAGGTTCACCATTTTCCCCAACGCTTTCTCCCAGTTCTTCCAACCCAAAGTCTATCAGCTCCAGTTCAAGATCATCAATCGTTAATCCTTCAGGTTTCAGTTTAAATACACCCATCTTTTTAAACTGAAAGCTCACACTTCCGCTATTTCCTAAGGCACCACCACCTTTATTAAATGTAGCTTTTACGTTGGCAACCGTTCTAACGTGGTTGTCTGTAGCTGTTTCAACCAAAAGTGCCACACCATGTGGTCCATAACCTTCGTATAGTATCTCCTCAAAATTCTCGGTATCCTTACCCTGGGCTCTTTTAATTGCAGCCTCCACACGATCTTTAGGCATATTCACTGCCTTCGCATTTTGAAAACAACGACGCAAGGCCGGATTCGTGGCAGGATCTGGTCCACCAGCTTTTACAGCAATGGCGATCTCTCTTCCAACACGGGTGAACTGTTTTGCCATTCTATCCCACCTGGCAAACATGGTGGCTTTTCTAACTTCGAATATTCTTCCCATGAGGTATTGTTTATTTGGCAGCCGGCTTTTGGTTCTCTGGTCATCTTCGTTGTGTCACTCACTTGTACGTTCGTTACAATGCTGAGCAAAGTTGATTCAGTACAAGAGTGCGACGCAACAGAAGTTTCATAATACTACTGAAGCTGGCTTCCAAAGTCAGGCAAATTTATGGTTTGATGGCTGTAAAAAAGAAAAGAGCCACAATTGTGTGACTCTTTTGATTTCAGTCGGGAGGACAGGATTCGAACCTGCGACCCTTCCGCTATCACAGCGGAATATTCTTACTCGGACTGAACTAAGACATATTGATTAACTTCTAGCCACACTTTTAATACCTCTTGCTTTTATCTTTCTTTCTAGCTGCATTGATTCCGATCTTGATTCAATGAAACAAACCCAATCAAACATAAAAAAAGAGCCATAAATCTATGACTCTTTTGATTTCAGTCGGGAGGACAGGATTCGAACCTGCGACCCCCTGGTCCCAAACCAGGTATTCTACCGGACTGAACTACCTCCCGATTCCTTAAAAGGAGTGCAAATATATGAGCATTGGTTTTACAAAGAACAAGAGCCTAAATATTTTTCGATATAGCACAAATGCTAAAGAAATGTAAATAGAAAAGCTACCATGTGTAAACCACCTCACTCTAACATCCTATTCCCGTAACTGCGATAGACAACCAAAACAAACCAAACAAGTCTTCGTAAGAACTGCAACAAGCCCTAAAGGCATTGTTTACACAACATAAAACCGTATTTTTAAAACCTCTTAAACTAGATCAACACATGAAAACGTTTCGTTTAACACTAGCTGCAATGCTATGCACCTTAGCCGTACAAGGTATAGCCCAGAAAAAAGTAACTACCGGACCACAGATGTTCTGTAGTGCTAAAATGCCCAAAAAGAATTACTCCATGAGCGCTGACACCACTACTCCCAGAGGGCTGTTAGACAACTACTATCTCTGGAACAATGGTACTACGCTGAAAGTGAAAATACTTTCTGGTAGCCAGAAATTGAAAGACCTCGTGATTGCTGCTGCAAGAGAGTGGGAAAAATATGCAAACCTGAAGTTCGAATTTGTTGAGTATGGTGAAACCAATATCCGTATCCTGTTAGCTGAAGGGTTAGGACACAATTCAAGCCTTGGATTCCAGTGCAACACTGTTCCTCAAGATCAGCAAACAATGAACATCGATACAAGTAACTTCTTCTACCAGGGTAAATTCTACCCAACTGAAATGAAAGGAACTGTAATGCACGAATTAGGACATGCAATTGGTTTCCTTCACGAACATTTTAGCCCGGTTTCTACCATTAAGTGGAACAAAGAAGCGGTTTACAAAGACATCATGGCTTCTGATGGCTGGACAAAAGAAGAAATCGATTACAACCTGTTCCAAACGTTTGCACTCAGCTATACAAACGGTACTAAGTATGATGCTAAGAGTATCATGCACTATTACATCAAAAGCAACTGGACTACTGATGGTACAGCCGTAAAGTCTAACTACTTTCTTTCTGAAGGTGATAAGCAGCTTGCTAAGATCGGTTACCCACCAGCTGGAATTGACAGGGCTACTGAAGTACCACGTTTCATGATCACTGGATTTGCAAAAACTGGCGTAGTGGATAATGCCACAAAAAAAGGTTTCTCGTATTATCCTACTTTCGACATCAGCACAGAAGGAAGACAAGGTAAAGTAGTATTCATTGCTTACATTCTTGATAAGGACGATAACTTCATTCCTCACAAGCAAGATCCTGATAATTCAATCGTTGGAACTTCACAGGTATTTAATCTGCCTGCAGGTAAAAAATATACAGTGAACAGAAGTACAAAAGATGTTGAGTTCTTTATTCCTTACGATGCATTACCAATGCAATCTGGTAAAAACGAATTCAAAGTATTCTTCGTAGCAAAATTGATCGATGGTGACGAAGTAAAATATTTGTTGAGATCAACTCCGGTTGCTTTCACCAAGATGGTTAAATAATCGAGTTTGTTTTTAAAAGAGCTGTTCCTAAATGGAGCAGCTTTTTTTATGCCTTAACATCTTCTGAAACTTTCAAATTACGTTTATCGATCCACCGCTGAAAAGGAATGGATATCCCAACAGAAACAATGGCTATGATTATTCCTGCAGCAACGTCTAATGGAAAATGTTGAGCCAGGTAAATCCGAGAATAGCCGACAAAACAAGCAGTAATAAAGCCTAATGGCAACCACCAGCTTTTTTTAGTGATCAGGCAAATGATAAGAAAAAAAGTAAACGCTGTTGCGGTATGACCTGAAGGAAAACTGGAGATGGAATGTACCGCCACACCCTGAACCGTATGAATAAAAGAGCCATCTGTAATGAGAGTGGTAGGCCGGGGTGCATCCGGAACAACGAAGTATTTACAGATCTGCACCAGTATGGTTACAATAGCAAAACTCCCAATAGCTAAAGCGAGATAAAGTTTTTTCTTTTTCCAAATAAAATACGCCAACATCGGGATCCAGAGAATCGCATCGCCGAAATAAGTAAAGAACCGAAAGAACTGATCTACTGCAAAGCCACCATTACCATTTAAAAACAAGAAAGCCTCTCTCATTCCACGATCATACGTGAGCCAGAAAAGCAAACCGGCAACCGGCAAAGAGATAAGAGAGCCAATAAAGAAATACCTGGTATTAAGGCTTTGCTGCATTTTTCTTTAAAATGATGGTTGTGGGAGATTCAAAAATATCGTGATGCTCAGCAATAATCTGTAAGTCTAACTTCTTCAATGTATCAGCGAAATCTTTACGGCTGATGATCAAAGCATCTGGGTATTGATCAAGTTTAGCTTTAACTGAATCAAGCGATGGATATTCTTTGATGTTGGTGTTCAAATAAAAGTTGTAACCTGGATTGTATATCTGGTAAGCATAGATATGCTGGTGTTGCTTTACAAGGTTAATGGTTTTGCTCACAGGATTTTGCTCGTACAATCTTGGATACACTACATGCAGGAAGATGATGTTGAAGAATGTATAAGAAATAGCAAGCATCATTATTCGTTTAAACCAGTCAAGCTGCTTTCGGTTTGCAACTAAGAACGAAACAAACATCCATGCTCCGACCATTAAAGTCCATGCAACCCAACTGATATGTTTTGCTTCTACTTCTTGCTGAATGGCGAAGTAGCCTGCAATTGGAACTGCTAACATTATTGCAAACACTATCCATAACGGATATTTTTTAGATGTTGTTCTATTGCTGATCAACTCAGAAATAAAATTCCCAAGCACAATAGCAAAAAAAGGATAGCAAGGCATTGGATAGTTAGGAAGCTTCGTACTCGAAACACAATAAAATCCTGTAAACACCAAGGTGACTATTGCAGCAAATTGAACAGACTCATACTTAAAGATGGATTTTCTTTTACGGATAATCTCGCCAAGGAAAGAAGTAAACGGTAACATTCCGATCAGGACAATTGCAATGGTGATGATGAATATCCCACCATGACCTTCCATTTCTTCAGAGAAACGATTGAAGTTGTGCTGGAAGAAGAACTCATTTGTCCATTGCCCATTTGTGGCTTTATGAACTGCTATATACCATGGAAGGGCAACACCCAAGAAAATAATGCCTGCTATAATTATTGACCAATTAAAAACCCTGTTCCATTTCTTTTTCCAAATCACCCAGATCAATAAAGCAATACCAGGCAAGCCAATAGCAACCGGACCTTTCGCAAGTGATGCTAAAGCAAAAGCAACAGCAGCTAAGAACAGTTGTGATCTTAACCCTTTTTGCAGATATGCAAAAGCTGCAAAGGTTCCCAGTGTGCTGAAGAAAATGAGGTAAGGATCAGGAACTGCCAACCTGAACTCAAACAAAAAATGAGTGCTTAATCCTAAGGCAAGAGCAGAACAGAAAGCTGCGGATTGTCCTAACCATTTTCTTGTGTACAAGAATGTAATCAAAATGGTAAGTACACCCATTATAGCCGAAAAAAACCTGGCTGCAAAAGCATTCTCGCCAAACACTGCATAAGCCGGCTGCATAAACCAATAATGAAGCACAGGTTTATGACTTCTAAGTTCTCCGTTAAAGGTTGGAACGATATAATCTTTTTTCTGAAACATTTCCCTTCCTGCTTGTGCATTACGAGCTTCGTCCAGTATATAAATTGGAGGTGAATTGAGTTTGAAGAAAAGAATAAACACCACCACTGCAAACAGGATATATACTTGTACATTAGAAAAACGATAACCGGTAGTTGGTTCCATTGGCAGCAAAGCTAAGTAAACTGATGAAGCTGAGCATTGCTCATGGATGTACTTCAGCACAAGAGTGCGATCCTTCGACAAGCTCAGGATAAACGCTACACTCATTCGATGCAATGAAAGTGGAACCTTGAACTGAGCGTAGCAAGCAAAGCTAAATCGGAGTTACCGAACCTCTGCTCCATAATCTCAAACCTCAGATTTCAAATGTCGAATCGAAGATTATCTTTGCCGCATGTTACAGATCAGCCAGCGTGGACAAAAAATGCCATCTTCACCAATCAGGAAATTGGTTCCTTACGCAGAAGCAGCAAAAAAGAAAGGAATTAAGGTTTACCATTTGAATATTGGTCAGCCTGATATTGAGACGCCAAAAATGGTGTTGGATGCAGTTCGTAACTCAGATTTTAAGGTGTTGGAATACAGCCACAGTGCGGGTAATGAAAGTTACCGCAAGAAGCTGGTAAAATATTATGAGGGTGTCGGAATACATGTGAACCAAAATGAGATCATTGTTACCACTGGTGGCAGCGAAGCAATTCTATTCGGCTTTATGACTTGTCTTGATGCCGGGGATGAAGTAATTATTCCTGAACCTTTCTATGCCAACTACAACGGATTTGCAGTTGCTGCAGATGTGAAAGTCGTGCCTGTAACATCTCATATTGAAAGTGGATTTGCTTTGCCTCCAATTGAAGAGATCGAAAAGAAGATCACGTCCAAAACAAAAGCGATCGTTATTTGTAATCCCAATAATCCTACTGGATATTTATACAGCGAAGCAGAAATGCAGCAGTTGAGGGACATCATTCTAAAACATAATCTCTATTTATTTTCTGATGAAGCTTACCGTGAGTTTTGTTACGAAGGCAAACAGTTTAGTGCTGGACATTTAACTGGTGTTGATGACAACGTGATCATAATGGATACGATCAGTAAAAGATACAGTGCCTGTGGTGGAAGGATCGGTGCTTTTGTTACGAAGAACAAATCGGTGTTGGATGCTGCAATGAAGTTTGCACAGGCAAGATTAAGTCCACCAAGCTTTGCACAGATTGCTGGAGAAGCTGCTGTTGATCTTCCTGCTGACTATTTTGACACTACAAAAGCAGAATACAAAAGCAGAAGAGATTTAATTGTAAAAAGATTGAATGCGATGGATGGCGTTTTCTGTCCGAACCCAGGAGGTGCTTTTTACGCTATGGCTAAACTACCAATTGATGATGCAGATAAATTTTGCCAATGGTTATTAGAATCTTTTGATCACAACGAACAAACATTAATGCTGGCTCCAGCTACTGGATTTTACGGAACACCTAGATTGGGTAAGCAAGAAGTTCGTTTGGCTTATGTGCTAAACACTACATCCATTAATAGTGCTATGGACTGTTTGGAAGAGGCACTGAAACAGTACCCTGGAAGAAAATAAAACACCTATATTCGGAACGGATTTGTTTGCTTGCCATAGTTTCAAAATCAAAACTACACAGCTGTGACAAGAAAACTTGCATTACTGCCTTTCCTCCTTTTATTGGGAATTACTATCCTTTGTTTTGTATTCCCGAATCTTCCAGAAAAAATCAATACGCAAAACATAGACACGGCTGACACAGCATGGATGTTAACTGCTACAGGCTTAGTGTTGTTGATGACACCGGGTTTGGCATTTTTCTATGGAGGAATGGTGAGCAAAAAGAATGTGATCAGCACCATGCTGCAAGCTTTTGTTGCAATGGCTGTGATCATCATTGTTTGGGTGGTTATTGGATTTAGTTTATCCTTCGGAGATTCTATTGGTGGAGTAGTTGGCAGCCCGAAAACCTTCTTCCTGATGAAAGGTGTGTTGGATGGTGAGCCGTGGAAGTTGGCTCCCACTATTCCGTTTGTATTGTTTGCATTTTTTCAATTGAAATTTGCTATCATCACTCCGGCATTGATCACAGGAGCTTTTTCAGAACGGATTAAATTCACTTCCTATATTCTCTTCATTATACTTTTTTGCTTGTTCATTTACTGTCCTTTGGCTCATGCAACCTGGCATCCCGATGGAATTCTGGCTAAGTATGGAGTTTTAGATTTTGCTGGAGGAACGGTGGTTCATATGAGTGCAGGCTGGGCAGCTTTAGCAAGTGCTTTGTACTTGAAGAAGAGGAATCAACCAAGTCATAATCCTGCAAGAATAACTTATGTTTTGCTCGGTACAGGATTGCTTTGGTTTGGATGGTTTGGATTTAATGCAGGATCAGCTTTTCATGCTGATAGTCTTGCTGCAATTGCATTAGCTACAACAACTACTGCATCAGCTGCTGCAGCTTTTACCTGGATCATATTTGATGCAGTCAAAGGAAGGAAACCAAGTGCAATGGGAACTTGCATTGGAGCTGTGGTTGGATTAGTTGCAATTACTCCTGCTGCAGGATTTGTAACAATTCCTCAATCGTTTATTATTGGTGTGGTGAGTAGCATTGTAAGCAACATCATGGTTGAATGGAGAACAAAAACTTCCATTGACGATACGCTTGATGTATTTCCTTGTCATGGGGTCGGCGGAATGGTTGGCATGTTACTAACAGGTGTTTTCGCTCATAACAAGATCAACCCTGCTGTTACTATAAATGGATTAGCTTATGGCGAAACAAAGTTGTTTGTTGTACATCTTGTTGCAATGATTGTTGTTTCAGTATTTGTTTTCCTTGGTACTTTACTGCTGCTTAAAATAACAGATCTGATTACACCACTTAGAGTTTCAGAAGATGAAGAAGTTGTGGGGTTGGATATTTCTCAACACGATGAAAAGCTTTAGCTGTGTAAAACCTTACTCAGCTAATCTCAAATGAAGTAAAAGGCTGCTGTTAAGGGTTGATATCCAAAAGATTACCCAGCTGCTGAAATGAGCAAGGTTTTGGAGGTTACATTGCCAAAAAGCAGTTATGATGAATCAAGAAAATAGTCTTTCTCATGATCAAAGCTCAGAGTCGAGTGTACCGCAACTCAGCTCTAGCAATATGGTAAATGTTAGCTGGCCTGAAAGAATGGTATCATCCACGGTTGGTGCTCTACTTTTCACCAATGGTATTGGTAACCTTTTCAACAACCCATTATCTGGTTTACTAAAGACCGCTTTAGGTGGATACCTTGTTTACAGAGGTGCTTCTGGAAATTGTGCTTTGTATGGTATGTTGGGTACTAATAATCAAACCCAGGTACATTCAGGTTCAGTAAACATCAGAACAACCATGGTGGTGAACAAACCAAAGCATGAAGTGTATCAATTCTGGAGGAAATTAGAGAACCTTCCGCTGTTCATGAAACATTTAAAAACAGTAAGAGAACAGGATAATAAGCGTTCACATTGGGAAGCCTTAATGCCAGGTAATCTTGGTGTAATAAAATGGGAAGCAGAAATCGTTGAAGAGGAAGAAAACAGGAAAATCGCCTGGCAATCTATCCCAAATTCAACCATAGAAAATGCCGGCAAAGTAGTGTTTGAAGAGGCTTTAGGTGGACAAGGAACCAAGCTGGATATAGTGATCTCTTATCGTCCTCCTGCAGGTGATATTGGAAGAGGTATTGCTAAAATGATGAATCCCATGGTAGAGAAATATGTGCGTGAAGATGTAGCCAATTTCAAGAGTCATATTGAATCAAAAGCGACTCCAACACCAAGTATGGGAACTTCAGTACAACATACTCCAGGTACAACCGGAGGTCAGCCAACTGAAAGAACTTACAGATAATCAGTTATTGGTGAGAATAAATAGAAAAAGCCTTCTGAAATCAGAAGGCTTTTTTGTAGCGAGATCGGGAGTTGAACCCGAGACCTTTGGGTTATGAATCCAACTTTTTACCTGATCCCAGCTGTATACTATTAGTGCAATCATTCTAAAAACTGATTAAATCTATGATTTTGTTAGAGTTTTTGTTAGAGGTCGTTTTTCAACTTAGCTACTACTTCACTACTTATATAGATTGAAGGCAATCCTTGTTGCTTACCAATTTCATCTTTCATGCATCCTTCATAGTCATAACACCGATAGATATCCTTCAGAATTCCCATGTCTGTATCAATTAGGAAAGCAAACTCTCCAACCTTAGTTCCTTCACTTAAAACTGTGAAATGATTAACCTTTCTTCCTGTTGAGCAACCTTGACAAACTGAATCTTTCATTTGAACCTCAAAACTATGCCCTGTGGTTACCAGTAGGCTATCAAATAATTCTTTGGTTCGACTCAAAAACACATATTTGCTTGAGTTCTCAAAGATACTTTCTTCATTAATGTACGGTTCAAAAATGCCAATGTTAAGTTTATTACAAGCTCTGATAAACACATTGACAAGTTCTTTCGATTTTTTGTGGTCAATGAGTTTTGGAGTAGCACTAAGAAATAGTTTTGTTTCTACCATTATTTAAGTTTCATTCAAAACCATAAAAACCGTTTGTTTCACCATTCATTTTATTAATTTCCTGGTCTGAAAGCTCATTCTGCATCATTCTATTTCCATAATCATAAGCATCATACTTCTCATCTTGCTCCCTTTTCATTTGTTTACCCATAGCCTCATAATCATCAGCATGATCCAACTCTTCCAACAGATATAATACATCTTGAATTTGCTTCTTAATAGAAGTCATTTTTGAATTCAATCTTTTCAACTTTTGGTGCAACTCAATTTCATATAATGTTTTCTCAACCAACCATACGACTCCATCTCTGTCAATATCAAAATCCAAATTGTCACCAGAATATCCACCTTGCTTAGGCAATTCTGTCCGTATTTTTTTACCCTTTGGTTGCTCTTGAATACTGAAATCAAACCCTTTATCCTTAATTACTTCAATTGGCATCATAACTAAGCCTGTATAATCTAGATAAGATATGATTTTGTCATTCTTATCTAAAAAGGAACTGACAATTCTATCAATGTGTTCTACTTCAATACCAACATAGGTTTTGCCTTTCACAGTAACCTTAGCTGAATTTTTATAATAAAACTGCATATAATATGGCATTTATGCCATAGTAAAAATATGGCTTTAATGCCACTTTGCTCTGCTGAATAATACTCGTGATATAAAGTATTGTAAAGCCTTTGGAGAGAATCTAAGACGTATTAGAAAAACGAAGGGATTGACAATGATGGAACTTGCTTATGAAGCAGACATAGAGTATTCACAAATAGCTAAGATAGAAAGAGGAATTAGCAACACAACTATCTCAACTGTCAAGATACTTGCAAAAGCTCTAGAAGTTCATCCAAAGGAGTTATTTGAATTTTAGTTTGTAATTAGTGCTTAATACTGCATGGAATTTTTGTTGGCTAAATGACTCTTATTTTTTATTCTCATAATAGAAATGTAAGTAGTCTATTTTCCCAAAATAAATCTCCTTGATATCCTCTTTTCTATAAATGGTTGTCTTGTCCTTTTTTGAATCATAATGAAACAAAAATTTATCTGTTTGTCCAATGTAATAAGCAGAAGAATCAGATTTAACTAAAGAGTCAGACATTAATTTAAAACTTACGTTGATAAATTTCTGTTGATATTTTACTCGCTGCACGTCTATCATAGACCATATAACTATGAAAAAGATGAAGTGCAAAGCGAACTGGAATGTTATGTCAAAAGTTTCATACTTTTTTTTCAATTGTTTTTTCAATTTAAGCTCTCTCAGATACTCAAACCTAAAAAATCTAACAAAAAAGTATAATACTTCTATACTGAAATATAAAGAAAATATATAAGCGATCTTTTCCTTTGCTTGGAAAAAAGCTACTGATGATATAAGTCCAAATACAAAAAAATACATT
Organism: Chitinophagales bacterium; assembly: GCA_031424775.1. GTDB lineage: Bacteria > Bacteroidota > Bacteroidia > Chitinophagales > Chitinophagaceae > JAEZDC01. The sequence continues at coordinate 6,908 of JANPIB010000223.1, read as the reverse complement.
GAATTTTTTCTATAAATAGCATATATTTTAAACCTATCTATTTTAGAATTACCCTGAACAAATCGAAGAAATGTTCTCTTTATTGAAAAGCCCGTTTTGCTGGTATTACTTAAATATGTTAACACATAAATTATAAAAAATACTAGAATATATCGCATCACCTCTTGAGCAAACAATGTTAGGACTTCACTAAGGGTTAGAAATTCAGTAATAGGGATGTTGAAAAAGAAATAATACACTGATTGTCCCACTATCCCAGCACATAGAAGCATTGATGCTATAACCGAAATCATGGTTGAAACATCTATTCTTTTTTGTTCTGGTGGAGGCATGGTCTGAATAATTTTAATAATAATGAAGTTATAAAACCTCTTATCCTTTGATGAAATTACTTATCCATTCAACAATTATTGGCAAAATGAAAGTTGCTGGTAAGGTCACAAGTACCGCAACTGTATAAAATTTGTAGAACTTTAAAAGTGACTTATGTTTACCAATTCCGATTGTTGTTTTTGGATAAAAAATGGACAGAAGAAATATAAGTAAAAAGGTAGTGCCTAATCGAATTGGAAGCTTGTTAATCTTCACAACTTCCTTAGCTCCTGTAGGTACATAGCCTGATTCATATTTTAAAAGTAGCTCGATAGACTTTGATTGATTTTCTTGTGTTACCCCTTGCCGTATTAATGAATCAATTTGATTTTTGTACTGAGCCTGCATGTTTGGAGATTCAATACTAATCATGAAGGGTACAGTAAACATCATGAAGAAACAAGAAAGCATGCCGAATAAAAAAGCAAACCGATTCCATATTTGATTTCCTTTAGACGGATGATGTTTATCTATCCAAGAATCGACCTTATAACGAATTTCATCCTTACAGTCAGAATCACTACAATAAATTTTATATTTCAGTTCACCATCATATTTCCGTGTGATGGTCAATTCAAATTTTGTGCTGTAGTCAAATTGGATATGGATATGAAAGTCTTTTACATGCAGCGTTTTGATCTTGTAATCCTTTAGTAGCCCTTTAATCGAATCATCAATAAGACGGGTGTTATCCTTTGCTGTAATTACTACCTTTTTTTCGTATTTATCAACATCGTATTTTTTTGCAGCAGCAATGGCTGAATCTATATCAGCATAAATATTCTTCTCAACAGATAACTGGGCTGCAGCTCGATATTCTTTCTCTTTAGATTCTCTAAGTTTATCGTTTATAAACTCGATAACGGCATCCAATTCTTCCAGATCGTTAGAATCAATAAACCAAGGACCACGAATTTCTGTTTCATTGGGTATGTATAATTCTCCCATATTGAGTACTAAAATAATTCATTCTAAATTAATAATTTCTTTTCAGGGGTTTTGATAAAGGAGTACCATCTCAAAAGAAACCTGCCTGTACCTAGGATAATAACATTGCTAGACAGTAAACAAAATACAGCATCTCCTATAGTTATAATATTCCTGAGTCAGCAAAACTGTAATACTGATCTTCGATTGGTGAAACAATGATGTGATCCATCACAATAATATCCAGATACTTTCCAGCTTGTTTTATCTTCTCTGTCATATCAAGATCAGCTTGTGATGGTTTCATTGCACCAGAAGGATGGTTATGGCATAAAATCATTGCAGTAGCAGCAATCTTAACAGCAACCCCAAGAATAAGTCTAGGATCGGCAACACAACCTGTAATGCCTCCTATAGAGACAGGATAAATACCCAACACCTTATTGCTTCTATTTAGGTATAACACAATGAATCGTTCTTGTAAACTAATCGAGTCACTTGGAAAGAAGTTAAACAGTGCTTTATAAGCATCATTAGAAGTTGTTATCACATACCCTGGTTCTGTAGATGGAGTGTAGGAGACTGTGATCTCAGCTAGTTGGTTGATTTGTTTTTGCATAATGTTGGTTGTGATTTAAGTTTGATTTGTCTGTCCTATCAAATAGCAAGACCAATGATCAATTATATGTTCAGGTGCTTGGCAGTCTAATCTGGATTTTATGTTTAATTGATCATTGGGATTGATACCTGCCTTTGTCACCGTCCTGGTCATTCAATTTGTTGGGGTTAGGGGTAAAGGAGTGCAACTCCGTACCTAACACAGGAGAAGTTTTCTATCCTGCATAAACCATAGGTTTATTTGGGTGGGTTTTTGTGCCGGAAAACTTTGACGCAACAAATTGAGCTGAAGGTGACCTCTAACACTGAGGAACAAAAGGATATGTGGTCAACAAAGAGTAATTATGAGACATGACCACAGATCCAGGTTTGTGGAGTCCAGATTCACGAAGCAAGTTAAAACCATTACAAGTTCTAATGGGTTTACGTCGCTATGCAACTTGGAATGTGTTTTTGATGCGTTGGTGTGAAGACTGGACACCGATTTCCCTGAAAAAAGCTGGGATTTGTTCTGTAGATGAGGTTTTAGAAAGGTAGCTGAGACTTGCAATAGAGCCTCTTCCTGACAGTGTAGTGTATGAAGCCGCCTAAAGGATTTCTGTAAACTAAAACCATTGAAAACAAGCTCTTATTGAAGTAGAAATAATGAAGGCATCTGGTTGTTGTTACATAACCAGCAAAGGCAACAAATCTGGGTTTGTTTTTCACAAAAATGAGATTAAGTTGATAAAACTGTTATATAATGTAGGTTTGGAGAGCCAGGGGCATAGAAGGTTCCAACCTAACTAACAGCTAGGGTATGGGGAAGTGCTCTTAGATTTTACACATATAAGAGGAGAGACTAAATCACGAGTAATATTATTAACCTACCTCAGTAATATTTAAACCCAAAAGTCGCTTCCTCTGGTATACAAACGTGAGGGAAGTCCTGATTAAAGGGAAGTGCAGCGATCACTTAGTTATACATTGGGAAAAATCTGTCATCTACATGCTTACGCTTTTTAAGTAAGGCTTTAGAATAGTCATTTATCAACTGTCTCCTGACTGCCTCATTTGGGGCTGCCATTAATGGATTAATAATATACCTGCCTCTCTCAACTGAACACACTAGATTGTTCTTTACAAGTACTCTAATGGCTTTCTTTACAGTTTCTAACTTATAGGGTGCTTTAGTTGGTTTGGCGGCTTGACAACACCTGATAAACTCAGTTATTACTTCTTCATTCCATTTGAAGACCCCCAAATTTGGCTTAACTCTGAAAAGTAGCAAATATGTGATTAGTTTAGCGGCACACCCTTCCAAATTCATTATATATGGCAGAAACTCAGGGTAAATTGATACACCAATATTCGAGAATTTTATATTTTGCTCTTTAGGAAGGTTTACACCTTCACTTCTTCTCATGCCAATAATTCGATTCATTGACTTTGATTTATAGCCCACTTCATTAACTTCATTTAAAATAAATTCGTTGGTGAACTGATGATGTTCTTGTTGCTTGTTATTGAGTTTAATTTTGCTCATGAATGAAATTTATGCCAGTATAATATCAAACTGACGTCCTAAAAAGAACAATTCTAGTCTATACGTTCAATTGCCGATAGTTCAGTTGATTATTAACATCTTGTAAAGGAATTAATAGTATCATTGATACCATCAAATATTCAAATGAGCGGTAACAAATATTCTAAGGTTAAAGCTACTATTCAGGAAAATGGGAAAGTCAAAACTGTTGAGGAAGGTTTTGTGAGCTCTGGTTGTAAACATTTTTTCAATGCCCAACATTTGCTTATTCAATTAAACGAAAAGGAAAGAGCATTTTATGACTACTTGTGTGAAAGCATGAACGACAAGAGCAATAATATTACCGTTGATGCTGGCTTGAAGGAGGAATTCAAACAACACATAGAAAGAATAACAAAGATTTCAAACCAATTTACAAAGTCCAAGCTCACTAAATATGTATCACAGCTGAAAGAACTTGGGTTGTTAATATTGCTTGGTAGTGCTAAAAGTGCTTTCTACTGCATTAACCCTAAGTATGCCTATAAAGGCAGTGAAAAGAATAGAGTAAGCCGTATTAAATCACTAATTGAAGAATTAAACAAAAGGAGTGAAGATGTTTCAATGCTGATTACTCATGATGCAGATAAAAAATAGGTGCAAAGGAATTAACCAATGCACCTTTTCTTTTAAATTATGCAAAGGGGTTTTCCAAAGATTTTACCTGACCATTATTTCTGGAATGTTTTTTTACATCATAGACCTGGTTCACCATATTAGTAGATAAATGACTGTTATGTTTTGCAGCCTTTTCCGCATCAAGAAAATCTACAACTTCAGTGGTGTGCAAATGTTTTAGAGAATAAAAGTCAGCAGTAATACCCAGTTGTTTCTTTACAAGTCTGTACCATCTTTTATCTATTTGATATGACTTAATTAATTCCTTACCTGGTTTCAAACCCTTACTAAAAACATAGTCTTCTTGAGTAGCATCATTCATTATTTCCTCCCAAAAAGGCAATGCTATATCTTTTATAACTTTCCATACCTCTTGGTAGCTACCACCCTTTCTGACGATCACTTTAAACCTTTGGTTTGCCAGATCAACATCCAGTGATCTGATATTTATTAGCTCTTTTATTCTAGCCCCTGAATGGAAGAAAATATGAAGAAACCGATGAAACTCTGGATGGTTTTCTGTGAGATAATCATTCACCTCAATCCTTTGTGAGTCACTTAAAGTTTCCCTTATGCGTTTAACAGTCTTTCTCTTTTTTATATCTCTTGCAAAATTGTGCTCAATCATTTCCAGTTCACATAAAACAGACAGTAAAATCATCAGATAACTTCTATTCTTATTAAACCTATCATCTGATAAACTTGCTCCATCTAATATCTTCCTGATGTGTTTCCTAGATACTTCACTTGTGAGAAGTTCCTTCCATCCTAAAATGTTTATAGAACCTTCAATTTGTTTCAAAGAAAATTTCAAATCCATTTTTGTTGTATCCGAAACTGAAACATGTTTAAATGCAATTTTTAAGGAGGTTAGAAAACTTAGCTTAGAATCATCTTGCCCTGTTTCTGAAGTGGCTTGTTTGACAAAAGGGCTACAGCCTTGTTGAAGCTTTTTTAGTTCCTCTTCTATAAGTCTTTTTGTTTCATTTTGACGTTCCTCAAGTTTTTTGAAGGAATTCATTCCTCTTATTGCCACCTGTTTAGGCTTCACAAATTTAGAATCATAAAATCTGTAAGAAATAAACCAATCTATAGTAGTGGAGGCACTTTTGGTATGCCAGTTCTTAGGATTAACAGACAACTGGCTGCAAGAACACCCATTGGGCAATTGAATTTTCATTGAGTAGCAATTTTTGTTATGGATTTTGTTAGAGGTCTCCAGAACAATTGCTTCCTAATAGGCATAAAAAAAGCTGGAAATGCTTGTTTATCAGCACTCCAGCTTATGTAGCGAGATCGGGAGTTGAACCCGAGACCTTTGGGTTATGAATCCAACGCTCTAACCACCTGAGCTACCTCGCCAAATGGGCTGCAAATATAGGGGCTTTCAATAAAAAAGAGGAGCAGAAGCTCCTCTTTTAATATTTCAAACTAGCTATTGATTAATAAGCCCAAAGATTCTGCTCGTAGTTAAATATCTTCTCTTTGATATTCTCTCCTTCAAGCAATCTGAACAAAGGATCTTTGATCAGGTCTGCCAGCCTCGCATCTGTTGGATTATCCATAGAAGACTTAATGATATAGCTGCTGAAGAATCTGCTTTCGAAGATTTCTTCCCAAGTCATTCTTCCACTTGCATTTTTAGCATTGTAAGCAAAACTCTTAGCGAGGTGTTTTCTCAAATCTGGATAATAAATCCAAAAAAGAGCTTTCGCACTACTTGATGATGCTCCTGCTGGCATAGGAACACCTGGTGCTGCTGATGTTCCAATTTTAACTATCGGGGCAATACCAAGTATTCTAGTAAATAATCTACTACTCTCTTTGTCAAACATCACTTGTTCTAAAATACGGAAAGTATAAACTGAATCAGGTTTTGGAGCAAAAGGATTTGTTCGCTTACTTATGAACGTGTCAATGATATTGGGATCATAAGCATTTTGAACGTACTGAGTATCCAATTCACTTCCGGATGAACCTGTAACAATCTTCATTACAGTGTCATAGCCCATGGGAGTTGTGAATCGATCATCATCGGCTGAGAACGCTAAAAATGTTGTATCATTTTTTATTGCATCAAGCAAAACAGCCATAAATCTCTGATCCTGTCCATTCTCTTTTGCCGGATAACTGAACACTTTATTCATTTTCTCTCGACCATCAATTTCTCTCCAGATAAAATGACTGAACATGATGTCATCTTCTCTAAGATGTTCATATGATAATGGCTTCCTCTCCTTTATTCGAGCAGAGGGAAGATCATTAACATCCCCATAACCATAAACGTTTCTCATACTAGGCTTTACTGTACCTCCGAAAGCTTTTCCTGTTGTAGAACTTGCCGTATCAATGGTTTTGCTTGGCTTTTGTCCACCACCACCTCCACCACCTGTGGGAGGATTTGTACCAGGAGGATTTGTCGTAGGAGGATTCGTTGTAGGAGGATTTGTACCAGGAGTAGTTTTCTTCCTTCCACCAGTAAACTGAGCCTCTACACTAAATGCACCAATCAACACAATACCTAAGATCAATAGCTTTTTCATACTAATAATTTATTCGCACACAATAGTAATCCCTTGTTGTAAAGTACGGCCACCACCTGGTCCTCTAACTTTAATATTTCCTACAATAATTGTCGTTCCTTCTTCACATCTACCCATCCACTGTCTGATTTGAGGAGTAAATGCAGGCCCGGTAACTTCAGCAGTTTCTGGCCCATTTGGAAAACCAGGTCCTGTAAACATGATGAAATAACCTACTACATCATACTTTACGCCTTGGAAGATAAAATCTTTGAGGTCAGCAATAA
>JANPIB010000222.1:0-3566 GCA_031424775.1 Chitinophagales bacterium | reverse complement strand
GAGAAGATCAAATGTGGACAGCATCATCAGGTTATTGAATGAAACGATCAAGAACATCAATCCACGAGTGAAGTTTGGAATTTCTCCTTTTGGTATCTGGCGGAATAAAAGACAAGATGCTGAAGGAAGTAACACCAACGGGAGTTCCAATTACGATGATTTATATGCAGATATCCGTTTATGGTTAAAGGAAGGCTGGATAGATTATGTAACGCCTCAATTATATTGGCAGATTGGTCATAAGTTAGCAGATTACACCGTTTTGTTAGATTGGTGGAGTAAGAATGTGTATGGAAGAGAGTTGTATATAGGTCATGGAATTTATCGCTACAACGAAGCACCATGGAGAGATCCGAAAGAGCTACCTGCACAGTTACAGATCCTTAGGCAAACGCCAAATGTGCATGGCAGTGTATACTTCAGCAGCAAAACGTTCAATGTTAATCCTCATGGCTGGAATGATAGCATGAGAAATAATTATTACCGATTGCCATCGATCGTTCCTCCGATGAAATGGATAGATAGTGTAGCACCAAATAAGCCGATACTCGATCAATCCAAAGTGTCATTTAATGGTGCTGAGTTGAAAATTAGTTTTAAGAATATGAGTGCAGATGTTCGGAATTACGCTATATATTATTCAACTGAAAATAATATCACCACCAAAGATTCCCGTTTCTTACTGGCTGTTATTCCTTCTGCGGCACTTAATAGTACGATCATCAAATTACCAATGACTGATAAAAAGATCAACAGGTATTTAAAGGTGACTGCAATAGACGTTAACAATAATGAGAGTGAAGCTGAAGATTTGTTACTGTTTAAGTAATTTGCATTTATGAAACGCAGGTTTGTTGATACATCAATTATTCAAAGTAGAAATCTTGAGAGAGATGGCAATATAGACTTCAGGTATTGGCACGATAAGTCAAATGAAGAAAAGCTTAGGGCTGCCGGTATTATGATCGCTGTTACTTACAACGAACCTAATTTCTTTACGAAACGTATGGATAAATCTATTTTTTCAGAACGAAAGCACAGCGATTAGTGGATATATTCAATCCTGACTTTCGCGACTTTATTCTGAGTCTCAGCAAAATGGAGGTTGAGAATATTTTAGTTGGAGGATACGCTGTTATCTTAAGAGGATACAGTAGGTCAACTGGACATATGGGTTAATAGGACGGAAGAAAATTTTAAAAAATTGATGTCAGCTTTTCAGCATTTCGGAATTCCTGCTGATGCGATTATTTAGAGAACTTACCCAATAATGATGCTATCTCTGATTAAGTTTCACGAAGTCATTAAACGCTATCCGGATATAATTGTCTGAACTTCTTCAAAACTGATTATGAGAAAGTTATTTTCATGCCTCCCTTTGTTATTATTTTTTCTTCTTTCGTGCAAAAAAGATTCAACACAGCAGCCATCTGTTCCTGCAACCATGTACTTTCCTCCAACTACAAGCAGTTCCTGGGAAAGGGTTACTCCGGTTGCATTAGGTTGGAATGAGTCTGAACTGAATAATTTGTACACTTATCTCCAACAAAAAAATACCAAAGCTTTTATTATTCTTAAAAACGGTAGAATCGTAGCAGAAAAATATTTCGACAGCTTTACTGCTGACAGTGTTTGGTATTGGGCATCTGCCGGTAAAACAATGACAGCTTTTTTGGTAGGTATTGCACAAAAAGAAGGGCTGCTGAATATCAACAATAGAAGTTCGATGTATTTGGGTAATAACTGGACCGCTCTGCCACTTGCAAAGGAAAACCTAATTACCGTAAAGCACCAGCTTACTATGACTACTGGGCTTGATGATGGTGTACCTGATGATGATTGTACAACACCTGCTTGTCTGGTTTTCAAAGCCGATGCCGGCACAAGGTGGTCTTATCATAATGGGCCTTACACACTTTTAGAAAAAGTGGTAGAATCAGCAACCGGAACTACGTACAATAATTATTTTCAGCAGAAGGTCAGGGACCGTATTGGCATGAATGGTCTATGGATAAAGTCAGGATATAACAATGTGCTCTACAGTACACCAAGAAGTATGGCAAGGTTCGGATTGCTGTTATTAAATAAAGGTGTATGGAGCAGCACAAACATTCTGAACGATAACAATTACTTTGATGCACAGGTTAGTACTTCGCAAAATCTGAATCTTTCTTATGGTTACCTTACCTGGCTTAATGGCAAATCAAGCTATATGTTGCCCACATTACAGAATGTTTTTAGCGGCTCTTTAGTGCCAAACGCTCCTGTTGATATGTATGCAGCCTTGGGAAAGAACGATCAGAAAATTTATGTAGTACCATCTCAGAACCTGGTAGTAATAAGAATGGGAAACAGTGCAGGCAAGTCTCAACTGGCATTATCCTCATTCGATAATGAACTTTGGGGTAAGCTAAAGCTGGTGATCAAATAGTTTTTTTGTTTAATGAAGTTGACGGCTCATTGCTGAATAAGGTTAAGAACGTACACAGGAGTGATCCTTCGACAAACTCAGGACAGGCTCCACAATTGCCTGATAGTAGTACATCAGCTGGTTAAATAATTCTCCTCATTCATTTACCTTTACCAACTACAAACTAATATCAATGCCTGGATACGAACTTTTTGGTGAAGAAGAAAGAAAAGAGATCAATGATGTGATGGAAACCGGAATCCTGATGCGATATGGTTTTGATGGACCAAGAAAAGGCATTTGGAAATCCAAAGAACTGGAACAAGCGATTTGCGAAAAATTCGGATGCGAATATGCACAGCTCACCAGCAGTGGGACTGCTGCTCTTACAACGGTAATGGCTGCTTTGGGTATTGGTTATGGAGATGAGATCATTATGCCTGCATTCACGTTTGTTGCCAGCTTTGAAGCTGTGCTGAGTGTTGGTGCTGTTCCTGTTTTGGTTGATGTTGATGAAACGTTGACTTTAAATCCGGGTGCTGTTCGTAAAGCCATCACATCAAAAACAAAATGTGTAATGCCTGTACACATGTGTGGCAGCATGGCTGATCTTGATGCATTGCAGGAAATATGTAAAGAACATGATTTGATACTTTTAGAAGATGCATGCCAGGCTATCGGAGGATCGTACAAAGGAAAGTTGCTTGGAACAATTGGTGCTGCCGGAACTTTCTCTTTCGACTTTGTAAAAACAATGACTTGTGGTGAAGGTGGTGTAGTAATGACGAACGATAAAGATCTGCTGACAAAATGTGATGGTTATACAGATCATGGTCATGACCATTTAGGTGCAGATCGTGGTGCTGATCTTCATCCGTTTTTAGGATATAATTACAGGATAAGTGAATTACATGCTGCTATTGGATTGGCTCAAATAAGAAAAGTAGATCGTGTACTTGAATTGCAAAAGAAAAACTGCCAGCAACTAAGAAACATACTTTCCAAGGTACCTGAGGTTTCATTCAGGGTTGTTCCTGATCCTGCAGGTGATAGTTATTCATTCATCAGCTGGTTCTTACCTACTGAAGAAATTACAAGAGCCGTTATTGCTGAGTTGAAAGTACAAGGAATTCTTGCCGGTAATTTTTATTGGTTT
>JANPIB010000221.1:0-56465 GCA_031424775.1 Chitinophagales bacterium | reverse complement strand
TACAAGATTAAAATGCAGTTCCCCAAAGTTCTGCAAAGAAGAAAGCTTTAAGTCAGCAGCACCCCAGCGTTCATCTTTTAATTGTGCATGTGCTGGAACTACCACACACTTCATCTTAGCTGCTTTGGCTGAGATCAGTCCATTGAACGAATCCTCAAAGCAAATACATTCAGTAGCATCAACACCTAAAGCTTCAGCACAGTTGAGATAAACCATAGGATGTGGTTTGCCATAAGCAAGATTTTCTGCTGAGGCAACAGCATTCAGCAATTTGCCAATGCCTGTCATTTCAACAACCACATCAACTAATTCAAGTGGAGAAGAAGATGCAAGTCCTATTTTAAATTGCTTGCGATGAAAGAAGTTGAATATGTGTTCAACACCAGGTAAGATCCTTGCTTTATGTTTCACTTTATCAACTATGAGTGTAGTGATCTTTTTTTCTGCCCTGCTTAGTTCCTCATCTTCTATTTTAAAATATTTGAACCACCACTGTAGAAACTCTTTGGTACGTAAGCCGGTTGTAGTTGCATATTGCTCATGCGTAAGACTAACATTGTACCATTTGAAAACCTCATCTGCTGCTTCAGCCCAAAGTGGTTCGCTGTCAACTAACAACCCGTCCATATCAAAAATCACTGCCTTCAATGCCATAAAAATGCCTTGCTTAAGGCTGTAAAGATATTAGAGAAACGAGTTCTTTGTGTCCTCTGCGTCCCAAGAATGCTAATACAAAGAGAGCTGAATTGCTTCAACTCTCTTTATCTTCTTATACTCTTTATCTCTTAGTGCCACTGCATCTACTTTAATGCAAATATTACATTCACATCAAACTGCAGCTTTATCTTTTTAAAGTCAACATTCATTGCAGCATCACCTGCACCAATACCGCCCATCTTCTGTTCCATTTGTACACTTGCATTTGCTGTTCTGTACATTGGTTGAGGATAATAACCAACTTCATTAGGTTCATTGATCGTTACAGCTTCACCAACCTTTTCGCCAATTGCTTCAGCTAAATAGATCGCTTTATCTTTTGCTGATTTTACAGCTTGAATCTTCAGCTGCTTTCTGAACTCCTGGATCTTACTGTGAGATACTTTGGCAATAAAGAAGTTCTGAGTGGCTTCATCATCAAGCTTATTCACCAGTTCATCCATCTTAGCAGTGCTGCTAACCTTCACCCAATAAGTGATACCAGCTTTCATGTCAGGATTTTGTTTCTTGTTCTTTTTGTACCACCAATAATTTCCATCCCAGCCGCTATAGCCTTGAACTGTTACACTAGTATCTGCAACACCCATGCTTTTCACAGCTGACAAGAAGTTGGTTCTTATTGTTTTAATATCAACTTTTCCTGCACCTTTCTTATCGTACTCTCTCAATTCCACTTGTACGTATATCTCGTCAGGTGTTACTTCCAATTCAGCCGTACCATTTACGTTGATGGTTTTTGGATAAGGATTTCTTGTGTCTTGTGCAAATGCAGTTAAGCTGAGTAAGCTCAGCAAAGCAATAAATAGATTTTTCATAGCTCAAAATTTGATGTATGATGTTTCAGCTGTAAAGATTACATAATCTAACCAGTGTGCAATTGTTGCTTAACAATTTCTTTACATTACATTTGTCCGCACCTTAGAATTTCTAACGATGAGCTTACTCCAGAAACTTAAGCAAATAAAGCTTGTAAGAGCTGCTGTTTATTTTGTTGTCGGCATTTTTACCTACCCGGGTTTTGCAATAATCAACAAGATCAAGATTGAAGGCACAGAGCATATAAAAGACCTTCCTCGAAGAAATGTTCTGTTTGTTAGTAATCACCAAACCTACTTTGCTGATGTGATTATGTTCCTTCATATTTTCTGTGCACTAAAATGGCGGAAGCAGAACAAACTTGGACTTCCATACTACTTACTCAATCCTTTTACGAAAGTTCATTACGTTGCTGCCGAAGAAACGATGAACGGCAGTTTCATAAGCCGATTATTTAAACTTGGCGGTGCATTAACTGTGAAGAGAACATGGCGGTCTGAAGGTAAAGAGGTGAGAAGAGGTCTTGATCCTTCCGATACAAGGAAGATAGAAAGAGCATTGAATAATAGTTGGGTGATCACTTTTCCTCAAGGAACAACAAAACCCTTTGCTCCAGGCAGAAAAGGAACTGCTTACATTATAAAGCAAACCCAACCTGTTGTTATACCTGTAGTGATCAACGGCTTTTGGAGAGCTTTCAATAAAAAGGGATTGAAGTTCAAGAAAACAGGTTCATTACTTTCTGTAAGATTTAAAGAACCATTGGCAATAGATTATAATAGTCCTGCTGAAGTAATTCTTGAACAGGTGATGGATGCTATTGAACAAAGTAAAAAGTTCATGATGAAAGGGAAGCACCACCTGATAAATGCGATTGATAAATAGGTGCTCTTTGTACTGAACGATGAAGTGCTTGCGACCCTTCGACAAGCTTAGGACAGGCTGCTTCGCTTTTAGTTGATGCCATGAAACCAGAACTGTGAACTGAGCGTAGCAACGAAGCTGCCATAAAACGCTGAAGTTGGTACAACCCATTAACATTGCTTTGGCAATGTTGTTACTCACAACAAAATAGTGCCACTTAAATAAGTTCAGTAGTAGGCTTAAGATTAAATCGAAACCTTAGAGCCACTAAACCCTCATGCCTCGCTCACTGTATATATTATTGTTGGCGGTTCTTCCTTTTTTGATGGGAGATGTTACCATGTGGCCAATTGATGATTTAGCAGTTCCCAAACAGGTTGAGAATTATGGACTAGATCCTTATTCCATCCGAACTGATTCACCAAGCCTAACTATTCCTTTTACCAGAGCAGGTAACCTGATCGTGATAAAAGCTAGAGTTGATTCAACAGAAGGGAATTTCATTCTTGACACAGGAGCTCCGGGTTTGGTGTTGAACCTTACTTATTTCCGGGATTATGAAACCACTACAGAAAGTAGTGCTGAGCAAACAGGAATAACAGGTTCTTCAGCTACCGCACTAAAGACTATCGTGCAGGAATTCAACATTGGAACTTTCAATTACGATAAGATTCAGGCTGATATGGCTAACCTTGGTCATATTGAGAACAGCAAGAACATCAGAATTTTAGGGTTGATAGGATTGGAGTTTTTCAAGAGCTGTGAGATGATTATTGACTTTGAGAATGGCTTGATCCACCTTCAGCATATTACAAAAAAGATGGAGGCAACTTACACCAGTGCTATGTTGAAGGATGAGACGACATATACCACTGTTCCGATAGACATTATGGATAATCGAATCATCACAACAACAGAGGTTGCTGGTAAAAAACTGAAGATGATAATTGATTGTGCAGCTGAAACAAATATTCTGAACAGTAAATTGCCGAATAGAGTGATGGAGCTGGTTACGATATCTCGTCGTGTTAAACTTACAGGTTCAGGCAGCAGGCAGATTGATGCTTTATATGGAGGTTTGTCTGAGATGAAAGTTGGAACAGAGTCTATCAGCAATTTGCCGGTACTGATCACGAATCTGGAGAATACCTGTTTTTCGTATAATGGCTGTATTGACGGGGTTTTAGGATTTGATTTCCTGTCGCTACATAAAATAGGATTTAACTTTGTGCAACGCAAGATGTATATATGGAAATGATGCGTAACATATCAGCTCGTTCCATCAAAGGCTTTTGCCTGTTGATATGCATTTTGCTGTCTATCAGTGAACTTCAGGCACAACCGTTAGTGAAAAAGTATTTTATAAGAGACGGCAGAATGGTGATTGAACTAGGCAAACAGATCAATGAAAAAGAACTGGATGTTTTCATCACCACTTTTGATCTGGCTGATATTGATCTCAAAACTTTTTTAAAGACTAACAAACCAGATTCTTTGAAAAAGCTTGGATGGCTTGTTGAGATCAATAGCAAATCTCTTCTGGTAATAAGTAAACCGTTGTTCAGCTTTGATGTTCAGGGAAATCCATCCGATCGAATCATCTTTTCGGAAGACGTACATGATAAAAATGCACAGCCTCTGGTCAATACAAATGTTCGGTTTGGTGTAAACAAGTTCAGGAACAAGCATCCATTCCGTACAGAAGATTCTGTTGTTGTATTCTTTTTGCGAAAGGCTACTAGTGCAAGTGAAGTGTTGCTTGCAGGATCGTTTACCAATTGGCAACAGACTCCGTTTCCAATGCAAAGGACCGATAGTGGATGGATCGTTAAAGTAAAACTTGCTCCAGGTAAACATTGGTACAAGTTTGTAATTGATGGTGACTGGGTTGTAGATACTGATAATGATCTGAAAGAACCTGATGGAAGAGGTAACGTAAACTCTGTTTATTTTAAAACAAACATTACGTTCTCTTTTGACGATCCTTCCGGTAAATACAGGAAAGTATTTCTTGCAGCAAGCTTCAACAACTGGAAGCAGAAAGATTTATTAATGGGAAGAACTGTTACCGGGTGGCAGTTACCTGTTTATGTAGCAGAAGGAACACATACCTACAAGTTCATTGCAGATGGTAATTGGCTTGCTGATCTAAAAAACAACAACCAAGTTCCTGATGGAACTGGTGGATATAATTCTGTAATTCAACTTGGATCAACCTACACTTTTAAGCTGGTTGGTTTTAACGATGCCAAAAAGGTGCTTCTTACCGGAAATTTCAATGGCTGGAAAGATGATGAACTGTTGATGGAGAAGACAGCTAATGGTTGGGAGTTGAGTTATGCTATTGCACCAGGTAATTATGAATACAAATTTATAGTTGATGGTAAGTGGATAGCCGATCCAGCAAATCCACTGAAGGGGAACGATGGAAATTCCTTCGTCATCATTCATCCAAATTACATTTTTAAGATAAAAGCCCCTAGTGCTAAGAAAGTAAATCTTGCAGGTGACTTTAACGGCTGGAGTCCGAATTCTTTACCAATGCAAAGAGATGGTGAATATTGGACTCTCGCAGTTTACCTGAACACCGGTAAACATCGTTATAAGCTTATTGTTGATGGGGAATGGATCAAAGATCCAACGAACAAACTCTGGGAGCAGAATGAGTTTGGTACAGGCAACTCAGTTGTTTGGATAGGGCAACAAAATTAAAGGCTTACCCCAGGGTTTTAATCAAGCTATTGGCAGCAGTTATCTTTCTTTTAACAACTTCAGCTAAAGTTGAACGTTACATTCGAATTATGCCGCAACTTGTTTTTCGCCTTACCACTTTTTCTTTTTTTTTCCTTTTTGCAAATTCAATTTTTGCCCAGGCTATTAAAGGTGTTGTTACAGATACAACGGGAAAGCCGCTGGCATTTGCTACGATTAAAATTGCAGACACAAGGCAGGGGCTAATGGCAGATCTGAACGGAAAATTCAGGTTGAAGCTGAATAAAAACTTCTCTTACATCCTCGTAAGCCATTTAGGATATCAGCAGGAGAAAGTAGTTTTAGATAATGCTGATACTTCTACTATACTTTATATCAGGTTATTGCCATCAGATAAGAAATTAGATGAGATTGTAGTAAGCAGTTCTACCAATAAACTTAAACGTATCTTAGGGAATGCCATCAATAACAGGAATAAAAATAATCCGGATAAATATGATTGGTACCAATGCAAGGTATATTCCAAAACAACGGTAGATCTCCTGGGTTCTGATTCCATTTCTGTCAGAGATACTTCAGCTGAAGCTATAGAATGGCGTGAAAGGATGAAACAGCAGCACATGTTCATTACTGAGACTTATAGCAAAAGAACATGGGAACGTCCTCAAAAATTGCAGGAAGATGTGATAGCATCACGAGTTTCCGGTTTCAAGAAAGCGTGGTTCACTTCACTGGTAACAGATGTGCTTCCTTTCCATGCTTATAACGACTATCTAAATTTCAACGGTAAAGATTATCATAATCCATTAAGCAGTGGTTACTGGCAACGCTTTGATTTCAGGATACAAGATGAACTGCTTACAGGAGTTGATACAGTTTGGGTTATCAGCTATAAACCAAAAAAAGATCTGGAGAACTTGAGTGGCACCTTATACATCAGCTCTAAGCAGTTTGCCATTTCTCAATTAATCGCTCAGCATTATGATAGCTCACTCAGAAGATTAGTAGGAATAGAACAACAATACGCATTTGAAAATGGAAAGTGGTTTCCTGATCAGTTGAATTACTTTATTAATTGGAAAGGAATATTTGCAGGGCAGGAAATGTACATGAAAGGCACTTCATCAATTGATTCAGTCTCTTACGGTAGGCAACAAGGTTTTAAATTTGATAAGGCACATACAGCCAGGTTGCAGCCTAAAGCTGATGAACGTACAAATGCTGAGTGGATTGAAATAAGACCTGCCGCACTTTCTTCAAAAGAAGAAAAGACCTACGAGTTTATAGATAGTATTGGAAATAAACATCACTTCGATAATATTAGCTTGTATATGGACCGGCTTTCTGAAGGATATTTTCCAGCCGGAAAGTTTGATATTGATCTTCAACGCTTTTATAGTTTCAATAACTATGAAAAGAGCAGAGTTGGCTTTGGTTTGAGAACAAGTAAGAATCTCTCCACTAGGTTTTCTGTTGGTGGATGGTTTGGATATGGCTTTGGAGATAAGAACCTGAAGTATGGAGGGTTTGCTGAAATTTACGCTGATAGATACAGGGAATTTAAATTCCGTGTAAACTACCAGAATGACCTACAGGATCCGGGAAGATTGCAGATCCACGAAGAACTTGATCAAAATTTTTTACGAAGATTTTTACTTGGCAGAGTTGATAAGATTAGGTCTTACTCTGTTGAGGTGTATAAGAAGTTTGGATATCTGAGTACGGTTGTAGGATACAATCATGAACAGATCACACCACAGTACAACTACACACTTGATCTTTCAGGAAAGCCGTGGAAAGAGTTTCAAACCAAAGAGATCATTGTTAGTTTTAGATATGCCTATGCAGAAAGGATGTCGCCAATCTTTGGTAAATATCTCTCCAACGGTTCAAAGTATCCTATTGTGTACGGCAAGGTTAAGTTTGGTGAGATAAATACAGATAAGAACCAGTATGTTCATGCTGTTACAGCTGTTAAGTGGCAGAAACACATCAACCATCTTGGAAATGAGCAGTTCTTGTTGATGGCTGGTGGAGTGTTCAGTAAAAAGCCCTTACCCTTGAGTAAACTGTTCGCTGGAAATGGTTTTAGAACAGAGGACCAATCTTTCTATGTTTTCGGTGGGATGCAAACTATGTTGCCTTACGACTATTACTCTGATAGGTTTATCAATTTTTACTGGAAACATGATTTTGATTTCAAGTTTTACAATGCAAAGCTTACAAGAAGCTTGAGCAGTTCTCCTACATTGAGTTTTGGTTACAATGTTCTCTATGGTAAACTGAAAGATGCAGCAGCTCACAAATCCGTCAACTTTAGTGTACCTGATAAAGGCTATCATGAAGTGGGAATGATGCTGAACAGAATTGTACGAATGAAATTTATGGGGATGATGTATTTGAACCTGAACGTTGGATATTTCTATCATCTTGACGGTTCTTTCAATCACAAACAGAAAGGCCGATTTGTAATTGGACTCACTACTGACCTGTAATTGAGGAATTTAGTCATCAGTTTCTTCTGGTGCTGACCAGAAATCAGAACGTACAAGTGAGTGACACAACTAAAGTGGCGTAGAATTGATGTAGCTTGTACCCAAATAGCTTTCTAACAGCTGTATGGAGCGATTTTTGGATTAACTTATCTGCAAGCCTACTTATTCAAACAGAACGTCTATGAATTTTTATACAAAAGCCGACATGGTTTATCAGGATTATGACTGGAGCACTGCAGAAGATGCAGGTAAATTGCAAAGTCAGCCAGATAGAAACCTTTTCACTTCAACCGAGGGCGAGGAAGTTTTGTACATGGTAAATCACCTCATGGCTGAAACTGGTGCTACTTCAAAAGAAGATGGTGAGATGATCGAGCGTCTTATTCATGATAGACTTCCACTCGGAAAGCAAAGCCAGGTTACTGCAAAAAGATGGCTCCATGAAAAAATGGAACTCCTGGCAAGCGAAAAAAGCTGATCCACTTTAATTTATTTCCATTCATCCACATTAGTTGGTGAATCTTTTTATGTAAACTGATGAATGGTTGCATCAGAGTAGTGATAAAATGCTTCACTCCTTTGATGTTTCTGGCACGGGTTTCTTTTAGATAAACAGGAAGGGCATTTATACTTAGACGATAAAAACGAATCTTATGCTTACGGCTTTACTTTTAATAGCGTTATTTTTTGGACTAGTGCAGGAAGTACGAGTACCAGCAAAAATTAAGATAGCTGGACTTAGAAGCAGAAGATCTGCTAAAAGATCGGCTTTGATTGCAATAGCTGACAAAGGAAAATAATCCCAATATTTAGGTAATCCGATCTTTTCAAGGTTCAATATTTTGGGAAGATTAAGTTGCTTAACATACATAATCTGAACGTGATCAATAGAATTGGTCACGTTTTTTATTTACTGGCATAGAAGTCGCAGCAGCTTTGTAAAATGTATTTGTATGGATACCAAACTAGACGATCGCTTCGAAAACAAAAAGGAACCACATAATGAAAGCCAGCCAGCTTCGCCTGCATCTTCAACAGCTGATAATGCCAGTGTGCAACACAAGCCAACTATAGAGCATGCCACACATTTAGGCAAAGCTGATAAAATGGAAGACAACTCAACTGAGGATAGAAAGCACACGCCATAATCCATCTATTAATTCCACACTTATAAACCAACAAACATGAGATCAATTTCAAATTCGTTGAAGCTATTTTATCTAACTGTAGTACTTACATTTATCCAGGTATTGACGTATGCACAGGAATCAAGTGGTGGTGGAAGCACCAGTACAACAAAAGTGGAGATCAGTGCTAATACAGGAAACTGGTTCAGCAATAACTGGATATGGGTAGTGGGTATTATCGTGTTCATAATCCTCCTTTTTGCCTTGATTGGTGGAGGAAGTAGCAGAAGAACAACAGTTGTTCGTGAAGATTTAGATACAGGAAGAACAACAAGAACTACTACGGTAGATGATTTGTAAGCATCAATCGTCTAAAAAAAATTAAGCCTCGCAACTTGCGAGGCTTTGTAATTTGCTGCATGGCTAAATGCAGTGCAGGTATATTGGCTTACCGAATGCACCACCAACAATTGCAAGTGTTGTTGGTGCATCCTGGTGGGCCTTTTTATTTGAAGAAGGATGCTGGTGTGTGGAGTATTCCGAAAGGTGAGTATGGAGTAGGGGAAGATCCTTTAACCGTAGCCAAACGAGAGTTCAGGGAAGAAACGGGTAATGAAATTTCTACAACTCAGTTTTTAACGCTAGGCGAAGTGAAACTTAAAAGTGGAAAGGTGATCATAGCCTGGGGTATTCAGGCTGATTTTGATCAATGCTTCATCAGTTCTAATACATTTGAAATGGAATGGCCACCCAAGAGTGGAAAGATGCAGTCATTTCCTGAAGTAGATAAAGCAGAATGGTTCTCTATAGAAGAAGCTGAAGTGAAAATCCATACAGCACAACTACCTCTTTTAGTAAGAATGCAGGAACTAATCAACTAATTCTGGAAGAATTTAAGCGACTGTGGCGTAAAGCTTGTAGTTGAATTACATCGTAATTCTCTTAAACTTATATTCGCTGCCAAATCTTTAGCTTATGCCAGGTGCCAATATTTTGATCGTTGACGATGAAAGAGCAATCAGGAATGTTTTAAAAGATATTCTTAGTGTAGAAGGGTACAAAGTAGAGGAAGCTGCCGACGGTGAAGAGGGACTAAAAAAACTCTCAGGTAACTTTGATGTGGTACTCTGCGATATCAAAATGCCGAAGGTAGATGGTATCGAGTTTCTTGAAAAAGCAACTGAGCTGCATCCTGAACTGCCCATCATCATGATCAGCGGTCACGGAAATATTGATACAGCCGTTGAAGCTGTTAAGAAAGGAGCTTTTGATTATATCTCAAAGCCACCAGATCTTAACCGTTTGCTCATCACCATTCGAAATGCTACTGACCGGAATAAGCTTTCGAAAGAAACTAAGGTGCTGAAGAAGAAGGTGAAGAAGGTAGAAGAAATGGTAGGCCAGAGTGATGGACTAAAAAAGATCAGGGAAACGATTGAGAAAGTTGCACCAACTGATGCCAGGGTTTTGGTTACCGGAGAAAATGGTAGTGGGAAAGAATTGGTAGCAAGATGGCTTCACTATAAGAGCAATAGGGCAGAAGCTCCAATTGTTGAAGTGAACTGTGCTGCAATTCCAAGTGAGCTAATAGAAAGTGAACTCTTTGGTCATGAGAAAGGTTCTTTTACTTCAGCTATCAAGCAACGGATCGGCAAATTTGAACAGGCAAATGGCGGAACACTTTTTTTGGATGAGATAGGAGATATGAGCCTGGATGCACAGGCAAAAGTGCTACGAGCTTTGCAGGAAGGTAAGATCACAAGAGTAGGTGGGGACAAAGAAATTGGTGTGGATGTTCGTGTGGTTGCTGCAACGAATAAAGACCTGCTGAAAGAGGTGGAAGCAAAGAATTTCCGTTTGGATCTTTACCACCGTTTAGGAGTGATCCTGATCCATGTTCCTTCTTTGAACGACAGAAGAGATGATATTCCTTTATTGGTAGATAAATTTCTTACAGATATCGCTGACGAGTACGGTCAGGCGAAAAAGTCAATTGATGCAAAAGCGATTGAAGCACTTCAGCAACATAACTGGACAGGTAACATTCGTGAGCTGCGAAACGTGGTTGAACGATTGGTGATTCTCTCCGGCAAAACCATCACGGCAGACGATGTGAGTAGTTATGTGTTACCTAGATAATGAGAAATAAGAAACGTTAAATAAGAAATCAGGAGGTGGAAGTGTTGCTAATACTTTCTCATTCCTTATTCCTTATTCTTTTCTACTGTAATAAACCAACCTAAGTACCTACTAACCTCTTGCTGGTAGGGCAATTACCCTATTTTTGCTCACTTTAATTAACCGCTATGGGTTGGATCATTTTTATTATCTGGATCGTTGGATTTCATATTGGCTTGTACGGCATGTTCAAAAAAGCCGGCGTTACTCCGTGGAAAGCATTGATACCTTTCTACAACACATGGATAATGGTTGAGATGTGCCACATTAAAAAGTGGTGGTTCTGGTTACAGTTCATCCCAATTGCCGGACAATTCATCACCATCTGGATATCTATCATCTGGGTAATGCACTTCGGTAAGTTCGATCTGATCTCTCATACACTTACTGTCTTCTTTCCGTACGCGTACTTTCCTTATCTCGGTTTCAACAAACAGGATAAGTGGAAGGGGCATGAGATATTCAAGCTTTACAAAAAGCCAGCTTCAAGAGAATGGGTAGATGCAGCTGTTTTTGCCATTGTTGCAGCCACTCTCATCAGAACATTCATTTTCGAGGCTTATACTATCCCTACCGGAAGTATGGAGAAAACACTCCTGGTAAATGATTTTCTTTTTGTGAATAAGATGAGCTATGGAGCAAGAATTCCGAAAACACCACTCAGCTTTCCTTTCGTTCACAATACACTTCCGCTTTCTGAAACAACACCATCTTACTTGAAGTGGATACAGTTAGATTATAGGAGATTAACTGGGTTCGGGAAAGTGCAACGTAATGATGTTGTAGTGTTTAATTTCCCTTCAGGCGATACCATCATCAATCTTCCCGGCTATGGCTCTTTGCAGACTTACTACCAGGAACTTCGTCAGAGCAGTAGAGGTGATGTTTGGGATCGGTTTGGTGACAACATTATCGTTCATCCTTACGATAAAACAGATAACTATATAAAAAGATGTGTGGGTGTTCCTGGAGATAAGCTACAAGTGATAAATGGAATTCTCTATATCAACGATAAGCAAAGTCCTATCCCTGAAAACGCACAAAGAACATATCGTGTAACAGGAGAGAAGAAGCTTATTGATTTTGATGAGGTTGAAAAGAGCAATGGAATAAATATTAGGGTTGATCAGAACTATCGTGAATACAGACAACAAATGGCTTCTCAGTTAGCTCAGTTAGGCACAACAGATATCATTCTTACCGAGGGTGATGCTGCAAAACTGAAAACAGTTCAGGGGATTACTTCTGTTACTCCTACTATTGAAACGTACGATCCTCTGAAAGCTCAGTTCCTTTATTTCCCTTATGACTCGCTACACTATAAGTTCAGCGTGGATAATTTCGGACCAATCACCATTCCTAAGAAAGGTGCTTCCGTTCAGTTAACTGCTGAAACGCTGCCCTTGTATGAAAGAATCATCACTACTTACGAAGAACATAAACTAACAGTTAATGGCACTAGTATTATGATAGATGATAAACCTGCAACTACCTACACTTTCAAGTACGATTATTACTGGATGATGGGCGATAACCGACACAACAGCCAGGATAGCCGGTTCTGGGGTTTTGTTCCAGAAACACATATTGTGGGTAAAGCTTCAGTAATATGGTTCAGCTGGGATGGTGGTCCAAGATGGAATCGAATATTCAAAAGCATTAAATAAGATAAATAATTGCTTACCTTAGTTAGTCCTCACCAACGGGTGAGGATTTTTTATCTAAATAAATCAGATGACTGAGCAATACAGTTTCGAATACGAGGTTTATAATTCAGCAGATGAATTACAGCAAGAAGATGCTGAGTTATTGCAAATCGCAAAAGATCTTGCACCCTCAGCCTATGCACCATACTCAAACTTCCATGTTGCTGCAGCAGCGATATTGCAGAATGGAGAAATTGTAATTGGCACGAACCAGGAAAATGCGAGTTATCCTGTTGGCACCTGTGCCGAAAGAAGTTTACTGGGAACAGTAGGTGCTTTATTTCCCAACGAGCCGATTGAAACGATGGCAATCACCTATGACAACCTCAATGGCTTAAGCAGTAATCCGGCTTCTCCATGTGGCATGTGCCGACAAGCATTAAGAGAATACGAAACAAGAACACATCAATCCATCCGTTTGATCTTAGCCGGTAAAGCAGGAAAGGTGTACATCATTCCAAAAGCAGGTATGTTACTGCCTTTGGGTTTTACGAGTGATGATTTGAAGTAGTATTTAGCCAGCTGAAGTGGTTTTCTTGAGCAAGCGAAATCCCGACACTTCGGATGTCTCACTTTCTAGGCAGCATTTGTGATTTAATGCCTAGGATAGTTAAGTCCCAAAAAATATGTCAATGAATGGATATCTATTTCGTTGTTCAAATATTGCTTTAAACAAGATCCTCTTTTCCATGTCAGTGATTGGTCAGAGATCAATCCTAACGAAGGAGAAACGTACAATACTGTTTCACCGTCTTGAGAGTTTCTGTCAAGGAAATATTCGTACGCTTTTAGAATTGTTTCTCGATCTTTTGTCCAAAGTGTTCTACTGTAATCAGCAACGGTTATGTCTTTTTTTATATTAATTATCCATAGCTTATTGGTAATGGTGTCAATAACTACTCGATGTCCTTTAGTAGAATGCTCGTAATAGAAAGTGACTTTTGAACCGTTTACTGTCTTATTGAAATTAAAGGTGTCATAAGTTATTACTTGTGGTGAAAAGTTAGCAAATACAACTTGATGACCGTTGCCTTCCTTGTTTATTGAGTTACAAGCAATCGTGACGAACGCAACTAAAAAGAAAAAAGTAATTGAAAGATGTCGTTTGTCGTTTGACATTAGGGTCCATGTTCATTTGATTACTAAAAGTTGAAGAGTGCGATGCAAGGGAAGCTCAATTGTAAAACCTTCGCTGGTCTCCAAAAATTTCTAAAACAACGTCTGCACACCATGTGCAACTCTAAACTCAAGATCGAGTAAGAATTTCTTTCGCCAAAGCCCACCTGAATATCCAACTAGGCTTTTGTTTATGCCGATAACACGATGGCATGGAACAATGATAGCAATCTTGTTTTTTCCGTTGGTTGAAGCTGCTGCTCTTATGGCTTTTGCATCACCAATACGTTTCGCCAGGTCCAGATAGCTGATGGGTTTGCCGTATTGTATGGTGGTGAGTTCGTGCCATACTTTTTGCTGAAACTCCGTTCCATGCTGAAATAGTGGAACAGAGAATTTTCGTCTTTCACCTCCAAAGAATTCGATTAATTGCTCTGTACATTGGTGAATCACATCACTAACTCCCGGCTCACCATAAACGATCTGCTCTTTCTTATCTACAAAGCTTAACTCAGCAATGTATTGTTCCGTAGCACCGATCTTTAGCAGTCCGATTGGACTTTCATAATAGGTATAATATAGCATGAGTTAGTTTGATTAGCCAACCGGCTGTCCATTCGTCACCGATCTTTCAGGCTGCAATAAAATTACATCGTTATTGTCATCATACACACCAAGCACTAAGCATTCGCTAAAAAAATTTGCGATCTGCTTCTTTGGAAAATTCACAACGGCGAGAATTTGCTTTCCAATCAGTTCATCTTTTGTGTAATGTTTGGTGATCTGTGCACTCGATTGCTTAACGCCAAGCTTGCCAAAATCAATAGTCAGCTGGTAAGCAGGCTTTCTTGCATTAGTAAAATCTCTAACTTCAACCACTGTTCCGCAGCGGATGTCTATTTTTGCAAAATCATCCCAGGAGATCATAGTTACAAACTTTAAAACACAAATAAAATCAAATTATGCCAACACGTTCAGCAACAGCCATATGGAAAGGCTCAGGTAAAGAAGGAAGCGGTACGGTTTCCACACAAAGCACTGTCTTAAGTAATGCTCAGTATTCTTTCAAGACTCGTTTTGAGGATGGAGTAGGTACCAATCCTGAAGAATTAATTGCAGCTGCACATGCAGGATGTTTTGCAATGAAGTTCAGCTTTGTTTTAGGTGCTGCAGGTTTTACACCAGAGACTCTGGAAGTTACCTGCGGTATTAATTTAGACAATGGAAAGATCACTGATTCTAAACTGCAGCTTAAGGCAAAAGTGCCGGGAATTGATCAGCAGAAATTCGACGAATGTGCTGAGGATGCAAAACAAAATTGCCCAATAAGCCTGTTGCTAAACACAAACATCACCTTAGATGCTCAGTTAGAAGGCTGATCAATTCATTTAAACCTCAAAAGGTTGGTGTAGTAAATTACACCAACCTTTTTTCTTTTTTATGAGACCAGCTTTTGTACTTCGTGGTATCGTTCCTTGTGTCACTCACTTGTACAGATGTTTTGCATAGCATCATTTCACTTCAGCAGCTTTACAGTTACTTTGCAGCATCATGAACATCGGCTTTGAAGCTAAACGAGCTTTCACTAATGGTACAGGTTTAGGTCACTACAGCAGAACATTGATCCGTTCGCTGGCTGAATATTTTCCTGAACACAAATACACCTTGTTCACGCCAAAAATGACAGATCGGTTTCCAACTGATCAATTCAATAATATAAAAGTATTCACACCTCAATCTTTTCCATCAACACTTTTTACTGGTGCATGGAGAAGTAGTTGGGTAAAATCTGATCTTAAAAGGCTTGGAATTGATGTTTACCACGGCTTGAGCCATGAAATACCTATTGGAATAAAGCAAACCGGCATACCCTCAACCGTCACCATTCACGATCTGATCTTTGAACGTTATCCTGAACAATTCAAGCCCATTGATGTTCGTATTTATCGGTACAAATTCAGTTATGCCTGTAGAAATGCTGATAGAGTAATTGCCATCAGCCAGCAGACAAAAGACGACATCATAAACTTCTATAAAATTCCTGAAGAAAAGATCACCATCTGCTACCAAAGCTGCAATCCATCTTTCGCTGAAACGGTGTCAGAGTCCGAAAAGCAAAGGATAAAGAAACTGTACAATTTGCCGGATGAATATCTACTTTATGTTGGATCTGTAATTGAAAGAAAAAACCTGCTTACAATCTGCAAAGCACTTTATCAACTGAAAGAAAAAACAAACTTACCATTGATCGTTATAGGAGATGGTGGAACTTACAAAAAACAAGTTCAGCAATACATAGCTGAAAATGGATTGCAAGGTCAGGTAAGATTTCTTGCTGATGATCCTGGGATCAGTTCTTTGAAATCATTTCGTTCTGCTAAGGATTTCCCAGCCATTTACCAGCAGGCATCGTGTATGATCTACCCTTCCATCTTCGAAGGCTTTGGTATTCCTGTACTTGAAGCTTTGTGGAGTAGAACTCCGGTCATCACAAGTAATATCTCCTGCTTACCAGAAACAGGTGGAGATGCAGCATTTTATGTTGATCCCTTCAGCACCAACGAAATGGCTGAAGCAATTCTGCAGGTCACACAGAATAATGCTTTACGAGAAACAATGATCAGCAAAGGTTGGTTACATGCTCAGAATTTCACTCAACAAAAATGTGCAGAAGGAGTGATGAATGTTTACAAGTCTCTAAAAACGACATGATTAGTTTAATGGATGTTTAAGTGTAAAATATCCACTTATAAAAATACTTTTGCCTCAAACTGACTGCTGCTTATGGGTTTCCTATTCAGGGAATACAATATTTTCAAAAAGAAAGTACCGCTGATAGCCATTATTTGGTTTGCACTTGCTTTTGTAGCAGTTCTATCTGAGCTTCTACGAGACTCGATCAATAATTACCTCATTTTTAAATATGTATTCTGGCATGTTGCCGAACAGAAATCTCTTTTTGTAACTTATCCTGAGCATGTAGATACCAATCATTACGGTCCACTGTTCAGTATTGTGATTGCACCTTTTGCTTTGTTACCTGATTGGCTGGGTTGCAGCCTTTGGGCTTTGGCGAATGCAGCAATTCTTTATTATGCCATTTGGCGGTTGAAGATTTCACGAAGAAACAAACTCATCATACTAGCCATTTCAGCAATTGAGATGATGACTTCCATTCACAGTGTGCAGTTCAATCCTGCAACGGGTGCCTGGTTAATTCTTACTTATGTGTTGGTGGAAGACGAAGAAGATTTTTGGGCAACATTGCTGATCGCTTCTGGTTTTCTTATCAAGCTTTACGGTATTGCGGGATTGCTGTTCTTCGTTTTTTCAAAACATAGAGTGAAGTTCATTCTTTCGTTCATCTTCTGGATGATCGTGTTGTTTTGTCTGCCGATGATCATTTCTTCACCATATTATATTATCGACTCATACAAAGAATGGATCCAAAGTCTTGCAGAAAAGAATGAGAAGAATACTTCAGGCTCTGTTGTAGCAACTTTCCAGGATATTTCAGTAATGGGAATGGCAAGAAGAATTACGGGTGATGCAACAATAAGTGGTTTGATCTTCTTAATTCCGGCAGCAGCGTTGATTGTCATGCCGCTATTTCGGTTCAAACAATATGTATCAGATAAATTCAGGCTTTCATACCTCGCAATTGTATTGCTCACCGTTATCATATTCAGTTCCTCAGCCGAATCGGCGACTTATGTTGTTGCATTGCCGGGAGTTTGTATCTGGTACATTTTGCATCGTTATAACTACAAAACAGCAAGTACAGCAATGCTGATATTCTTGTTTCTCTTCACCATACTTTCACCAACTGATCTTGTCCCCGGATTTTTTAAAGAGAACGTGGTGAGGGCATATTCACTAAAAGCTTTACCTTGTTTTCTTGTATGGCTTTGGCTGATAGCAGACGTGATGTTTAAAGACTTTCTGTCTCCGGCTAATACTAAGCAACAGATATGAAACATGTAGCACTGGTTGTACCCCTTTTTAATGAAGAAGATAGCATCAGTACTTTGATCGCTGCTATCCATGTTGCGTTTTCAAAACTGCCATACACTTACAATATTATTTTAGTTGATGATGGCAGCAGAGACAGTTCTTTGCAAGTGGTACAGGAAATTGCTCTGCATGATAATCGTGTCAACTACATTTCCTTCAGCAGAAACTTTGGTCATCAAAATGCCTTGAAAGCAGGTTTAGATCATGCTGATGCAGATTGTGTGATCTCTATGGATGCCGATATGCAGCATCCACCATCCATGATTCCTGAAATGTTACAAAAGTGGGAGGAAGGCTTTGATGTGGTCTATACTGTTCGAAAAAATACAGATGGACTTTCAAGAATGAAGAAACGTTCATCCAGCATGTTTTACCAGCTACTTAACTGGCTATCGGAGGTTGATGTAGAAGTGGGAACACCGGATTTCAGGCTCATCAGCAGACCCGTTCTTAAAGTATTGCAGGATCTGAATGAATATGATCTCTTCTACCGTGGCTTGGTTAAATGGGTTGGGTTTAAACAAATTGCCGTGGAGTATGAAGAGAATTTGAGGATGGCTGGAAAATCAAAGTACACTTTTAAGAAGATGTTCAGGCTTGCCTTGCAGGGAATCACATCTTTCAGTATCCGTCCGTTGTATGCAGCTGCATATCTGGGATTCTTCAGTACAATAGCATCATTGCTTTATATTCCTTATACAGCATACAGTTACTTTTTTGGTCATGTGATCAACGGTTGGACCTCAGTAATTGTTACCATTGCTTTTTTTGGTGGATTACAGCTCACTATTCTAGGCATCATCGGTATTTACCTTGGTAAATTGTTCATGCAGGCAAAAGGCAGACCTTTATACATCGTGAAAGAAACGAACTTGTATGGCAGAAAGTAAAGGTGTGGTTTTGTTAAGCTTTGATGTAGAAGAGTTCGACATGCCTTTGGAATATGGTCAGCAGGTTTCTGAATCTCAGCAGATGCAGACTGGCTACGAAGGTTTTAAAGTAACAATGGATATCATCGATTCGCTATCGGTTCCTGCAACACTCTTTACTACAGCTAATTTCGCAGATCATTTTCGGGAAGATATACGAGGCATTAAATCGCACCACGAGCTAGCTTCTCATACTTACTATCATTCCCGTTTTAAGAATGAGGATCTGCTTTCCTCTAAAAAGAGATTAGAAGAAATCTCTGGCAGAAAAGTGAAAGGGCTTAGAATGCCAAGAATGAGAGCAGTAGAAATGAATGATGTAAAAGCAGCAGGCTACAGCTACGATTCATCAATCAATCCAACATGGGTTCTGGGCAGATACAATAACCTGAAACTGCCGAGAATCATCTACACACAAGAAGGTATGTTGAGATTGCCTGCTTCGGTTTCTGCAACTTTCCGAATTCCGCTGTTTTGGCTTTCGTTCAAAAACTTTCCGTACTCACTTTTCCTCAATTGGACAAAAGCTGCCATCAAAAAAGACGGCTATGTTTGCCTGTACTTTCATCCCTGGGAGTTTGTTGATCTATCAGCATATAAAATTCCGAACTACACAAAACGTTTAGCTGGTAAGCCTTTGCAGGAACGATTAAAGCGGTTGATCACAGACTTGAAGAAAGAATATCCGTTCATGACCATCGAAAATTATCTTCAAACCCGAAAACTCATTTCTTGACAGACTTCAGCAACGATATCGAACAATGCCTTACCGTTCTTCGTAATGGAGGTACGATTCTGTATCCAACTGACACGATTTGGGGTATTGGTTGTGATGCAACTGATCTTGTAGCAGTTGAAAAGGTAATTCAGCTTAAAAACCGACCTCAGAACAAAAGCTTTGTGGTCTTAGTTGCTGATGAAAACGACATTTTAAAATACACTGCAAGTCCAGACCTGGAAGTTTTCAACTATCTCGAAAAGGTCACTAAACCTACCACCGTGATCTACCAACATGCCATTGGTTTAGCTGATAATGCCATTGCCGATGATGGAAGCATTGCTATCCGAATTGTAAAAGACGAGTTTTGCCGTCACCTCATCAAGCGATTTCGTAAACCTCTTCTTAGCACTTCTGCCAACCTGAGTGGTGAGCCCTCACCCACTAGTTTTGCTGATATCAATCCCAAAATCATTGAAACTGTGGACTTTGTTGTGGAACATCGTCGCAATGAAAACACATCAGGCACAGCTTCAAGCATCATAAAATGGCTCGGAGATGGGAAATTCACAATCATCAGACCCTAATGTGGATTCCTGTGGAGAAAAACATTCGGTTGATTATCAATGCTATTGGACCATACGAAGCATTACCTGCAAAACTTTCATTACCGTATTTGCGTTCTGGAAAAGTAATTGTGCCAGTATTCATCTAAAACCAGTTATATGGCAAGGGTTATTTTAGACGTACCGTCTGAACAAATGGGTTCTTTCATCAGAGCCATCATGCAGTTGGGCATTGATAAGCATTCTATCAGCCCAGAAAAAGAAAGAGAGTTACCAGAAACCATCAGACTTGAAAGAGAAAGCCTTTTTTCAGGAAGAAGGTTCAGAAACTTCACTGCAAAATTATTCGACTGGGATCGTAACAGGAACGAGCTAGAGTTTGAATAGAGTGATTTTTGCAGCCCTATCTTTGCTGCAATGCAGATCAATTGTACAGATAGGGAGTTGTTCATTTTCAAGAAGATAGCACATGCTGCATGGGATCTCGATCTACCTTGTTACCTCATTGGCGGTTTTGTAAGAGATAAGATCATTGGTCGTTCAACCAAGGATGCAGATATTGTATGTCTTGGTGACGGAATCGAATTAGCCCATAAGGTTTCAGAACGTTTCTCCAACCCCACAGTCTCATATTTTAAGAATTTTGGTACGGCACACATCAAATTGCCTGATTTTGATGTGGAATTTGTTGGTGCCAGAAAAGAAAGTTACCAGCACCACAGTCGTAAGCCTGAAGTAGCACCCGGAAGCTTAGAAGACGACCAAAATCGTCGTGATTTTACCATCAATGCTTTAGCCATCAGCCTCAATAAAGAAGATTACGGTACCCTGATCGATCCTTTCAATGGAGTAGGGGATATAGAAAAAGGCATCATTCAAACTCCACTTGATCCACTTCAAACATTTAGTGATGATCCGTTGAGGATGATGAGAGCCATTCGTTTTGCTACCCAACTCAACTTTACCATAGCTCCTGGAACCTTAGCAGCAATAGAAAAAGATGCCAACCGGATAAAGATCGTTTCGCAGGAAAGAATTACAGAGGAGTTGAACAAGATAATGCTCAGCTCCAAACCTTCGATTGGTTGGGATCTTTTATTCAGAACGAAATTGCTGCAGATCATCTTTCCTCAGATGGTTGACCTTTACGGTGCAGAATTCATTGATGGCAAAGGTCATAAAGACAACTTCTACCATACCTTACAAGTACTTGATAATATCTGTGAAGTAACAGATGATCTCTGGCTTCGCTGGGCTGCATTGTTACATGATATCGGTAAACCTGGAACCAAAAAATTTGAAGAGGATGGCTGGACGTTTCATGGTCATGAAATAGTTGGTGCCAGGATGGTTTCAAAGATCTTTGGCAAGCTCAAGCTGCCTTTGAACGAGAAGATGAAGTACGTTCAAAAGTTGGTGGCTTTGCATTTAAGACCAATCAGCTTAACCAAAGAAAACATTACTGACAGTGCTATCCGAAGGCTTCTCTTTGATGCCGGTGATGAAATTGACGACCTGATGAAGCTTTGTAAAGCTGACATTACCAGCAAGAACAAGCTCAAAGTAAAGCGTTACCTCCAAAATTTTGAGCTAGTTCAGCAACGATTGGAGCAAGTCGAAGAAACAGATCGTATTCGAAACTGGCAGCCACCAATTACTGGTGAGATCATCATGCAAACATTTGCAATTTCTCCCGGGAGACAGGTTGGCTTGATAAAAGATTCTATCAGGGAAGCCATTCTTGACGGCGAAATACCAAACACCTACGAAGCGGCTTATAATTTGATGCTAAGAAAGGCAGCAGAATACAACTTGCAACCGATTGCTTAACATCGTATTTTCGGCGATACTAAATGGAACGCAGATAACGCTGATTAGCAAGATATCTGCGAAAATCTTTTCGATTTGCGTCATCCGTGTTCCATTCCTAACATTAGAAAAGTAATTGAATGGCGATACTCAAGTTCAGAGCTTATTTTGAAGAAGATGAAAGCGTTTACCGTGATATTGTGATCAGGCATACCCAGAGTTTTCTTGATCTTCATTACGCAATTCTTAAGTCTTTTGAGTTTGATAATAAACATAAAGCAACCTTTTATCGCAGTAACGATAGTTGGCTTCGAGGCAGAGAGATCAGCCTTGAGAAGTACGATAAAGAATATCGTGCAGAACCGTTGATCATGGAGCAAACAACTATCGGCAGTGAGATAAGAGATACCAATCAGAAGTTTGTTTACGTGTACGATTTCGAAAAGAACTGGAGTTTTATGGTTGAGTTGATCAATGTGAGTAAAGAAGAAAACCCTAAATTGATTTATCCTGCTACATCTAGAACAGAAGGAATTGGTCCGCAGCAATACGGAACCAAAAGTTTGCTTGGCAACAAATTCAACGAGATAGAAGAAAAATACGATTTGAGTAGCATGGAAGGTTTTGGTGAAGAAGGTGAGGACAAAGAAAGTGAAGGTGATGGAGAAGAACATGAAAGCGAATCAGCTGGTGAAGAGGAAAATGCACAAGATTTTTAAACTTTGATGCCTCGTAAGAGGCATTTTTTTTAGATGGATAGATCGAAAACAATCATCATCATTGTCGGTCCTACAGCAGTAGGCAAAACCACTTTTGCTTTAGATGTTGCAAAACTGTTGAACACTGAGATCATCTCTGCAGATTCCCGTCAGTGTTACAAAGAGCTGAACATAGGTGTTGCTAAACCTTCGGTTGATGAGTTGCAGCAAGTCAAACATCATTTCATCAACTCACATTCTGTTCAGGAAGAAGTAAACGCAGTTGTGTTTGAACATTATGCTCTGAATGCTGCTGAGGAGATATTTCGATCCAAAGATGTTGCTGTTATGGTTGGTGGAACAGGTTTGTACATAAAAGCTTTTGCTGATGGATTGGATGATATACCTGCTGTTAATGAAGATCTTCGCCAACAGATTATTGATCAATATGAGCAGAATGGATTGGAATGGCTGCAAAATGAAGTTCTGCAGAAAGATCCTGAGTTTTGGGCAGTTGCCGAACAGCATAACCCACAGCGTTTGATGAGAGCTTTGGAGGTAAAAGAATCCACTGGAAACTCAATAACTGAATTTAGAAAGGGAGAGAAGCAGGATAGACCATTTAACATTATCAAAATAGGATTGGAGCTTCCCAGGGAAGAATTGTATAACAGGATCAATATTCGAGTTGATCAGATGATCGAACAAGGTTTACTGCAGGAAGCTAATGAACTATTACCGCTAAGACATCTGAATGCTTTGCAAACTGTTGGCTACAAAGAACTTTTTGATCATTTCGACCGAAACATCAGCCTTGAAAAAGCGATTGAAGACATCAAGAAGAACTCTCGTCATTATGCAAAAAGGCAACTTACCTGGTTCAGGAAGGATCAGGATATCAGCTGGTTCTCACCTCATCAACCTGTGCATGCTGTTCTGGACAAGGCTTTAACGTAACAAAGCAACTCCCTTGATTGATAAACGGCGGAAAATACTCACCTTGCGGCAACGTTTTCAACGCCACAATCTTCAACTTGCGTCACATTTCTTTAAATAAATACACAAACATGAAAAAATGGTTTTTCCTGTTGCCTACAGCATTGCTTTTCAGCACTGCGGTAATGGCACAGACGAGAAAGATCCAGTTCGAGAAGTACACCTTGCCGAATGGTTTAACTGTGATCTTACACCAGGACAAATCAGCACCTGTGGTTGCTGTTACTACTTTGTATCACGTTGGTTCTAAAAACGAGGATACTGCCAGAACAGGGTTTGCACACTTTTTTGAGCATTTGCTTTTTGAAGGTTCTGAGAACATCAAAAGAGGTGAGTTCGATAAGTATGTTTCCAATGCTGGTGGTGAACTGAATGCAAATACTTCACAGGATAGAACTTTTTACTACGAGCTACTTCCTTCAAATCAACTTGGGTTAGGTCTTTGGCTGGAAAGCGAAAGAATGATGCACGCTAAGATCGAACAGGTAGGAGTGAACACACAAAGAGAAGTGGTGAAGGAGGAGAAACGCCAAAGGATCGATAACCAACCTTATGGAACTATCTTGACCGAAGTACTTAGAAGAGCTTACAAAGTGCATCCTTATCGTTGGGCTCCAATTGGTAGTATGGAACACTTGAATGCTGCTCAATTAAGTGAGTTCATCGACTTTTACAAGACCTTCTATGTTCCGAATAACTGTGTTTTATCTATTGCAGGTGATTTCGACATTGCAAAAACAAAACAATTGATCCAGGCTTATTTCGGTCCAGTAGCAAAAGGAAAAAAACCAATTAATCGTCCGAATGTAATTGAACCGCCTTTGGGTGGAGAAGTTCGTGACAAGGTAGAAGATAATATTCAGCTTCCGGCTGTGATTCAGTCTTACAGGGCACCAAGTCAAACAAGTAGTGAGTACTACGCTTTCAATGTACTTTCTACTTTGTTATCAAGTGGAGAGTCATCAAGAATGAATCGAATCCTGGTAGATCAACAGGAAATGGCGGTTGCTGCTTTTGCAATTCCTTTTTTTAATGAAGATGCTGGATTGTTCATCAACTATGCTCTACCAAACATGGGTTATACTCCTGAAGCATTAGAAGTTGCAATGGATTCTGTAATAGATGATCTGAAGGTGAATCTGGTTTCAGAAAAGGAATTCCAGAAAGTGCAGAACCAGATTGAATCTCAGTTTGTGAGCAGTAACTCAACAATGGCTGGTATCGCTGAAAGCCTGGCAAACTACCAGGTATATTTTGGAGATGCCAATCTCATCAACACAGAAATAGAGAAATACAGAAAAGTAACCAGGCAAGACCTGATGAATGTTGCAAAGAAATACCTAAACAAAGACAACAGGGTTGTTCTGTACTATGTGCCTAAGACAAAATAATCACAGCTTAACATTGACAATTATGAAAAGAATATATATAGGTTTATTACTTCTTACTCCTGTGTTATCTATGGCACAGGTGAAGATCGACAGGAAAAAGGCTCCGAAGCCTGCTCCTGCACCAAAAATTCAGATACCAGATCCGGCAACTTTTACATTAGCTAACGGGTTGAAAGTATTCGTTGTGCAGAACACCAAATTGCCCCGTGTTTCTGCAACACTCACAATTGACAGGCAACCGTTTGTTGAGGGCGAAAAATCAGGACTAACCTCTCTTGCCGGAAGTTTATTAACCAGGGGAACACAGGCAAAATCAAAAGCTGAGTTAGACGAAGCGATAGATTTTCTTGGTGCAAGTCTTTCAGGTTCTTCTACTTCACTTTCAGTTTCTTCTCTTACGAAGAATTTTTCCCAGGTGATAGAACTGATGGCAGAAGTTGCTTTCAACCCAGCTTTTTCTGCAGATGAGTTAGAGAAAATCCGTAAGCAGATGCTTACAGGTTTACAGCAGGCTAAAGACGATCCAGGTGCCATTTCTACCAATGTAGTGAACAAGTTGGTTTATGGAAAAGATCATCCTTATGGGGATATTGAAACAGAAGCAACAGTGAAAGCTGTGACTTTGGCTGATATCAAATCGTACTTCAATACTTATTGGAAACCGAATATCGCTTACCTTGTTTTTGTAGGTGATATCACTCCGACAGATGCTAAAACATTAGCAGAAAAATACTTTTCTAATTGGAAGAGTGGACAGGTTCAAACTAAAACCTACACTCAGCCCAAAGCTCCTGTAAAAACTTACATTGCTGTTGTAGATCGTCCGGCTTCGGTGCAGAGTATGATCAAACTGATTACTCCGATTGATCTTAAGCCAGGTTCAACGAATGCTATTCCTTCATCTGTAATGAATGAATTATTGGGAAGCAGTTCAGGACGTTTGTTCGCCAATCTTCGTGAGAAGTATGGTTTTACTTACGGGGCTTACTCATCTACCAGTGCAAATAAGTTGGTTGGATCATTCAGTGCCAGTGCTTCAGTTAGAACTGAGAAAACGGATAGTGCTATTGGTCAGTTCTTATATGAATTCAACAGGCTTAGAACTGAGCCGATTGGTGCCAAAGAAGTTTCTCAGATGAAGAATTCTTTGTCTGGTGATTTTGCAAGATCGTTAGAGCAGCCTTCAACTATCGCCAATTTTGCCTTGAATATTGCTCGTTACAATCTTCCGAAGGATTATTACAGTAACTACCTCACCAATCTTTCAAAAGTTGCTCCTGCTGATGTTCAGAAAATGGCGAATACTTATGTGTTGCCGAATAACCTTCACATCGTGATTGTTGGTAATGCAAAAAGTATTACCGGACTGGAAAAATATGGGGAGGTGAAATACTTTGATATCTATGGTAATGAGATAGTAAAACCAACTGAGAAGAAAGTTGATCCATCTGTGACGGTGGAATCAGTAATTCAGAAAGCGATTGATGCTATTGGTGGTGCAAAAGCAATTTCTGCTATTAAGGATATAACACTAACCGGAACAGCTTCGGTAGCTGGTAACGAGCTGAATGTTACTCAAAAAGTAATTGTAGGTTCTGGCTATCTGAGTTTACTTGAAGTTCAAGGAATGACTTTGCAAAAAGAGCAGCTTCGTAATGGTGAATATGCCAAGACATTACAGGGAGCATCACAGCCAATTGATGATAAAGCAAAAGAAGAGCTGAACGAAAAAGCTGCTTTTTTTACTGAGCTTTATATGAAAGACAAGGGATACAAGTTTACGCTAAATGGCATCGAAACCCTTGACGGAAAAGATGCTTACGTTGTTGAGGTTAAAACCCCTGCAGGCAGAACAATCACCAACTACTATGATGTTGCAAAGGGATGGAAAGTGAAAACAAGCATCGTAAGAGAAACACCGATGGGAAATTCAACGATCCAGATATACATCAGGGATTATGACGAAAGAAAGGATGTAAAGATCCCGGTAAAACTAACCTACGATCTTGGAAGGTTTACACAAGACATCAACTTCAAAGATGTAAAAGTGAATACAGGCTTAACGGCAGATGATCTGAAGTAATCATCAACTTGCTATAAATAGAAAAAGCCCCGAAACTTCGGGGCTTTTTCTATTTTGATATATCTGAACAATTAGAATTTAAAACCGATAGTAGCGATCACATTCCCTTTGCTGCCACCCTGAACTGCAAAAGTGTTGGCTTTATCGTTCAGCATGTAAGGAGCGTTTACATCTTTCACGAAAGTGTGAGCATAGCTAAGGTCAATAAAGAAACCTTTGTTGCGGTAACCCAAACCTCCTGTAGCAAGAATCCTGTTGGCCTTTAATTCTTTCTGCTTGTACGGACTTCCATAGTAAGCACCACCCAAACGGAACATGAACGTGTGCAACTTTA
Organism: Chitinophagales bacterium; assembly: GCA_031424775.1. Taxonomy (GTDB): domain Bacteria; phylum Bacteroidota; class Bacteroidia; order Chitinophagales; family Chitinophagaceae; genus JAEZDC01. The sequence goes on along the minus strand of JANPIB010000221.1, from coordinate 29,196 downwards.
ACTCACCACCTAAGCGAAAATTAAAATTGCCTTTGTATGCATCTTTCACAGCACCATTCACCATTTTGTAATAGTCTTTTGCTGATAGATCGTTCTCATCATTAGCATAAAATCTAGCTCCACGATAGTTCACGTACTCAATATCAGCACTAATGAAAGCTCTTTGTTTCCTGGTGTTTGATACTTCTCTGAAAACATAACTACCACTGGCAATCATTCTCCATGGTGTCATCAGATTGTATGTTCTTTCACCTGCTTTACCATTATTGAGTTTGTCACTGCTTTCAGATCTTACCCCTGCATAACCTTCAGTGTCTGTTGTCATCGTAGCCCTGATCTTATCTTTAAAATTCATGAACTGGGGAGTATGTATAGCAACACCTAGTCTCCAGAAATCTTTTGGCTTATAGATCACGCCAAACTTACCACCAATACCTATTCCGAACGACCTGGTCTTTTCGGTAAATTCGAAATAGTTGAAGTCATTTGTTTTGTTTGTAGTAGCGTCTGCTTCTTTGTAGTACAGGTTTTTTGAGTAGAATGAGAGTGGGATAGTAAGACTTCCACCGAGATAAAGCTTGTCTTCCATGTTATTGGCAAAACCAATAGCGATTTCATGGTAGCCACCTCTTGTAGTTGCATCAAGCTGTTGATTTAAACCTGTAGGAACAGTTACCAAAGATTGATAACCTCTCCATTTGCCTGTTATCGGATCGTTGCTTGTGTCAATCAACCAGGTTCTGAAAGCCAAAGATGAACCGAAGATATAATTGCTTAGTGCTGCATTGGTATCTGCTCTGTCTCTTACTAATTCTTCTAAGTATTGCTCAGAAAATGAGCTGTAGTTGTTCAAGCCTTTGTAGCTAATATGGTTGTTATAGCTGGCTAATTGGTTAACTGAGATTGAAACAGCACTGCTTGTCCATTTATCACCTTTATCCCTTGGAATTCCGAAAACCCAGCCTGTTGTTCCATTTTGGTAAGCGTTACGGCTGATAGAAGTATCGGTTCCTCTAAAGCTGAACTTGTTTCGATTCAGATTAAAGTTTGGGCTGAAAACAAACTCGTTTGTTTTAAAAAGACCCAAACCTGCAGGGTTTACGTTTGCCGCGGTAATGTCGCCACCAAGCGAACCCATTACACCTCCGGTAGCCATGTATCTTGCTGTACCGTTTGGTGTGAACCAGGCTGTTCTTAGTGCATCTTCCGGAGTCTGGGAATAAGCAAAGCTGAAAGAGATGATGCTTAAGGTTAAGAGTAAATATTTTTTCATATCAAAAGTGTTGGGGTAAAGGTTTAGCTACAGACCGTATGCTGCAATTTGCAACACCCGATCCGGAGCCGTTTACTTAAATATCATTTTAGAAGATTAATTGCCTCTTCCACCTCTGCCGCTACTGCTACTGCTTCCGCTACTGTTGTAGCCTCCACTCTTTCCACCTGCAGAGCTGCTGGTGTTACTTGTACCACCGGGAATTGTTCTTTCTGTTCTGTCAGCAGTTCCACCTGAGCTAGTGAAAACTTTTTTCAGGAAAGAACCGTTACTAGTACTTCCGGTTTTTACATTAGTAGTGCCGTTGGTGTTGTTGTAGGTGTTGTTTGAATAGGCTTTTACGTTAGAGCCACTGGTATACGTATTCACATATTTAGGATTGTTGTATCCTGGTATGTAATTATTGTAAGGGCTGTAAGAATAATAAGACCATGTTCTGGTAGGATAGTAGCCATAACCATAAGTTGGAGGGTTACAGGTACAGCTGCAAAGATTATTGTATCGGCTGTCAATCCAATAATCGTAATCATCTATTCGAGACCAGCGATAGCGGTCACGAACTTTCATTTTTAAATACTGATCGTCGGAAGTGCTGGCTTGATCTTCCTGCTTGTCTTCTTCTTTATTCTCTTTTTTTACAACCTCTTTTGTAGGAGAATAATAAACATCATCTGGGGTTTGTCCGCTTTTGTAAACTGAAGAACAACTGGTAAGCAAAAAACCTACGAGTAAGGTGAGTAGAATTTTGTCTTTCATGACGGTTTGGTTTGTGAGGTTATTAATACGAAGTTACTACATTTGCGACGCCTCCGGAGCGTTGGCAACCATTAGCAAACTCTCTGCCGTACAACGATTTGAAGCGGCAATTAATGTTAAGGGAAATCTAAGGTTACAAAAATTGTGAACTCAGCTGTAAACCTTTGATGATGCTTCTGTTGCGTCGCACTCTTGTACTGATGGAACGTGAATCGTCAATCGTCAACTGTGAGCTTCACCACTCACCATTCACGCCTCACGTCAGCTGAATAACGGACAGATCCTTGAAGTGAGTGACACAACAGACGATGAGGTAAGATTTGAAGCTGGTTAAATAATAAAAATAAATTCCCTCACGGGATTGGGTTTATGGGTAAAGAAATAACATCGAGAGCACAGGATTATTCACAGTGGTATAACGACCTGATCTTAAAAGCAGGACTGGCGGATTATAGTGCCGTTCGTGGCTGTATGGTGATTAAACCTTATGGCTATGCACTTTGGGAGAACATGCAGGCTGCTTTGGATAAAATGTTTAAGGATACAGGTCATGTGAATGCCTATTTCCCATTATTCGTTCCTAAAAGCCTATTCGAGGCTGAAGAGAAAAACGCTGAAGGTTTTGCCAAAGAATGTGCTGTGGTAACGCACTATCGTTTAAAAGCCGACCCAAATAATAAAGGAAAACTGATCGTTGATCCTGAAGCTAAGCTTGAAGAAGAACTAGTGGTTCGTCCAACTTCTGAAGCCATTATCTGGAACACATATAAAGGATGGATACAATCTTATCGTGATCTGCCACTTCTTATAAACCAGTGGGCTAACGTAGTTCGTTGGGAAATGAGAACAAGGTTGTTCTTACGTACAGCCGAGTTTCTTTGGCAGGAAGGTCATACGGCACATGCCACTAAAGAAGAGGCGATTGCAGAAACTGAGCAAATGCTGGATGTGTATGCGGATTTTGCTGAAAACTGGATGGCTTTGCCTGTTGTAAAAGGTGTAAAAACGCCAAACGAACGTTTCGCCGGTGCTGAAGACACGTATTGTATTGAAGCTTTAATGCAGGATGGAAAAGCTTTGCAGGCAGGAACATCACATTTCCTTGGTCAGAACTTCGCCAAGGCTTTCGACGTGAAATTCAGCGATAAGAACAACAAGCTTGATTACGTTTGGGCGACAAGTTGGGGTGTTAGTACAAGGCTGATTGGAGCTTTGGTTATGGCTCACAGTGATGATGATGGATTGGTACTGCCTCCGAAAATTGCTCCGCTTCAGGTTGTGATCGTTCCAATTTATAAAGGTGAAGAGCAAAAGGCTTTGATTGATATTAAGGCCAACGAGATAATGAAGGAATTGAAAAAGGCTGGAGTGTCAGTAAAGTATGATGATAACGATGCAGCTCGTCCGGGTTGGAAGTTTGCTGAGTACGAACTAAAAGGAGTACCCGTGAGAATTGCATTAGGAGCAAGGGATCTTGAGAATAATGTTGCGGAAGTAGCCAGGAGAGATACGAAAGAGAAAATGAGTATTAGCCTCGATGGACTTTCAGACAGCGTAATTGAATTGCTGGAAGCTATACAGAACAATATTTATAATAAGGCTAAATTTTTTCAAAAGGAAAACACAAGAGAAGCCAACAACTGGGATGAGTTTGTACAATTGCTGGACGAAAAAGCCGGCTTTATCTCAGCACATTGGGATGGTACTTCTGAAGCTGAAGACAAGATCAAGGAACTAACCAAGGCTACCGTTCGTTGTATTCCACTCAACAACAAACAGGAAGAAGGAAAATGTGTGTTGACTGGCAACCCATCTACACAAAGAGTATTGTTTGCAAGAGCGTATTAAGAGAACTGTTGAATACTTTGTTGAAAAGCTCCCTTAGTTGGAGTTTTTTTATTTGAACAACACAATGTATTTTGCTGTCATAAACCAAAACTGCATTATGGAACAAAACTATCAACAGCAACCAATGCTAACTCCCCCAAAGAATTGGTTGGTAGAATCAATCTTAGTAACCTTATTTTGTTGCTTGCCATTCGGTATTGTAGGAATTATCTACGCATCGCAGGTTAGCTCAAAGTTTGCATCTGGAGATCAGGCTGGGGCTTTGCAAGCTTCTAAAGATGCTGCTAAGTGGACCAAGATCGGCTTCTTTGTAGGCTTAGCTGTATTGGTACTCTACATTATTGCAATTTTCGCCTTTGGAATGACTGCTTTTTGGGCAAACAAGGACGCAATGAATGATTTTAGATAAGAAAAAAGGATTTCTAATACGTTGTGCAGCAGTGGTAGCAATATCACTGCTGTACTTCTTTTTAGATGCAAGGGAAACACAGTTTTTCCCTAAATGCCCTTTTCACAGCATCACAGGCTTGTACTGTCCAGGCTGTGGATCACAAAGAGCTATTTCAGCATTGCTGCACTTTGACTTGTCTTCTGCTCTTCGCTTTAATGCCTTGTTGGTAGCTTCTTTGCCGATGATCTTATATTCGGTTTATGCCTCGTTTATGAATACGTTCACTAAAGTAAAAGTGCAGCAACGACTGTTTCATTCCGTTGCATTCATCTGGACGATTGCCGGAGTTGTATTGTTATTTTGGGTATTGAGGAATTTGCCGGTTTATCCTTTCAGCATGTTGGCTCCTCACCATTAAAGTTTAGAAGCCAGGTTGTTATAGTCTGACAAAACTGAATAAAGAAAACTCACCGGTTCCTGTTTACTGGTAATGTGCAACACCTGCTCAATCCGGTTCATTGCCTGTAAAGCAAGCATAGTATTCCGGGTTTTCTGAACGTTGATCAAAACTTCTTTCACCAGTTGAATATCCCGGTCAGACAGGTTTATCACTTCAGGATAAGTGGCAACGTAAGTATTCTCCTCAGTAGGAACGTATAAGGTCTGGTGGATGTTGGCTCTTGGTTTCGTTTTTACGAGAACAGTTCCGGCAACTACATCACCAAGTCGTTGGCATCTTTGTGTAGCGGCACAGGTGATCAATCCACAACACCAGGATGTAATTAAAAAATCTACAAAACGAAATAGCCAACGGATCAGGTATTGACCTAATGAAGCTTGTTCACCATTCAGGCTGATCACTTTAATACCCATGATCTTTTTTCCCAGGCTTTGTCCGTTTACCAGCACTTCCATCAGCAGATCATAAAAGAAAAACGGGATCATCACCAGTAAAAATCCAACCCAACTAGGAATACCAGTAGTGGCTTTAAACAACGAAAGAATGAGAGAGAACACCACAACTGTAGCAATGATTATCACAAGGTCAATGATATATCCTAATATTCTTTCGCCAAGGCTGGCAAGATCATATTCTACTTCAATGTTCTGGGTGGTAGTGATTGATATAGTACTCATAAATAATCAGTGTAAATAAATGCAGATTTGTGGAACTTCAATGTTTTTGCCTTTATTTTTACGGGATAACGTAACGCTATTATAGAATGAGGGAAGCTCAGTTCCTGAAACAGAACGCAGATAAATGGAAAGAATATGAAGTTGAAGTACAACAACGTATTTCAGCTGATATTCTGGCGGAGCATTTCGTGGAACTGACAGACGATCTTGCTTATTCAAAAACCTTCTATCCTCAAAGCAATACGACTAAGTATCTGAACGGCTTAGCCTCTCGTTTTCACCAAAAGATATATAAGAATAAACTGGAAGATAAAAGCCGTATCTGGTGGTTCTGGCAATATGAGTTGCCTTTTCTTTTTAAACGATATCATCGCCAGTTCTTGTTTGCATTTCTGTTTTTCATCACCTTTTGTGCAATGGGAGCTTTATCAGCTAAGTACGATGACAACTTTATACGGTTGATACTTGGAGATGGTTATGTGAATATGACGAATGAGAACATTGAAAAAGGTGATCCGTTCGGGGTGTATAAAAGCTCCGAATCAATGAACATGTTTGTACGTATTGCCTGGAACAATATACAAGTGTCTTTTCTTGCTTATGTATTAGGAGCTACTACAATAGGTACTATCTGGATGTTGCTAAGCAATGGCTTGATGTTAGGCTCTTTTGAATATTACTTCTTTTCAAAAGGATTGGGTTTCAAAAGCATCACAGTGATATTCATTCACGGAACATTAGAAATCTGGGCAATTGTTATTGCCGGAGCCGCCGGACTTATTGTAGGCACAAGCATTCTCTTTCCCGGAACCTTCAGCAGAAGTGCTTCATTTTTAAGAGGAGGAAAAGATGGGCTGAAGATCGTTATAGGCTTAGTGCCTGTTTTTCTGGTAGCTGCTTTTCTTGAAAGTTATGTTACCAGGCATACTGAAATGCCTCTTGCATTAAGTCTTACCATTTTGGGAGCTTCACTGGCTTTCATCATCTGGTATTTCATTATTTATCCGATACGTTTGCACAGGAGAATTGAAAAAGCAACTACACATACCTCAACATTTACCCGCAATAGTTTTGATATATGGCTCAACAAAAAGTTTACCTCAGTAAAGTAAGAGACTTCGGAGAAAATCTGGGAGATACCTTCCAGTTTATCCGGCAGGAGTTTAAGCCTTTGTTCAGAAGCTTTATACTCATCTCTGGCATCTTTATTATTGGTGCTGCTGTAATAAGCGGTATCTATCAATCTCAGATGATGTCCGTTTTCGACAGAATTGAAAAACAACCAGGGAATTTCTCAATATTTGGATCAATCTTTACAGGCACCTATTTTCTTATCGGGCTGTTATCTCTTTTTGGCATTGTAGCAATGAATGTTAGTGTTGCATCGTATATGAAGTTGTACGAAAAAACAAGTGAGTCTCCCACGGTTGAAGAAGTTTGGGCCGAATTCAGGCGGCATTTCTTCCCTGCGGTTTTTCTCACAATATTGGTTGTTATTTTAGTACTAATAGGTGCAGTATTATGTTTTCTTCCAGGTATATATTTAGGAGTGGTGTTAGCACCTGCTATAACAGTTATGGTGAACGAAGAAACTACCATTGGCGGAGCTATCAGTAGATGCTTTGAATTAATAAAAGAAAACTTCTGGATGTCTTTAGGTATTTATTTCGTGGCTTATCTGGTTTATGGTTTTGTAGGTGGCTCCCTGGGTCTCATCGTTGGCATATTTACAGGAGTTGGTTCATACTTTTCAACCAAGGGAGAGCTTAGCACAACTGTAGGTATTGTAACATCAATCGCAAATATCTTTTCTTATTGTTTTTATCCGGTTTTTGTTATAGCCGTATGTTTCAATTATTACAGCCTTGCAGAAAAGTTGGATGGCTTTGGTATGATGAAACGCTTGGAAACCCTTGGTTCAACCAATCCGAACGATAAAATTGAGGAGCAGTATTAATGCGATACCTGCTTTTCTGCATACTATTTCTTTTTTCAATTGGCAGCAACGGACAGTTGGCAGCCTATGATTCATCTGCCGTAGAAAGAAGGGCTTTTGATGAAGAGGCGATAACAAAGTATAAAACCGAACGGGAATTTCAGTACGATAAAATATCTGAACCTGTAAGTTCTTTGTGGGATAGATTTTGGGCTTGGTTTTGGCGACAAGTTGATGATTTTTTTTCCAGCTCTGTTGGAAATATATCTCTTAAAGTCTTTCTTGTTCTCATAGCCGTTGCTGCCGTTGCTTACTTTATCTGGAAGATGACTGGTGACCGTACAGGTTTGTTCGGATCCAGAGGTAAAAAAGGCTTGGCTTACGAAATTGGACAGGAAGATATTCACAGCATTTCCTTTGATGAAGCTATTCAGGATGCAGTTAGCCAGGAAAATTATCGTTTAGCAGTTAGACTGGTCTATCTGTATTCTTTAAAACTGTTGAGCGATCAGCAATTGATCGACTGGAAGCCTGGAAAAACAAATACTGCTTATGTCTTTGAAATGAAACCACATACGGCTTCCGGTGCTTTCAATCAACTAACAACTTCTTTTGAATTTGCATGGTATGGAGGTGAAGCAGTGAGTAAAGAACACTATCGTGATTTTGATACCTCTTTTCAGGAATTTAAAACCAGGATCAGCTAGTGAAAAGTTACCGCACCTTTTTGATCATCTTCAGTTCTCTGCTAATACTCTATGTAGTGGCAGAATTAAATCGTCCAAAGCCGATCAATTGGAAGGTTACAATAAGTAAAGATGACAAGAACCCTTATGGTGGTTATATTCTTTATGATCGATTGAAGGATGTATTTCCGTCATCCACAATCATCTCTCAACAAGAACCTGTTTATAATATTTTACATAATAAGGAGGTACAAAATGCAGCCTACATTCTTGTGGGTCCTTTTTTCGGAGCTCCTGAAACAGATGTAAAAGAACTTTTGAAGTTTGCTGAAAAGGGAAATTATGTTTTTTTGTCAGCGTCAGAGGTAAGCAAAAAGTTGATGGATACGTTGGGTTTGAATCGACAGGAGTTTACCGAGTTCTTCAGCAAAGATTCAACAACACTCAACCTGGTAAATCCTTCATTAAGATCTGATACAAACTATGGCTTTAAAAAATTTGCAGTAGATGATACTTTTTCTGAACTGAGAAAAGATGATTCAACTGTGATCCTTGGTGTTACACACACAAACAAACCAAACTTCGTTAAAGTGAACATTGGTTCGGGTGCTTTCTATGTTCATGCTTCACCACTTTGTTTCAGCAACTACTTCATGTTGTTCAATAACAATCATGATTATGTTTCTAAAGCAGTTTCCTATCTTCCAAAAGATGTACAGACTATTTATTGGGATGAGTATTATAAAGGTGGTAGATCAGGTCCCAAAACTCCACTTCGGTTTTTTCTTGGAAATGAATGGCTGAGATGGGCTTTACGCATCAGCATAATCGGAATGATCTTATATGTACTGGTGGAGATGAAAAGAAGACAGCGTATTATTCCAATCATTGAACCTTTACGGAATACTACGCTTGATTTTGTAAGAACCGTTGCTGGGGTTTATTTTGGTCAGAAAGATAATCGCAGCATCGCCAATAATAAATTCCAATACTGGATGCAGCATGTGCGTAAACGATATTACATTCAAACCACTGTACTGGATGGAGAATTTGTAAAGCACCTGTCTAAAAAATCAGGTGTAGATGAACAACAGGTACAGCAGATCGTTGATGTTTATGAAGAAGTGAGATCATCTCGTAATGTTACTGATGCAAAGCTGCTGCAATTAAATAAACGAATTGAACATTTTTATACATCATCCAAAATATAACTTATGGAGAACAGAATTGATGTGAGCCAATTAAATGAAGCCGTTGCAAAGATCAGGTTTGAGATAGCAAAAGTGCTTGTTGGTCAGGAGAAAATGGTTGACCTGTTACTGGCAGCTTTACTTGCTGAAGGTCATGTACTAATTGAAGGTGTGCCTGGTGTGGCGAAAACGCTTACAGCTAAACTGCTCGCAAAATGTATAGCGGTACCTTTTTCAAGAATTCAGTTTACGCCAGACCTGATGCCAAGTGATGTGATCGGAACATCTGTATTCAATCCACAAGCTGGAACGTTTAGTTTCAAGCAAGGTCCTGTGTTCAGCAACATTGTGTTGATAGATGAGATTAACCGTTCTCCGGCAAAAACACAGGCAGCTTTGTTTGAGGTGATGGAAGAAAGGCAGATCACTTATGATGGCACTACTTACAAGTTCAAGGAGCCATTCATGGTGCTGGCAACGCAAAATCCGGTTGAGCATGAAGGAACATATCGTTTACCGGAAGCTCAGTTAGATAGATTCTTATTTAAGATCGAAGTAAAATATCCAACTCCGGAAGAAGAAGTGAAGATCCTTGAGTTCTCTCATCGTGGTGTGACTGCTCATTTTGCGGATGTGATCTCCCAGGTTTTAGATGCAAGTCAAATAAACGATTTCAGACAAGCTGTTGCAGCTGTGCATGTAGAAGATAAGGTGATGAAATATATTGCTGACCTGGTGTATGAAACAAGAAATAACAAAGCTTTGTTCCTTGGAGCTAGTCCAAGAGCTTCTGTAGCAGTGTTGAAATCTTCTAAAGCGATTGCTGCAATGAAAGGGAGAAGTTTTGTAACACCAGATGATGTTGCTGAGGTGTTGCATCCGGTACTCGTTCATCGTATCATCCTAACACCTGAAAAGGAAATGGAAGGAACAACACCTTCAGAAGTGATCACAGACATTATTAAGAAAATAGAAGTACCAAGATAGTTTTGAAGAAGTGGTGGAGTAAATATATCAGCTCATTATACCTCAGCAACAAGTGGCATGCTGCAGTAGCGGTGTGTATAGTGCTGTTTGTCTGTAGGTTTTTCGTAGAGTGGCTGGGGATTATTCCTTATGCTGCTTTCCTGATGTTGATCTTGTTTGCCATTGCTGATTATTTCCTTCTATACCGGGTGAATGGAATTATCGCCATCAGGTCTCATGCTGAACGTTTGAGCAATGGAGATGATAATCCCATTCAAATTAATTTTGAGAACAGGTATCCGTTAGAAGTGCATTTGAATGTGATTGATGAAATACCACATCAGTTTCAAAGACGTGATGTTAACTTCCATATCAGTCTAAAAGAAGGAGAAAAGAAATTCCTCACCTACCACTTACGTCCTGTAAAACGTGGTGAGTATGAGTTTGGATTTATTCGTGTGTATGCTGCAACCCAGATTGGTTTGTTTAGACGTAGATACAATTTAGGTCAACCTGCTAATGTTCCTGTTTATCCTTCATACATACAAATGAGGCGTTATCAGCTTATGGCGATAAGCAACAGGTTAAGTGAAGTGGGTGTAAAGAAAGTTCGAAGTCTGGGACATACCATGGAGTTTGAGCAGATCAAAGAATATGTGATTGGTGATGATTACAGAACAGTGAATTGGAAAGCCACAGCAAGAAAGGGACAACTTATGGTGAACAATTACACCGATGAGAAAAGTCAGCAGGTGTATTGTGTGATCGATAAGAGCCGTGTAATGAAGATGCCTTTTGAAGGATTAAGTTTGTTGGATTATGCCATCAATGCATCATTGGTATTGAGTAATGTTGCTTTATTAAAGCAAGATAAAGCTGGCATCATCAGTTTTGCAGAAAAGGTGGGCAGCTTTTTACCTGCCCAAAGAAAGTTATCACAGATGCAATCTGTGTTAGACGTATTATATAATCAGAAGACCCGTTACCTGGAAAGTGATTTTGAAAGATTGTACATCTTACTAAAAAGAAGAGTAACACAAAGAAGCCTGATCGTACTGTTCACCAATTTTGAATCGTTAGGAGGAATGAGAAGACAGCTTCCTTACCTGAGAAAAATAGCAGCAGACCACTTGCTTGTTACCGTATTTTTTGAAAACACAGAACTAGATGCACTATTAAATGAACCCGCAAAAGATATGAAGCAGGTCTACACCAAAGCTGTGGCAGAAAAATTTGCATCAGAAAAGCAACAGATCGTAGGTGAGTTAAAGCAGCATGGAATTATGTCAATACTTACACCACCAAAAAATCTAACAGTAAATACACTCAACAAATACCTGGAGATAAAGGCAAGGCAGTTGCTTTAAAAGCTCAATAATGTACTGAAACCTTAAGAGTTTCCTTCGTCATGCTCAGGATAAACTCGCAAGTAAAGCTTTATAGTAGCACAGGCTACTGGCTCATTAAATAGCAGGTAGAAATTTCTTTGCAACAATGATCAATCTGGGGGAAGTTCTCTCATCATATTTACCTAACTCATAATCCCCGAAAACATTTTGTACCTGCATATAATGATGCGAAAGCATTTTAGTGAAATCATCTAAAGAAAACTTGGCTACTTTTTCTGTATAAAGGTGTTGTAGTGGACTTCCATGATCTTCTACCTGTATTTGTTTGTAGATATGTTTCTCATCATGCCACTTATTTATATGAAACACCACACCGGAACAATCTTTAATTTCCGACGCCTTCATATTGTCCTCAGCATAATCCACATTCAGGTAATCTATTACAAGTAGTCCATCGTTTTTTAAACTGCCTGCAATTGTTCTGATGGCATTATTGTTTTCCCTGTCTGTTTTAAAATATCCAAAACTGGTGAAGAGGTTAAAAGCAAATTCGAAGTAGTTGATCCAAAACGGCAACCGCATATCATGTTCATAAAAGTGCAGGTTATCATCTTCAGATTTTTTTGCTTCAGCAATTGATTCTGACGAAAGATCAATACCCGTAACATCAAAACCCATATCAGCCAAAGCCTTGCTATGCCTTCCTTTTCCACAAGCCACATCTAACATCCTGCTGTTTGGCTTTGGGTGCAGAAAATCGATCATCTTTTTCACAAACCGATTGGCTTCACTATCATCCCTGTTTTGATATAGTTGATGATAATAAGGTGAGTTGAACCAATCTACAAACCAGGAATTGTCTGACATAAATAATTGTTGCTGACAAAGATATAGGTGAACAGATACCATCAAATTTAAGCGGCACTAATATTCTGATTGTTTTTTATGTTTGCACTCTTCCAAAAACATATAGGATGGCTTTAATTAAAAGTATTTCAGGTATTCGTGGTACCATTGGCGGCAAAACAGGTGAAGCCCTTACCCCTTTAGACATTGTTCGTTTTACTGCGGCTTATGGTACATGGCTGGCAAAAAAGTCTTCAGGTAGGAAAGTGGTGATTGGTCGTGATGGAAGAATTAGCGGCGAAATGGTACAGCGTATCGTTATCAGCACTTTGAATGCTTTAGGCTTTGATGTGGTTGATCTTGGATTGAGTACAACACCAACCGTTGAGATGGCTGTAAAGTTTGAAAAAGCTGATGGAGGAATTATTCTTACAGCAAGCCATAATCCTAAAGAATGGAATGCATTAAAACTATTGAATGGTGAAGGAGAATTCATCAGCGGAAAAGATGGAGAAGATATTTTAAAGATTGCAGCGGCTGATGATTACAATTTCGCTTCGGTAGATAAACTTGGTTCTTATACTCAGAATACAACGGCTTTAGATCAGCATATAGAAGCTGTGTTGAATTATCCTTTGGTTGATGCTGCTGCAATAAAGAAAGCCAAATTCAAGATCGTGATTGATGCCATTAACAGTACAGGAGCAATCGCTGTTCCTGCTTTGTTGAAAGCTTTAGGTTTGAAAGATTATGTGGTATTGAATGAGGAAGTGAATGGAAAGTTTGCTCACAATCCTGAGCCTTTACCACAACACTTAACGGAACTCTGCAAAGAAGTAGAGAAGCAAAAAGCTGATATAGGTATTGCAGTAGATCCTGATGTAGATCGTTTGTGTTTTGTTTGTGAAGATGGTTCTCTGTTTGGCGAAGAGTATACACTTGTAGCAGTGGCAGATTACATTTTGCGTAATAAGAAAGGCAACACCGTAAGTAATATGTCTTCAACCAGGGCTTTGAAAGATGTTACGATCAAGCATGGTGGTGAATACAGTCCTTCAGCAGTTGGAGAAGTGAATGTGGTGAATAGAATGAAGGAAGTTAATGCCGTGATTGGTGGTGAAGGAAACGGCGGAATCATCGTTCCAGACCTGCACTATGGTAGAGATGCATTAATAGGTATTGCTTTGTTCCTCACTTTCATGGCGAAAGAAAAGAAAACAACCAAGCAGATCAGGAATAGCTATCCTGACTACTTTATGAGTAAGAATAAGATTGAACTGGAAAATGGGTTTGACGTTGAGAAGATTTTCCAAAGCATCAAAACCAAATACAAGAACAATCCTATTAATACTGAAGATGGTTTAAAGATCGAGTTCGATAATGATTGGGTACACCTGAGAACCAGTAACACCGAGCCCATCATTCGAATTTACGCTGAGAGTAATTTCGAAACCACGGCAGATAATATTGCCAAAAAGATCATGCAGGACATTCGGGAAATCATGATGAAACAATAAAATCAGCTTAAAACAACATTTCGGCACTGTTTTTTCATTTTCAATCTTGTAAATAGGTTAGATTTAATCCGTAGAGCGGACTAACACAAACTACAAGGATTGATTATGAAACGATTTTTTGCCATTATAGTACTAGGTTGTTTAGGTGCAACTGCTTCTGCTCAAAATTTTAATGCTGAAATGATGTCCACAACAATGGCAGCCTCAGCTGTGAAAATTCCGGATGTGATCATCAATCCAAATCCTGTTGTACAGGGAAAGACATTTTCCCTTGAACTACAGAACCTGGAGAAAGGAAAATATTCAGTTTACTTGTTTGATAACACCGGTAAAAAGTATCTGATCAGGATTCTTGATGTGGAAGCCGGAAATGATACTCAGCAATTCGATCTTCCAAAAAATACCGGCTCAGGCACATACATTCTACAGGTTGTTAGCAAGACAGCCAGGTTTAGTAAGAAAATGATAGTGGAGTAAGTTCCATCTTTTCAGCAGAACTCGTATTTTGCTGATATGCAATCCCCCAAATGCCTCAATTGTGAGAGTCCATTATTAACTGGTCAACAGTTCTGTGCTTCTTGCGGACAAAAAGCAATCGTTCATCGGTTGTCTATGCATGATGTTAGTCATGATCTGATGCATTACTTCACTCATGCAGACAAAGGCATTCTTTCTTTATTAGGACAACTAATTTCAAAGCCGGGTCTTGTAGCTAGAGAATATGTGGAAGGCAAACGCCGGAAATACTTTTCTCCTTTGAACTTCTTCCTGATTGTTGCCGGTGTTTTTGTGTTCATGACAAGCGTCCTGAATAATGGGAGCGAACATTCTTATATATCAGAGAAACAACTTTCAGAGACTCGTTATATTCAGGATCCGGTAAAAAAACAACATGTACTTGCTATCTATGAACGTGCTGGCAAATCTCTTCGTTTCATAAACAAGTATGCAAATTTTGTAGCAATGTTCGCAACTCCTTTCATTACTATATTCATTTGGTTGTGCTATAGACGAGGTAAATACAATTATACTGAGCATCTTGTTGGAAATCTTTATTTCTCCGGTTTTTGTGTACTTACTTATGCCCTTATATTCGGACCACTGCAAAAACTGTTGCATCTCGGCTCAGCCAATTTCCTGTTGATACTCTACTTTGTTTTTGAGGTCAGTTATCGAAGCATTTCGTACTACAACTTTATAAATCACAAAACCAGACGTTCAGCTTTCAAAGCTTTTATCGTTTGTCTCTCTGCTTTAGTTATTTGGGTAATTACTACTTCTACTCTAAGATTTCTATACATAAAAAATGGTTTTTGGGGATTGTTGGATTGATGTAAAAATCAGACACACCGCTTAAGTCATTAACCCGTTTATCTAAGCCTTTCTGTAACTAAAGGATATTTCATTCTTACTGCCGTGTTTTTTCATGTGTTTTGGTAAAAATGGCAAACCAATGAGAAAACCGGGATTGATACTGCTGATGTTTCTTTACCACTTCACTGCTTCAGCACAGGATGTGAGAGTGAGAGTTCTTGCGAAAATCATTAACGAGCAAAATCAGCCCATAGAAAATGCAACTGCAGAACTTAGAAGAGCTAAGGATTCTGGTTTGATCAAAGGAGCTATCACTGATAAAAACGGTACAGCAGAGTTCGAGAATATCAAACCTGGAATATACCTCGTAAAAGTTGTTGCAATCAATTATGCTACAACAGTTTCAAATGCAATTACTATTACGGATGAGTTGAACGTGGTTGAGATTCCATCACTCATATTGAAAGTAGCAACCGGTGAGATGAACAATGTTACAGTAACTGCCAGGAAACCTTTCATCCAAAAACTTACTGACAGGATTGTGGTTAATGTTGACAACAGCATTGTAAATGCCGGCAATGCAGCAATGGATGTTTTGGAACGTTCACCAGGAATTACTGTTGACCAGAATGATGTGATCAGCCTGAGAGGAAAATCAGGAGTGATCATTATGATCGATGGAAAGCCTTCTCCTATGACCGGTGCTGATCTTGCGAATTATTTACGTGGACTCCCAAGTAATGCGATTGATCGAATTGAGATCATCACCAATCCATCTGCTAAATATGATGCTGCAGGAAACTCAGGAATTATCGACATCAAAATGAAAAAAGATCAACGTTTGGGAATGAATGGAACTGCAAACATTGGTTATGGTCAGGGGATTTATCCAAAAGCAAATGCAGGCATCAACCTGAATTATCGAAATAAAGGAATTAACATCTTTGGAAACTACAGCTATGGTTATCGTATGAATTTAAATCACCTAATCCTTAATAGAAACTTTTATAAAAATGGTGTTTTCAATGGATCTGACGATAAGGATAATTATGCTAAAATGCCTGTGAATTTTCATAATGCTCGTTTCGGATTTGATTTCTTTACTTCAAAGAAAACCATCGTTGGTTTTGTTGTCAACAGCAGCCTGTTGCATTTTGAAAGAACAAATACCAACACTTCTGTTGTGAATGATAAGCAAGGTATTCCATATTACAGGTTCAATACACTTGCTACTAATAATGACGATAACGGAAATGCAGTAGGTAACATCAACTTTAAGCACACATTTAAACAGGGTCAGGAACTGAGTGCAGATGTTGATTATGGGATATTTAAAACATCTTCTTTATCCCGGAACACAACTAATTCCTATACCATCACTGGTAGTCCAAAATCTTCTGATATCCTTGACGGCGATCAGGATGGAAAGCTAACATTGCAAACAGGTAAAATTGATTACACCCATGCACTGCCAAAAGGTGCAAAGTTCGAAGCCGGAGTGAAGTCAAGTTATGTAACTGCTGATAATGATGCGAAATTTTACAACGTTCTGCCGACAGAGATCAAAGTTGATAGCAACAAAACGAATCAGTTTTATTACAAGGAGTATAACCATGCAGGCTATGTAAACTTTAGTAAGGAAGCGAAGAAGTTCAGCATTCAGTTAGGATTGAGAGCTGAGCAAACAAAGGTGAACACACACCAGTTTCAGAAAGATCAAAAATGGGATAGCAGCTATTTGCAGTTCTTTCCAAGTGCTTTCTTTAACTACAAACTAAAAGAAGATAAAACATTAGGAATCTCTGTGAGTCGAAGAATTGATCGTCCAGGATATTCACAGCTTAATCCATTTTTGTTTTTGATTGATGCTACAACTTATGCAACAGGAAAGCCTGAGTTGTTGCCACAACTCACCTGGAGTTATGAGTTGAGTTATACTGTAAAGAATCTGAGTTTCAGCCTGGCATACAGCCATACGAAAGATCCTCAGACCATAGCCATCATCCCAATTCTCGAAGCTATACCAAATTTTAAAATAGCCGCAGGGGCAGATTCTAACATCACCACTCAGATTCCGTTGAACTTAGAATCATCTGATTATTTTGGCTTCACTGCAACTACTCCAATCAAAATAAACAAATGGTGGAACATGGTTAACAACGTGAACATATTCTACAATCACTTCAACGGAAATCTTGCACGAACTCCAATAAGCAATGGATCACCTTCAGCCAACATCAGAACCAATAACAACTTTACTTTTAAGAAAGGATGGGGAGCAGAGTTTAGTGCTAATTATAATTCACCAGGGCGACAAGGATATATGTTCTCTAAATCTCAGTGGGGTGTAGCAATTGGTGCTCAAAAAACGGTGATGCAAGGTAAAGGAACCATCAGGTTGAATATCTCAGACATTTTCTGGACAAACTTGCCAAGAGCAACAGTAACTTATGAAGGAAAGTATGTTGAGAACTGGCATGCTTACCGTGAATCTCGTGTAGCCAACCTCAGCTTTATTTATCGCTTTGGTAATAATAAAGTGCAGGCTGCAAGAAAGAAATCAATGGCATCTGAAGAAGAAATTCGCAGAGCCGGAGGGAACTAAAAAATTACTTACTGATAAATAAAAATCTCCTCCTTTGGAGCTTTTTACATTTGTTCACCTTTCAACAGTTTTAGGTGTGGCTCTATAATACTGATGGTATGGCTACCGATAAAACTTTTGAGATGCTTGTGAAAATGACTGTAGTCGTAGTAGCCATATTGCTCATAACTAAAATCATTTGATCCACTTACCAGGTGTTCAACAGCTTTTCTTATACGGATGATCTGTAATGCTTGCTTACTACCAATGCTGGTTGCTTTCTCAAAATACCGCTGTAATGTTCTTGAACTGATTTGGTATTTGGCTGCAAGTTGTTCAATCGGTAAAGCAAATTCGTTTTTCTTATAGCAGTCATCAAGAATCTCAGTTACTACATCAACATACTTCAACGAACCAGAATGTTGCTGAATGATGTTTTTGTAATAAAGTGAAATGATCTCAACCCGTTTGCTGAAATCTCCAGCTTTCTTGATCTCAGCAATGATCTTTCGATCGATCAGGTAAGCCAAAGGGAAAATGTATTCTTTGTACTCAGCAAAGTTCACAGTCTTCTCAAACACAATAGGAGATACTTTGAATTTGATGCCGAATATCTTATTGCCTTCTGAATGATGACATATCATGTTACAATGCCTTGGCAGGAATCCATCACTCTTTATTTCAAAACGCTGATCATCCAATTGCATTACGAAAGGAGTTCCCAGGTTGATCAGGTAAGTGTAACCAACGTTCGGGAAAAGTGCATCTGAGAAACCATTGGGATATTTTGGATAGAGATCATCAAAATCCGTTTCCCAAAAAAAGTCAATAAACCTGGAAAGATCAGTTCCGGCTTTTTCTCGATGGTATTGGTGCTCAAAATGATTTCTGTGAAAAAATTCCACATGCTGCATAGCTCGAAATTATCTCTCTTGTTTTACCACGCTATGTTATTAGCAACGCTATACAGCCATTCATCATAATACAAACACCTGAATATCATATCTGTGGCAATATCTTTGCATACTACTATAATCAACTTATTAGATATGAGAAATTTTCTGATGGTGTGCAGCGTTGCTATAGCTGCAATTACCGTTTATTCCTGTGCTAGAAATCCTGTAACTGGAAAAAGCCAGGTAGTGTTTATGTCAGAGGCACAGGAAATTCAAATTGGGCAAGAAAGTGATCCCCAGATTATTGCACAATATGGTTTATATGAGGATTCATCTTTGCAGACTTTTATTTCCCAAAAGGGAAAGCAGATGGCTGCCATTTCTCATCGTCCAAATTTAACCTACCACTTCCGTGTTATTGATTCCGAAATATTAAATGCCTTTGCAGTTCCTGGTGGATATGTGTATTTCACAAGAGGTATTATGGCTCACTTTAATAGTGAGGCAGACTTTGCCGGAGTTCTAGGTCATGAGATTGGGCATGTAGCTGCAAGGCACTCAGTAGCTCAGCAACGTAACCAGATATTAGGTCAGGTTGGAATTCTGGCTGGTGTGATCCTCAATCCTAATCTTGGACAATTCGCAGAAGCTGCTTCACAGGGTTTGGGTTTGATGTTCTTAAAATTTGGTCGTGATGATGAACGTGAATCTGATAGACTTGGTGTTGAGTATTCAACCAAGATTAATTATGATGCTCACCAGATGGCTGCTTTTTTTACAACGCTTGAAAGGCAAGGTCAGCAATCAGGAAGTGCGGAACTTCCTGAATTTTTATCTACACACCCAAATCCGGGAGACAGAAATGTAACGGTAAATAAGCTTGCTACAGAATGGCAGCAAAAGCTAAATATTACTAATCCCCAGGTAAATAGAAATACTTATCTCAAAAGGATTGAAGGTATTATTTATGGAGAAGATCCGAGACAAGGGTTTAGGGAGAACAATGTGTTTTATCATCCATTATTGAAGTTTCAATTCACTACTCCACAGGATTGGATGTACCAGAATACGCCACAAGCGGTTCAGCTTGCAGCAAAAGATGGTAAGGCTTTGTTGATATTCACAATGGGACAGGGAAAAACATTACAGGAAGCTGCAAATGCTGCCGTACAGCAGTATAAGTTACAGGTAGTAGAGTCTCAATCAACCACTGTAAATGGATTGCAGGCTATGTATGTGATAGCCGACCAGGTGAATCAAGCACAGCCAGCGGCAAGTGTAAGAACGGTTAATTATTTTATCCAGTTAGAGGGTACTATATATCATTTTATAGGTGTATCTGCGTTAAATGATTTCAATGCATATATACGTACTTTCCAAGATGCCATACAGAGTTTTAGACAACTTACAGATCCGGCAAAGCTGAACAGGAAGCCTGAAAGAATTCGCTTAAGAACAGTGGCGGCAAATACAACATTTTCACAGGCTTTAAAAGACTACAACGTACCACAAGCAAGGTTTGAAGAACTAGCAATTCTCAATGGGCTTAAGTTAACAGATGCTGTTACTAAAGGAACACTTATCAAAGTAGTTGGACAGTAACATCAGCCTAAATAGTATTCAAAAGAGGCCTTAGGGTCTCTTTTTTTTGTGCAACAAATTCATCAACCGAATTCTTCATTACCAAATCGATTATGGCATACATCTGGCTTATAGAACTAGCATACCATGTTTCACAAGATTTATTTTACGTTGCTGTTGATTAGTGCATTGTTAGTAAATGCTAATGCACAAATATGCCAGGGCAGTTTGGGTGATCCGATCGTGAACATCACTTTTGGTGCTGGACAAAACCCCGGCCCTCAAATAACTGCTGCATCTACCAACTATACTTTTGTAAGCACAGATTGTCCTAAAGATGGAACCTATGCTATCAGGAACAAAACGGAAAACTGCTTTGATACAACCTGGTTTTCAGTAACTGATCATACCGCAGATCCGAATGGATATTTCATGTTGATCAATGCCTCCTATGCACCTGGAGATTTTTACTTAGATACTGTTCGTGGACTTTGCCCTGGAAGCACTTACGAATTCGCTTCATGGGTGATCAATGTTAAGAAGCCTGTAATTTGTTATGGTGCAACCCAGATAATCGATCCGAATATTACTTTCAGAATTGAGCGTATGGATGGAACACTTATCCAATCATACAATACCAACAGCATTTCAGCATCAACTCCAGCTCAGTGGAAACAATATGGATTTTTCTTTACAACACCTGCAGGTGTTTCTGATGTTATACTTCGTATGGTAAATAATGCTCCAGGTGGTTGTGGAAATGATCTTGGGTTAGATGATATTACGTTTCGCCCCTGTGGACCACAGATCAGTTCTTCTATCGCTGGAGCCAATTCAATATCAGATACATTATGTGGTGGAGTTTCCAAAACATATACATTCACTGCTCAGTCATCACCAGGATATACCAATCCAACATACCAATGGCAAAAAAATGATGGAGGCACCTGGACTGATATTCTAGGAGCCACCTCAACCACATACACCGTTACATTCCCGGCAAGCACAACGGCAGGTAATTATATGTATCGGGTAAATACTGCTGAGGCTGGTAATATTGGTTCATCAAAATGCAGGGTATCCTCCCAGATGCTTTCGGTGTATGTAACAGAAGTGCCTACATTAAGTGTTTCTGCAAACACACCGGTATGTGAAGCTGGAACAATTAATTTATCAGCAACATCTTCAGAATCTCCTGTAACATGGAGTGGTCCTTCAGGATTTTCTGCAACCGGAGGTAATGTGAGTGTTGTCAACGCTCAATTTACAAATGCAGGAACTTATATCGCTTCAATAACAAAGAATAAATGCAGTTGGAGTGATTCTGTTGATGTGGTTATTACTGGTAAGCCAACAGTTCAACTAAATAGGGATTCAGCTACTATCTGCCAGGGTGATTCAGCTCAGTTTTCCGCTACAGGAGCAAACAGTTATCAATGGCTACCAACAGCAGGAGTTTCTGATCCAACATCAACCTCAGTTATTATCAAGCCTTCAGCAACAAGTACATATTCTGTAATTGGAACAAACAGCCAGGGTTGTGCTGATACAGCTTTTGCTTTTATCCGTATAAATCAAAAGCCTGTGGCGAATGCAGGTGCAGATCGGTTTATCTTAAAAGGATCAAGTGCACAACTTGCTGCAACTGCAAAAGGAGATAACATTAATTATTTCTGGACTCCAGATTATGCAATAACCGGAACAAAATCTTTAAATCCTACTGTATCGCCGTTGATAGATACATCTTATGTTTTTCATGTAGAAAGCACCGTAGGTTGTGGCTCTTCGCAAGACACCGTAAGGGTTACTATTTATAAAGAGATCATCATTCCCAATGCATTTTCACCTAACGGGGATAACATTAATGATCGTTGGGAAATTCCTGGTTTAAGCAGTTATCCGCTGGCGGAAGTATTTGTGTTTGACCGATACGGCAGAGAGGTAATTAGAACCAGGAATTATCGCTCCTGGGATGGAACCAAAAACGGTCAGTCGATACCAACAGCCAATTATTACTACATCATTGACTTGAGAGATGGTTCTCAAAAATTAACCGGCTGGTTATACCTGGCTCGCTAAGTTGTGGAAAAAAGTCACACCTTATTCAATCTCCTAAATAGCATTCAGAATGGCTTAGAAATTGTCCCATTATCATTTCATCTGATTGGATTTTACTGTCGGTTAAGGATTTACGTCCGAATTGGCTATGAAGCACTTCTCTTCTGAGAAAGAATGGAAAAGATTTTGAATAAGCTGACTTTACTATCCTAGAGCAAATAACTAAAGTTTACATGCAACACAAAGTCCCTATGCTGAAGCACTTGCTTTTTATTGCTGCTGCAATTGCTTTTACCTCATGCGTTAACACCAAAAGAGCAACAAATTTCAATGAGATCCAGAACGCTGTTTTTACAGATCAGCAAATTGAGCCATCAATTCAGAAAAGCGATCAGTTAAGCATTATTGTCTCAAGTCTTAATCCTGAGGCAACAGAGGTGTTCAATAAGCCCAATCAATCCGTAATATCTTCTTCCAGCGGCAATGGAGTTACTTCTATAACAACTGGTTACCTGGTAGATGAGCAGGGAAATATTGTTTTCCCAATAGTAGGGAAAGTTCATGCTGAGGGTCTTACTCAAAAAAGGCTCGCCGATACACTAGCATACATCTTAACGGCAAAAAAACTATTGATCGATCCGATTGTAAATATCCGGTTGATGAACTTTAAAGTAACAGTGCTTGGTGAGGTAAGCAGACCAACTGTTGTTTATGCAACAAGCGGTAGAATTTCTATGCTTGAAGCTCTTGGAATGGCTGGTGACCTTACCATGTATTCTAAAAGAGACAACATTTTACTAATAAGAGTGGAAGATGGAAAGAAAATCACTCAGCGACTTGATCTTACATCACCCAATTTCGTTTCAACCTCTCCATATTATTATCTAAAGAATAATGATGTGGTCTACGTAGAAACAAATAAGTCAAAGATCGGCAGCACAACAACGATAAGGCAAACGCTGCCGGCAATTTTGAGTGGATTATCATTTGTGGCAATTATAATAGATCGATTAACCCGTTAAAGATGAAGAAGGTTACAAGACCAACAGGAAGTTCAACAACATTGATAGACGATTTAAGTCATAAGTACATTCCATATTGGCCATTATTGCTGATGTTGGTTATTCCATGCCTGACGTTGGCTTGGGTTTACCTGAAAATGAAATCTCCTGTGTATGAGGTTACCGCAACTATAAAAGTGAAAGATGAAAAGAAAGGGGTTGATGAGGATGCTGTAACAAGTTCTATTAACACACTGGCTCCTAAAAGTATTGTGGAGAATGAAGTCGAGATCATTCACTCAAAAAAATTCGTTGATGAAGTGGTGAAAGATCTTAAGCTTTATGCACCAATGTATTTGAAGGGGGGATTTAAAACTTCATCAGCATACCTGACTTCTCCGGTTGTAATTGAAGCTGAAGATCCTGACAACCTCAATCCTTTAAAAGAAAAGATTAATTACACTTACGACTTTAATAAGAAGGTAGTTAAGATAGGAGACAAGCAATATCCAATCAATCAGTTTGTTTCAACTAATTATGGAAAACTACGATTCTCACAAAATCCAAGATTCAAGAAGTCAGAGAAAGGAGAACTGAGCTTCACTTTGGTTAAACCAGAAAGTGTTACTGAAGGTGTTTTCGCAGGGCTCGATGTTAGTTCTGTGGGAAAATTATCCAGTATTGTGAAGTTCAAATACAAAGACGATGTGCCACAAAGAGGTGAGGATGTTGTGAATGCAGTAATAGAGAAGTACAATCAATCAACGGTTGTTGCCAAGACTGAGCATGCAAAAAACACAATGGCTTTCCTCGATCAGCGAATTGGGAAAGTAGTAGGTGATTTAAACGGTGTTGAAGGAAGGATTCAAAACTATCGCTCATCCAGAGGGGTAGTAAACCTTAATGACCAAAGCCGCTTGTACCTGCAAAATGTTGCAATGAATGATCAGAAACTTGCTGATCTCAATGTGCAGATATCCGTTTTGGACCAGGTTGAGAAATATGTATCAAGTAAGGATGCTGCTTCTGGTATTGTTCCATCTACTTTAGGTGTGAATGATCCTTCCCTTGGCAAAATGCTTGAGAAATATTATGATGCTGAATTGGAGTATCAGAAGATGAAACAAACTACAGCTGAAAACAATCCTGCTTTTCAATCCGTAACAAATCAGATCAACAGTCTGAAACCTTCTATTCTTGAAAATGTAAAAAATCAAAAAATCAACCTACAGGCAAGCAGAAATAATCTGAACCTCACAAATAATGGTTACAACTCAGTTTTAGAAAGTATTCCGGCGAAAGAGAGAGAACTGATCAACGTAAGCAGAGAGCAAACAACACTTAATACTTTATATAACTTTCTCCTGCAGAAAAGAGAGCAAACAGCTTTAGCTTATTCTTCATCAATTGCTGAGATTCAAGTAATTGATGCTGCAAAAGCATCAGTACTGCCGGTAAGTCCCAATAAGATGTTTACTTATGGGGCAGCATTTATCCTGGCGGCTATGCTCACTATCTGTTATATTATTTATCGGGATATCCTTACAAATAA
Source organism: Chitinophagales bacterium (assembly GCA_031424775.1). Lineage (GTDB taxonomy): Bacteria > Bacteroidota > Bacteroidia > Chitinophagales > Chitinophagaceae > JAEZDC01. Next base: position 4,315 of record JANPIB010000221.1, on the reverse strand, counting down.
GGTGTTATTTAGAAACGATATTGAAAAGCATACAGCTTATCCTTTGCTTGGAGAGATATCTTATGTAAAGAAGGGAAAGCAAATGTTGTTAACGGGAAGAGATTTTACTGCTACGCAGGAAGAGTTTAAGCAATTAAATACTGCTGCCGGGCTTTTTCATAAGAATACTGCTGTACAAACCATTCTTGTTACATCAACAAGTGATGGTGAAGGGAAATCACTTACTAGTGCCAATATCGCTTTAAATCTTGCTGCTGCAGGAAAGAGTGTTGTTTTGATTGACACAGACATGGACAACCAACAGATGAGCAGAACCTTTAAAAGCGTTGGCATCGTTGGTTTAACAGAGTTTCTTTCAGGAGAGGTTCCAAATCCTTTGGATGTGATCAAACCTACAGGTCATAGAAATTTGTCTTTTATCGGCACAGGAGAAGCTGTAGCAAATTCTACGGAACTATTTCTCGGTGATAACCTGGAAGCCCTGCTTGAGTACCTGCAACAGAATTTTGATCATATTGTAATTGATAGTGCTGCAGTGAACACGTCCTCAGATCCGTATATCCTCTCAGATTATGCTGATCTTACTTTATACGTAGTTCGCCATCGCCACACATCTAAGTCATTTATTAAGAAGCTGGATGAGGTGAACGAATTAAAGCCGCTTAAGAACTTAGCATTGGTATTTAACGGCATAAAAGCTAGGGGATTCATCCTAAAAACAAAAGGATTTGGTTATGGTTATAAACAGGCATCTAATAATAGTAAGGTACTTTCTAAATTAGTGTTGAGAAAAAATGGGGTTTACCACAAAAGCTATAAGCCAATCAAGCAGCTGTAAGACCTTGAAGTGTAAAATTCCTGTGAAAATACAAGCCCCAAAGTGGGGCTTTTTTTATTTATGTCCTAATTCAAAAAAAACTTTTAAATAAAATTTGAGGTGTGTTTAATTGAAAATCAAGTAAGTACGTAGAATAAAACTATTCTATCACGATCCACTCCTCGAAAACTATGTTAACCGAAAGGAAATTGGCATTTTTTTTTGATTACTGTTAATGAGCACAAGCTCGGAAATAGAAAAGAAACAACGAACGAATCAACAGGTGGGAATTAAATTCAGAAAAATCGAAAAAGCTCAAATCATGGAAAGAAATCTTTACGAATGGTATGTGGTATACACCAGACAGGGAATGGAAACTAAAGTTTCAAAAGAATTAGCAAAAAGAAATATTGAATCATTTTGCCCGGTTAACAGAACAACTGGCAAATGGTGGACATTAGGCAAGAAGCACGAAAAACCACTTTTCACCTCATGTGTATTTGTGAAAATCGCAGAAAAAGATGTTCAGGCATTAAAGAAGATTAACGGTGTAGTAAATGTTCTTTACTGGCTAGGAAGACCTGCGGTGATCAAAGAAGATGAAATTCACATGATCAAAGATTTCTTATACAACCATACAAATGTAAGTGTTGAGAAAACCAATGTACGTTCATTGAACGTTGTTTACGGTAATTCTACCAGCTCTTATGTTTATGGTACAGAAAAAACTGCAGAGAACTTCAAGCTTGAATTACCAACTATTGGTTTCAGGGTTGTAGCTTCACAGCCTGCTTCTGTTAAGGTAGTAGCCATGCCTGCTAAGGTTATGGAAACTCCAGCAGTACAGCAGTATTCTCATGTAGGTTAATTGAAAGTGTTCTTTAAGGCTTGGATTTTGTTTATGCTTTGAAGAGCCCTTTTTCTTTGGTAATAACCGTCAAATTTATATGCAACCATCATCGGGAGGTCAAGGAAAGACTTTATCAAACTTTCTTTCGCTTTCGATCTTACAGATCGGCAACTATGTTTTACCGATGATCACTTTGCCAATCATTTCCAGGATTATTGGTCCGGATAAATATGGTGCTGTAAATTATTCATTCGCTTTCGTAGGATTTTTCATCATGTTGGTGAATGCCGGTTTTGATCTCTACGGCACAAGGCAGATCATCAGCTTTAAAGGGGATAAGCAAAAGATTAGCGAACTCTTTAGTAGAATCACTTTATCAAAAACGTTTATCTGTGGCATTTCCACAGTAATTTTTCTTTTTTGCCTTTTTACAATAGAGCAGCTTCGGGAAGAAAAGTTATTAAACATTTTTACTTACTTGATGTGCATTGGCTGGATCATCAATCCAAGTTGGCTATACAATGGAATGCAGGAATCAAGACGCTATGCTGTTTTTAGTTTCGTATCTAAGCTTCTATTTTCTGTGGCTGTGGTACTAATGGTTAGAGAAAAGAGCGATTATATCTATCATCCATTAATCACCAGTTTAGCTCATATCCTGGTAAGTGGTATTTCTTTTTACTATGCAATACGTAAGTACAACCTGAAGTTGCATCTGGTGCGTTTTAAAAGAGTATTAGGAACCATTAACGAGAACAAATCATTATCACTTATATGGTGGATTACCGCTCAAGCTTCATCCACAGGAATTGTGGTAGCTGGATTTTTATTAAGTAGTGCAGAGGTTGGATATTACTCAGCAGCTTTAAGAATGATTATCATCATTCAGTCCATCGTTTCTATGCCGCTAAATACTGTATTGTTTCCGTATATCGGCGAAGCGTTTGCAAAATCTTTTAATGATGGAATAAGCCGTGTGCATCAATCCTTTCCGTATTTGCTTTTGCTTTCAATTGCAATGGCAATTGGAACAGTGGTGATAGCCAATCCCTTGATACACATTTTCTTTGGGAATGAGTTTACACCTGCATCATCAATATTGCGAATCTTAGCGGTGGCCTTATTCTTCTCAACTGTAAATGCAGCATTAGGTCAGCAGGTATTGCTAAACCTGAAGAGAGATACTGTACAGATAATCTTTATTACATCGGGTTTTGCATTGAACGTAATTCTTTTACTTGTTTGCATTAACGTTTATGGAATAACCGGAGCTGCCATTGCCTGGCCAGTTGCAGAGATATTAATTTTTATTGGCTATCTGATATATCTCAGGAATCAGCAGATCAACATATTCAACCTGAGCTATTATCATCCTAAAGCAGTATTTGATAATGCTTTGAAGATTCTAAGACCCAACAAATTTAAACCTAAAGCAGTCTGACCTATCATGGTATACTTTGTAAAGAAGCCCCAATGGCTTAGAAGATTTTATGGAGATTGTATCTGGGAGATGAATACAACTGAGAAAATTTTGTACCTCACTTTCGATGATGGTCCTGACCCTGAACAAACTCCTTTTGTTCTTGAGCAACTAAAGAAATATAATGCCAAGGCTACCTTCTTTTGTATAGGCGAAAATGTATTATCGCACCCAGGCATTTTTGAACAGGTAATTGCTGACGGTCATAGTGTTGGAAATCATACACACACTCATCTTGACGGATGGAAAACAAGGAATAAGCGATATTATGAGGATATTGCTAAGGCCGCTAAGGTCATAAACAGCCCTTTATTCAGACCTCCTTTTGGACACATCACCTGGAACCAGGTTCGAAAACTCAAAAGCAACTACCCTGGCTTCAAAACGATCTTATGGAATTTACTGAGTGCTGATTTCGACACCACGCTATCTCCACAAAAATGTTTGAGTAATGTTATTGATCATGCTAAGCCAGGATCAATCATTTTATTTCATGATAGTGAACTGGCTTCAAAAAACATGAGATACGCTTTATCTCATGTGCTTGAACACTTTAGCAAAGCCGGTTACAAGTTTGAAAGGCTCCAGCCATAACTGGCAGCAGCTTTGCAGTTAGTGATAATCGGGAACCTATGTACGCATCTTTACCAATCAATCAACATTCTTTAAAACCAACTTACAGCTATAGCGGTAAGGCTGTTGGTTTTTTATTAGGGGAGGTAAACCTCTTCTTTATGTTGTTCCCTTTCAGTGACTTCTGGGTAACATTTGGTAAATGGATAGACCTTACCTCGGTTACCAATATGTTTAATACTGTTTTTGCATTGATCTCTTTGGTGTACCTCTTTTTTGCAGCAAGATTTATTAAGATCAATTGGGGTAGGTTAATTACTATGGCAGCAATGATGATATTGTTGCTTGTATCGCTTCTGTGGGTAGATCCAAGTATGATGGCTGATGCAAAAAGCTCGACTATTAGAACCATACTTACAGTTTTTCAGACACTTGTGATTGTTAAGATATTCTTTGAAAAGGGAGATGAATATGTTTTTGATGTACTGAAACGATTTGCAATTATTATTGGATTGTTGAGTGCTCTTTCGATTGCGTTATTTCCAACTGAATCAAGCTGGACGATAGATGATACAGGAAGAAAACAATCATTCTT
>JANPIB010000220.1:0-12423 GCA_031424775.1 Chitinophagales bacterium | reverse complement strand
GGTCACGAGAAGAGCAAGTTTGGAATTCCAATCGAGCAAGTTGATACACTTCTTCAAATTGTACAGGAAAATAATATGAAGATCAAAGCACTTCATATTCATACCGGCAGCGACATTAAGGATGCTGATATTTTCGTGCATGGCATTAAAGTACTAAGTGAACTGATCCCTAATTTTCCTGATCTTGAAGTGATTGACCTTGGTGGTGGATTTAAAGTGCCTTACGAGTTATCAGATGATGAAACAGATATTCCATGGATTGCCGGCAAGCTGAAAAAGTTCCTCGATTCCAACATATTCAACGGCAGAAAGTTTCAGCTGTGGTTTGAGCCGGGTAAATATCTGGTGAGTGAGTGTGGCTATCTCATCACACAGGTGAATGTGATAAAAGATAACGGTGTCCAAATCTTTGCAGGTGTGAATAGCGGTTTAAATCACCTGATCCGTCCAATGTTCTATGATGCTTACCATCATGTGGAGAACATTTCAAACACTGAAGCCGATGAAAAGGTATACACCGTAACCGGTTATATCTGTGAGACTGATATTTTTGCCAACGATCGTAAAATGCATAAAGTGAGAGAAGGTGACTTGCTGGTTTTTTACAATGCCGGGGCTTATGGTTTCGAGATGTCGAGCAACTACAATTCACGTTACAAGCCTGCAGAAGTGCTGATGAAAGATGGTAAGGCACACTTGATTCGAAAACCCGATGTTTTTGAAGACCTGTTGAGAAACCAGGTTGAAGTTTTATAGGTCAGCTTCAGCACTTTGTGGCATCCCAGTTGTGTCACTCACTTGTGCTTTTTGTTCATTGAGCATCCAGGAATACACTTGCCACTAAGACGCTAAGACACAAAGTAGCACGAAGCCTTAGTGAATCTTAGTGCCTTTGTGGCTTTGTGGCTCAAAAAGTTCGGAATGATGAAGTGATTGCGATCTTCGACAAGTTCAGGACAGGCTGCTACGCTTTTAGCTGACGCCATGAAAACGGAACGATGAAGTGATTGCGACGCAACAGACGATTCGTCGGAGTTACTTAAGCTGGTATTTAAAGAATATCTATATTGTTAAGCAAATGATCGAAGTAAAAGGGATAAAGAAAGGTTTTGGCGATAAGGTGATCTTGCAGGACATCAGCTGTGTGATGGAACCCGGCAAATGCAACCTGATTATTGGAGCTAGCGGTAGCGGTAAAACTGTTCTCACCAAATGCATGGTTGGCTTGTTTAAACCAGACCGTGGTGATATTCTTTACGAAGGCAAGAATATGCTGGAAATGGGTGAAGACGAGAAAAAAGAGCTTCGTCAACAGATCGGTATGTTGTTCCAGGGTTCTGCCCTTTTTGACTCTATGACAGTGGAGCAAAACATTCTGTTTCCGCTGAATATGTTCACACGCCATTCATTTAAGGAGAAAAAGAAAAAAGTGAACGAGGTATTGGAAAGGGTAAACCTCAATGGTTCTAACAAGAAATTTCCGGCGGAACTAAGTGGAGGAATGAAGAAAAGAGTAGCGATTGCCAGAGCTATTGTATTGAATCCCAAGTTTTTATTCTGCGATGAGCCAAATTCGGGTCTGGACCCTCAAACCTCACTTGTAATTGACCATTTGATCGCTGAACTTACAGCTGAATATAAAACTACTACCATCGTAGTAACCCACGACATGAACAGTGTGATGGAAATCGGTGACCATATTGTTTACCTGCACCAGGGCTACAAACAGTGGGAAGGCACCAAGAACGACATCATTTTCAGTAAAGATGAGAAGCTGAACGACTTCATTTTCGCCTCAGAATTCCTCCAGGGAGCAAAAAACCAGAGAATGCAGGAAGAAAAAGGGGATTTGGGCAAATAATTTTTACCTTACAGGCAACATTAGCTAATGGGCTGGCATCTACCCTATTGTCACCAAACAATTTGACCTTTGAAGCTAGTCTTCAAACTCGGATTGAACGCTAAAAACTTTGCAAATGAAAAAATTATACTTCACTCTGCTAACAGCCTTGCTGTTTTGCTTACCAACACTAGCCAACAACGTTATTGTAAAAGGTACTGTAACCTACAGTAACGGTACTGCAGCAGCCAACCAGATTGTGTACATCCAAACAGATTCACTAAGCACTCCTTCTGGCTGTAATCAAGGAGGTTTTGTGTACACCAATGCCAATGGTTACTACATTGATACCCTTAGTTGCTCTTCAGGCAACATTGTTAAGGTTAGAATTAGTGTGCCTAACTGTAATGGTGCAATGCTGGTAGAAAATCCGCAGGTAAACACAGCAACCAACATAGTTGAGCGGAATTTTGTTTTGGGTTGTTCACCACAACAAACTTGTACTGCAAACTTCAGCTTTGTGGTTCAGCAAGGTATTGCTTCTTTCAACTCAACTTCTACTACATCATCCAGCAACCAAATAACAGCATGGCATTGGACTTTTGGCGATGGAACAAGCGGAACAGGCGTTAATATTCAGCATAGTTATGCTGTAGCAGGAAGCTACACTGTTAAGCTTAGAATTGAAACTGCTAATGGTTGTAAAGATTCCATCACAAAAGTTGTTACCGTAATCAATATTTCAGGTACTTGCCAGGCTCAGTTCAGAGATAGCATGGTGGCACCGAATAAATACATTTTTACTAGTGCAGGTTCAACTACAGTCTCAGGTAATGCAATTACTCAGCGTTTCTGGAGTTTCGGAGATGGAACTTTCAACAACGGAAATAATATTGCTGTAGATCACATTTACCAACAAGCTGGAACCTACATTGTTTGCCTTAAGATTATCTCAGCTAATGGATGTGCAGACAGTGTTTGCAGAACTATCACTATTACACCTGCACCACCTCCATGTAATGCCAACTTTAACTTCCAAACTAGTTCTACTGGTACTGTAAACTTTATTAATACGTCAACTACCAGCAATCCTGGTACTGTTCAATACTATTGGAGCTTTGGAAATGGAGTAACTATTTCTCAACAGAATGCAACATATACCTACACCACCCCTGGTACATACAATGTTTGTTTAAGAATGTTTACAAGTGGTTGTATGGATTCAATCTGTAAAACAGTAGTTATCGCACCACCACCAGTAGTAACTAAGTGTGAGGCAGTATATTCTTTCGTTGGTTTACCTCCAACTTCAACGCTAGGTGGTTATACCTTACAGTTCAACAGTGGTAGCTCTCATGCAACATCAGCAGCTGGTGACAGCATCAGGGAAAGAATATGGATATGGGGTGATGGTACAACAACAGGTGGTAACCTTATAAATGCTACTCACACTTACACCACACCAGGTACTTACAATATTTGTCTTGTTATCCGCTCTAAGAGCAATTGCAGCGATACTACTTGCAAAACAGTGAGTGTTCCAATGCAAAATCAGCTGGTATGTAATGCAAGGTTCACTTATGAGAATCTCTCTTACACCACACCTCCGAACAGACCAATTAAGTTCAACGCCAGCACGTCTAATACAGTTAGTGGAGACAGCATCATCAGTTACAAATGGCATTTTGGTACCGGTTCTACGGTAACAACTACCAACCCGATAGTAACATTCAGCTATCAGCAACCGGGTACTTACAATGTTTGCCTCACTATAAGAACTGCATTGGGTTGCGAGAGAACAGAATGCAAGGTGATCGTAGTTACACAAAGTACAAGCACATGTGTACCACACTTTACCTGGGTTAAAACAGGCTCTAAGCAGATCAGCTTTAACAGCAGCATGAGCTGGGTGGCTGTTAATGATACGATTATCAGCCGTACCTGGAACTTTGGCAATGCAACACCTTTACTTACGGGTAATGTTGTTAGCCCGGTTCATAACTACCTGAACAACGGAGTGTACACTGTTGCATTGAGAATTAAAACAGTAAAGAAATGTGAGCAAACAGTTTATATACCGGTGAACGTTCAGGATAGCATTGTAAATCCTGCTAATGTTGAACCGATCAAGATCATAAGTATTTATCCAACACCGGCACAGGCACAAACACAAGGGGTAGTTTGGAGTAAGAATAACAATGTACAAGCTGAACTTGCTATTTATGATGTGTATGGTCAGAAAAAATGGAGTATGACCAAGTACCTGATGCAAGGAAATAACGTAACAGTGTTGCCAACAGCATTCCTGTTACCTGGTCCTTACTACTTCAGGGTTACAACTGTGTATGGCATTAAGAGTAAAGCATTCTTTAAGAATTGAGGTACTAACTAGTTAATTTGAAATCCCTGGTTTTTACCGGGGATTTTTGTTTAGGAGAAAAGCAGTAACGCAGAGAACACAAAGAAGACGCAAAGAACACTGAGAGAACTTAACCTAATAACTTATCTTTAAAGGGCAAACCATTTAACATGAAACACCTTCTTCTTGCCGCAAGTTTATTATTTGCTGTTCATGTTTTCTGCCAACAAAAAAATAATCTCTATCTAAAAACTAATCTACTTAGTTTGGTAGCTCAGCGTCCTACGATAACATTGGAAAAGTCAGTTACAAATAAATTTTCTGTTGAGGTATCTTACGTGCAAGGCAGTTTCAATAATTTCTTATTTACTAACGAGTATAATTATAACGGCATTCTCATAAAAGGAAAGATTTATTTCGAACCCATTGCTTCAGGTAAAGTGATTGGTTATGGTGGTGTGTATTTGGGAAATTTAAAAAGAAAGATTGAATCTGAAGGTTATGTTGACAATACCGGATGGATCAACTTACCTTATAAGAACTTAACTGCTAATTCGATTCGTGGGGGAGGATCTTTAGGTGTAGTATGTTTTAGCAGATCACGTTTTTTACTGGATGTTTGTTCAAGTTTAGGTTATGGTAAGTACACTAAAATTTTAGAGGGTTCTTCAAAAGGAAAAAATGGATACTTAGATGCTCAGCTTTGGTTTTCAATTGGACTTCGTTTTTGATGCCGATTAATGCTAACTCAGTACAAGTGAGTGACACAACAAACGATGCCATATAATCTAAAGCCGGCCAACAAAAACTACATCGTCTCTTCTTCTGACTTATGTTTTGGTTTCCAGATAAGATAATAAAAAGCTAAGATCAGAATTCCGATACCAAATGGAATGATGGCTAATTGTTTAAAAGTGATGCTGCCTGTAACGATATGGTCATCAAAATGAAGGAACTCAGCGATCATCCAATAAGAGTTGGCAGATATCCATACAACAATAGCGAGGTTGTGGCAAAGCTCAGAAACAACCTTCCTTGTTCTGATACTAATGATGATGGCTATGATGAGTGTTGGAAAGATCATAGCTATACCTAATGGCTTCCATACAAGACACCAGCTAATATCTTTCAGCAGCCAAAAAACAATATGCAGGTTTTCCATTCTGCGAAAGCTGACAGGTATACTGTAATTAGATTGATTCTGTGGCATTGGGCGTATTTTACAAGCCTGCAATGATAATTTTTTACTGCGGAAGCTGGCTTAAAATACGCTTGAATCTTTGCACATCAGCTTCTGGAGTGATAGGACTTTCGTGTACTAAGTGCTGAGATAGTTCGTAGGCAAAATAGGGTGCAAGTGAACAGCCTTTGGTTCCCATTCCATTGAAGATGCATACTGATGGATGTTGTGGATGCAGACCAACAAACGGTCTTCTTTCAATCGTAGCCGGACGAACAGCTGCAAGATGATGCACCACTTTAAAAGGAAGTTTAAGCCAAAACCGAAGAGACTGTTCTGTTTTGGTTCTGAAGTTTTCTGTGGGGAAATCATTATCGTACGTCCATTGATAGGATGATCCTATCCAAAACAAATCATCTTTCCAGGGCACAATACTAAGTCCCTGTTTAAGAATATTTGTTGCCGGTAATTCAGGTATTTGTACAATAAGGGCTTCTCCTTTGTTTGGTGCGAAAGGAAGCAGTTTAAACCAGGGATTATTATAGGATGATATACCATCGCAAAAAATGATCTTCGAAGCTGTGATATTTTTGTAGGAGATGTGATCTGGCTGAGCCTTGAGTAATTCGGCATCAAACTGTTCTTCGACAAGAATATTTTTTTCAATCAGCTGATCTCTCCATGCCAATTGCAGAATGTTTAGATCAATCAACAAACAAGGATCAACCTCACCTACACCATAAATGAAATTCAAGTGTGATTTCCATTTTGATTCGTCAGTGTGTTTTAAATAGGTTTCGCCATCCTCGATCCGTTTTTCGAAAGCCTCTTTCATCTGCTGTGTAGCGTAAAAGTCCAGCACATTGCATTGGCGAATAATGGAAGTATTGAGATAAGCTTCAAATTGCTTGTAAGAAGATTCTGCAAATGGCAGCAGATCTTCAATCATCCATGTTCTTACAATTCTTCTGCCTGTAACCGGATTAATAACTCCACTTGCAATTTTAGAAGCAGTGAAAGGTTTGGATTCATCAATCACCAAAACACTTTTTCCTTCTTTGAGCAAATTCCAGCTGAGTAATGTGCCACAGATACCTTGTCCTACCACCACATAATCAACGGTCATGCTACAAAGCTACTATTGAGGAGCAGACAGTCCAACCCAAAACTGCAAATAATCAGAATAGTGCGTTTTTACAACAACGCCATCTTGCAAACCTGGTCGCCATTGCGGCATTCTATTGATCATCTCTTTCACAGCTTTCTGCAGTACATCTTTCATATCAAAGAAGTATTTAATGGTCTTAGCGTTTTCTGTTGCTGCGGATCGGGTAGATGCTACACGATTAAATTGAGGTTCGTATGTATACCCTTGTTCATCAATGTAAAAAGAAAAGTAGACGCGGAGGTATTTTGCTGTATCACCATTCTCAACAGCTTTAGTAAGTACAGTATCAAAAGCAGGAAACTTAGAGAAGTAAAAATGTTTAAGAGAATCTTTGCCGGGAATAAAAACAGGAGCTCTCTCAACATATTTCGCTTCGTAAGTACGGTTAGAATATTGTTGTGCTGACGATTGTGATTGGGCATTTATTGCCCAAAAAGTCAGCAGTAATAATGAGCCTAATTTCATGCTATTCAATTTGGGTGAGTTGAACTGAATCTGCTTCGATCCTCAGCCTATGTTTGAGTCCTACTTTCAAGGCATAATTTTCTTTCTCATGGCTTACTGGAAAATCATAACACACAGGATAGTCATAATCTTTAACATGATGTTGTAGGATATCGTAAATGGATGAGCCGAATGGAGTAGTTGTGTCTTTAAGATCAGTAAAGCCACCAAAGATGAGACCTGAGAGTTTATCCAGCATACCGGAACGTTTAAGCTGGATCATCATTCTATCAATATTATACAGATACTCACCAACATCCTCAAGAAAGAGAATCTTGTTCTTGGGGTTGTAAGATGATTTTGAACCAATGAGGTGAGCCATAAGAGCCAGGTTTCCACCAACCAATCTTCCTGTGCATTCTCCGGTTCTATTCAGCGCATGTGAAGCTGCAAAGTATCGTGGTGATTTTCCTGATAAAGCAATCAAGAGAGACTGCACATATTCATTGCTATACTCACCATCATTAAAAGCACCAGCCATTGGTGCATGAAGTGTGGCTATTTTGTATTGCTCGAAAATATGAGCCTGTAATACCGTGATATCGCTGAAGCCGATGATCCACTTGGGATGCTTTATAAATTTTTTGAAGTTCAGGTCGTCAATCATACGGCTCAAACCGTAGCCACCTCTTGCACTGAGAATCGCTTTTACTGAATCATCATCAAGCATCTGCTGCAGATCAGCTAAACGTTCTTCATCAGTTCCTGAAAAATAATGAAACTGGCTTCCAAGAGTTGCTCCCTGCTTCACATTGTAACCCCATTGGTGCAGCACATCAATACAGGTCTGGTACTTTTCCTGTGCCATAAATCCAGCAGGACAAATAACACCAATTGTATCACCTTGTTGCAGGTAAGGAGGAATAATCATGATTTAAAGTTAAGGTTTAGCAGCTCTTTTCCAATCGTCAGAAGTCATCTCAAATTTTACCTCACCTGGTTTAATAAAGCCTACTTCATTCCAACCCGCAGTTTTGTAAAACATTTCGGCTCTGGAATTTGCAGCTGTGCTAAGCCACACTTTTTCTTTTCCTTGGTTGAAATACCAGTCCATCATTAACTGGTGCAACTTTCGCCCAATCCCTTTTTTCTCATGGTCAGGGTGGATGAACAAAGCCCAGATATTATCATCCTGCAGATCAGCAATTGAAAAGCCTACGATCTTTCCATCAATTTCACAAACCCATCCTTTGCCACGGCTGAACATATATTCTTCGCAGTCTTTGTTACTCACTAGTGCAGGATCAGATAACATGTTTTCTTTAACTGAATTCCGCACAACCTGAATGGCTGGAATGTCTTTTAAAACGGCTTCTCGAAAATTCATTAGACTGCTATTGCTTCTTTATTGTATTTGGTTTTGTATTCCATCGGCGAAATACCAGTAATCTTTTTAAAAGTTGCTCGGAAAGCTTTGTTATCGTTATAACCTACCTTATACATCACCTCATTCACATTCTCCCGTGTGGATTCAAGACTTTTCTTTGCCGCTTCAATCTTTACTCGTTGAATGTATTCAATAACGGTATTGGCAGTTGCTTTTTTAAATCTGCGTTCAAAATTCCTCCTGCCAACAGCCAACATATTTGCCAATTGATCTACTGTTATTTTTTCAGGATAATTCTTTTCAATAAACTCCTGGGCTTGCTTGATAGCATTGTCTTCATGGGCTTTTTGTCCTTCGAAGATGATGAAAGGTGATTGACTATGCCTGTCAATATCTATCATAAAAGCTTTAGCGATCAGGATAGCGATATCTCTTCCTGCATATTTTTCTACCAGATAAACTACAAGGTTGGTATAAGAATATGCACCTCCGCTTGTGTAGATTCCACTATCGGCAGTGATAATCTTATCATCAACCAAATTTGCCTTAGGAAACATACTACGGAATTGGTTTGCATATTTCCAGTGAGTAGCACATTGCTTCCCGTCTAACATTCCGGCAGAAGCCAGGAAAAAAGATCCAATGCAGAAGCTCGCTACTTCAGCACCGTTCTTGTACTGTTCAATGATCCAAGGAGCAAATGGTTTATTGCGTTCGTAAGCATCATCACCAAAAATGGCAGGAATAATAATGAGGTCTGTTTTTTTAATGTCTTTGATCAGTACGTCAGGTGTAATCTTAAACAACCCATTTTGCTGTTCAATGTCCCTTGAAATACTCACCAATTGAATTTTGAATAAAGGCTGTTTTCCCATCGACTGGAAGATGTTGTTTACCTCATTAAAGATTTGGTGGGTTCCCTCGATGTTTGTAACACTTGAATGCCCTAAAGGCACAATAATGGAAATATGTTTCATCTGGCTATACTTTGATTGATTTCAACACTAAGGTAAGGATTAGGTATGTCGCAATCAACACCTGAAAAAGGCGATTTCACACCCTTTCTGCTAAATCCTAGCATGAGAAATTTGTGGTACGGTTATGAGCATCGAAATATTTAAAACAGATGTTGAGGATGAACAACTTGCTACTGAAGTAAAGATGTTGTTGCTTGGGCAATTTCCGTTGAGTCGCATCAATTTCGACCTACAGGATTGCGATAAGGTTTTAAGAATCGAAGGAAGCATTTGTACAGAAGCAGTGATGAAATTGGTTCGCTCGAAAGGAATAGCTTGTAATATTTTAGACTAATCAATCATAAATAAATTATCATGAAAATTCTTAAGAAAATCCTCTTTGTTATTGGAGTCTTAGTTGTACTTGTTCTTGTAGTAGCCTTGTTTGTTAAGAAAACTTACCATGTAGAAAGAGAGATCACCATAAACAAGCCGGTTCCACAAGTGTTTACTTATATCAAACAGATAAAGAACCAGGATTTTTATAGTAAATGGGTAATGACAGATCCTAACATGAAAAAAGAATTCAAAGGAACAGATGCAACTGTAGGTTTCATTTATGCCTGGGATGGTAACAAAGATGCAGGCAAAGGAGAGCAGGAGATAAAGAAAATCGAGGAGAATAAACGAATTGATATGGAGATCAGGTTCGAGAAGCCAATGGAAGGCATTGCAAAATCGTATACAACAACAGAGGCTGTTGGCAACAATCAAACAAAAGTAAAAATGGCTTTTAGCAGTAAGGTGCCTTATCCAATGAACATCATGTGCCTGTTCATTGACAATATTCTGGGTAAAGACATGGAAACAAGCCTAAGCAACCTGAAGATCATCGTAGAAAAACAATAGCCTGGATTATGGCAACAATACACCCTTACCTCATCTTCCCCGGAAATACAGAAGAAGCATTTGAGTTTTACAGATCTGTTTTCGGTGGAGAATTCAACGGATTAATGCGTTTTAAAGACTCACCAGAGAAAGAAAAAGTATCTCCGGAACATGCTAATAAAGTAATTCATGTGTCTTATCCTATTGGAGATTCTGTTCTAATGGCTTCCGATCCACCAGATAAATGGAATGGAACTCTACAGCAAGGCAACAATTTCCATCTATCATACAATGCAAATGATGAAGTGGATGCAGATGAAAAATTCAATGCATTATCAGCAGATGGAACGGTGTACATGCCTATGAGCAAAACCTTCTGGGGATCCTATTTCGGAATGCTGAAAGATAAGTTTGGTATTCAATGGATGGTTAACTACGACCAAAGATGATTTTTAACCCTAGCAGTGTTCTGAGTGTTATTGAGTACCGAGTATTTTTTACAGGAGCAATGCTATGCTGCCACTCACTCCTGGAAATTCTACTGATCACATAATGTGATCTTCTTTTAACTGTAAAGCAGATCACATTTCCTTTCGTTTGCCTCAATTTTTCTTGTGGTCTAAGGCGGAAAATACAATCACTCAGCAATGAAACTCCTGCAATAAGATCAAAAGGCGGAGCATCTCTATGCCAATTGATCACAGACTCCGGAGGATATTCAGTCACCAAAAGCTCAGCAAAATCAGCCGGAGAAATTTTAAGTTTAGCAGAAACCTTTTTTATCAACGATTTAAATTCTGGGGGAATTTCCTTGCCTTTATTCAATTTTCTATTGGTAAACCTGTAATCAAAACCAAAACTTGCCACTTTGCGATTGGCTGTGTATCCCTGGAAAATAAATGGCTGCATTCAGTAACAACAAGGATCTTTAGCATTCATGCTCTTCCTCTGTCGATAGAAAAGCCTGGAAATAACTAAAGCCTACTGGGCAAACTGGCTCTACAGAAAACAAAGTATTCATACTAAAATGCCTACATCATTATGCCAGAAATACAGGGTTATCCACCACTATTGCAGCAGTATGAATAACTTGTTTATCATTTTTGCTGCTGATATGTTTTCTCGCTGTATCTTGATGCCTGTTAATGCCTGTGAAAGGCTATTTAAAAAGTTTATTTATTAATCAATTAAATTCTAAACGTTATGGCAACAGCAAAAAAAGCTGCCAAGAAAGCCGCACCAAAAAAAGCTGCTCCTAAAAAGGCGGCTAAAAAAGCTGCTCCAAAGAAAGCCGCTGCTAAAAAGGCTGCACCTAAAAAAGCTGCCAAGAAAGCTGCTCCTAAAAAAGCCGCTGCTAAAAAAGCTGCACCTAAAAAGAAAGCTGCAAGAAAACCTAATGCAGCGTTCATGGCTCCTCTAACACCAAGTGCAACTTTAGCTGAGGTAATCGGTAGCAAACCAGTTCCAAGAACTGAGGTGGTGAAGAAGATCTGGGATTACATTAAGAAGAACAATCTTCAGGACAAGAAGAACAGAAGAAACATCAATGCTGATGGTAAATTAAAACCACTATTCGGCAAAGATCAGATCTCTATGTTTGATCTTGCTAAGATCGTAAGCAAGCACGTGAAATAATACTTCACCGTACTATAGGAAATCCCGCAGTAATTGCGGGATTTTTTGCTTATATACTTAGCTGTTGTACTACTATTTTGCTTTTGTTGCGTCGCACACTTGTACAAGTGAAGTCTATTGAACAAGTTACTTTCCGATACAGAATATAGCTTTCCTTGTCTATCAAGGGTTTCAGCGGTTTGGGCAACAAGTGGGCAACAAGCTTTCTAAAACATAGGTTACTTTCTGAAAAAATCAGATAATATCTACCACTTGATAGTTTCCCCGGTGTTCTCGCCTTGCTTCTGCATTCAAAGCTACAAGTAAAGATTATTGATCACACTCGTACTTGTCAAAGGCTTTGGGATATCCGGCTCTTACAATCTCCTGGTTAATACATCTACCATCATTAAGGTAAACGTAAGCCAGCAACCTACCATACACGTCTTGGCTACTTTTTACAGCACTCACATAACTGATCGTTGTACCAATTGGCAATAGCGTTTGTAAATATTGTTTTGAAGCTCTCCCCAATTTTAGTAGCAAATCGCCAGGCATATGTGTTTCTCTTTCGTCCTGGCGAAGCT
>JANPIB010000219.1:0-16803 GCA_031424775.1 Chitinophagales bacterium | reverse complement strand
GTATTCGTACACCTCGAACACTGCTGAAAGAAAGCCGTCAAATGTTCCGTCATAGATCAGGGAAGTCATTAGAACATGCTTATTTGCGGTGAGAAATTGGGCTGATATTTACTATTGCCCAGAGAGAGTATTTGTTGTTTGATCTGCATCGGCTGTAGGTCTCTTCTTTCAAAATCACGACTGCTGCAGGTGATAAAATACCTGGATTTTTTGAGTGAGATGCCGATCTTTTTCAGATTATCCCAGGTGAGATCCCGGTATTTCCTGGCTACAACGATTTTATTGGCTGACTGCCCCCCTATTCCAGGAACTCTTTTGATCAACTGCAAATCGGCTTTATTGATATTTATGGGAAAGACATCCATATTTCTTAAAGCCCAGCTGAGTTTTGGATCGATATCCATATCTAACTGTGGATATTCAGGTGCTACGATTTCATCTACCCTAAACCCATAGAAACGCATCAGCCAGTCAGCCTGATAAAGCCGATTTTCCCTCACCATTGGAACCGGAGTTCCGATTGCAGGCAAACGATTATCTGTACTGATGGGAACATATCCTGAGTAATACACTCGTTTCAATTGCATCTTCTGGTAAAAAAAATGTGACATAAGAAGTATTTGGAGATCAGATTCTGGAGTAGCACCAATTACCATTTGTGTACTCTGACCAGCCGGAGCAAACAAAGGCGTTTTTTGGAACTGCTTCTTCTCCTCCTTGTGCTGAATAATGGCTGATCTCAGATATTTCATCGGATGGATCACATCATTCTGAGATTTATCCGGTGCCAACAGCTTCAAACTTTCTTTCGTTGGCATCTCAATGTTTACGCTAAGTCGATCAGCATACAATCCAGCCTCCTTTAATAATTCCTCGCTGGCTCCCGGAATTGCTTTTAGGTGGATATAACCGTTGAATTTATGCTCTGATCTGAGCTTTTTGGCGATAAGCACCAATCGCTCCATGGTGTAATCTGCATTTTTAAAAATGCCGGAGCTGAGAAAAAGCCCTTCGATATAATTTCTGCGGTAAAAGTTGATGGTGAGATCCACCACTTCCTGAACTGTGAATGCTGCACGTTTGATGTCGTTGCTTTTGCGGCTAACGCAGTAAGCACAGTCAAAAATACAATGATTAGTTAGAAGGATTTTTAACAACGAAACACATCGACCATCTTCAGTATAAGTATGGCAGATTCCATTGCTGGCATTTCCTAAACCTTTATTGTGGTTCTCTCTTTTGCTTCCGCTTGATGCACAGGAAACGTCATATTTAGCTGCATCAGCCAGGAGGGAGAGTTTTTCATGGATACGGTCACTATTCATAGCCTCTGTTCTGAGGGTGAAATTACTAAACAATTTAGTAAAAAGGAGTAAAGTTTAACCTTTTTTGAGCTATTACTACACATAGCTTCTAAGCAGCTGGAAATTAAAGCGATGTTTCTTCAGCTACTTCAACCGGCTTTGAAGATGTGCAGGTGATGCGTAATTCGCATTTAGGATTCATTGCAAACGAAAAAGTGTGTTTTCTCAAAGTAACCATAGCAGCTTCATCCTGCAGTAATACAGTAACAAGGTCCTTTGCAATCAATGAGGTACTTCTGTTTTGTGATTTGCCAAGGGCAATTTCAATATCGAAGTTGTAGCCAACTTTCTTACCTCCACCAGCTTTGTCAAAGTCTGTACGATTGGTTTTTACCAATTGCTGTTCTGTTACTGACCTTTTAAGCATGATGCGAATAACGGGAAGAAATTTTAGCCAAACCTGAGTATACATGTAGAAAAAGTATGAGTTAAGTGGGTAAAGGTAAGGAAAAAAAAAGCCTCTTACGAGGCTTATATGCTTATTAATACCAGTTGCTGTTGCTTCGGCTGTTTTTGCTTTCACGTGGCTTTGCTTCGTTCACAGTGATTGTTCTGCTGTCGATGGTTTTACCATCAAGCTCTGCAATAGCAGTTTTGCTTGCAGCTTCATCACTCATTTCTACAAAACCAAATCCTCTTGAGCGACCTGTTTCTCTGTCCTGGATGATCTTAGCCGATGTTACTTCACCAAATGGTGTAAAGAAATTTCTCAGTTCTTCATCTTGTACGTTGAAACTGAGGTTTGACACATAAATGTTCATAAATAAATCAATTGAAAAAATAAAAAAAATCTGAGAAAAGCAAGGAGTAGATATTCAACTAAGATGCAGTCTGAGGCAAGATTAATTGTAGAATACTGATGCGAGGCTCAAATATAACAATGTGAAGATAGGTTTAATTAACCCAATCATTCATTATTTATTTCAACTATTAAGTATAAAGGCTTACAGCAGCAGTGAATCAATTTTTATTTCACTCAGGTATGGATCAAGTGCATGCAAATTCCTGAATGCTCGGTATTCCAATACTTGCTTTTGCCGCAAGTTGCAATAAGTCTCTACGTAGTAATCATCAATTTGAAACAGAAATACAAGACCATCATTGATCTTTCTTTTGGCAACCAATACACCAGTGTGCAGTACCGCTTGCTTTTTTTCTTCTTCGCCTGAAGTGATAAATTCAGAAAGTCTCATAGTGCTCATTTTTAATGGTTGACTAAATACGATTACACTAAATACAACTATCGAAAACGGCGGTTTGACAGAGGCGGAAACCGCAAGTGAAGCATTTAAAGATAGGATACTTTAACACACCGGTCATAAAAAAAAAGACAGCCCGAAAGCTGCCTTGATTTTGTTTTCACACTAAATCCATTCTAGTTACTTGACCACCAATCCCTTTAAAATCATTTCACATGCTCTTCGCTGAAGGGATTTTCTTGCTTTTGATCTTTATTCTTCTAAATTATTTCCATACATATAGGAGTTAAAACCATGCCATAGTGATTATATAAAAAGCCAATGTTCTTGTGCTTGGCATTAACCCATGGTAACACAATTCAATATCTCTTTTCCGTTGTAGGTTTTAAAACCCTTTGTAGAAGATTTAGCAGCGTAAATCATTGCCTTCGCCAATATTTCCGTTGGCAGCGGTTTTTGAGAAAGGAATAACCCCAGTTTATTTAGAATGTTGATTACCTTTTTTCCAACTACTTCACTTGACCGATCAGTATCCTTCCTAATGAGTAAAGGTGGATTGAATATCTGAAGCATTGGAAAGCCTAGTGCCTTTATCGCCTCTTCTAATTCACCTTTCATTCTTGAGTAAAAGACCCGAGACTTAGCAGAAGCCATTCCAGCAGACACCAGTACATATCTTTCTACATTATTTTCTTTGGCAGCTTTGGCAAAACTGTATTGGTATTCGTAATCAATCTTCCATTGTGCTTCTTTGCTACCTGCTACTTTGAGTGTTGTGCCGAGACAAGAAAATAGCACATCACCTTTTACGAGGTATTTCCATTGTTCAGGACGATCGAAGTCAATTATGTGAATGTTGAGCTTGGGATGATGAAGATCAAATTCTCTTCGAACGAAAATATCAACCTGGTGAAAAGCATCATCATTTAAAAGAAGGTGCAACAAGTCAGAACCTGTTGCACCTGTTGCTCCAATCATCAAAGCTTTCATAATTTGGTTATTGAAATCGTTCTTAAACATGACCAGTCTTCGAGAGCCTTGGACTGACAACACATAATTTTTATAAAGTACTCATATCAATCACAAATCTATACCTCACATCACCTTTTAGCATACGTTCGTAAGCTTCGTTGATGTCTTTGATGTTGATGATTTCAATATCAGAAACAATATCATGCTCTGCACAGTAGTCAAGCATTTCCTGGGTTTCTGGAATGCCACCGATTAAAGACCCAGCAAGTGTCTTTCTGTTCATGATGAGATTAAATGCCGGAATTTGTGCCGGAGTTGGAGGTGCACCAACACATACCATCTTTCCATCTCTTTTCAACATTCCCAGGTAAAGATTGTAATCATGATCAGCAGAAACTGTATCTAGTATAAAATCAAATCTACCTGTTGCCTCTGCTACTTTATCTGCATCAGTCGTCAATAAAAAATGATGGGCACCTAACCTTTCAGCATCTTTTTGTTTGGAAGGAGAATGGCTAAGCATTGTCACCTCAGCACCAAATGATGCGGCAAGTTTTACACCCATGTGTCCTAATCCTCCCAATCCCACAACACCAACTTTATCGCCTGACTTTACATCCCAATGTCTGAGTGGTGAGTAGGTAGTAATACCAGCACACAACAATGGAGCTACAGCTGCAAGATTCTTTGTATCTTTTATCTTTAATACAAAGTCTTCATTTACTACCACCTGTTTGCTATAACCACCAAGCGTATAACCGCTACCATCTTTTTCTTGTCCGTTATAAGTTCCAACCATCCCATTTTCGCAGTATTGTTCTAAACCTTCTTTGCATGAACTACATTCCCGACAACTGTCAACCAAACATCCAACACCAACATAGTCACCTTCTTTATGGTGCTTAACATGACTGCCAACACTTGTAACCCGACCAACAATTTCATGACCCGGTACACATGGATACATTGTACCACCCCACTCTCCTCTTGCTGTGTGCAGATCACTGTGACAAATACCGCAGAATAATATCTCTATTTGTACATCATGGGCTTTAGGTTCTCTTCTGTTTATGGTATAAGGTGCTAAAGGTGCTGTTGCTTCCTGAGCTGCGTAAGCTTTTACTTGCATGGTGTTATTTGTATTTAGGTGAAGATCGTTGTTTACACGATACATCTCATTTATGAAATGATATTCCTGTAAGATGATAAGCTACTCTTGAGCAGAATAAGTATTTAGAAGCGTAGAAACAGTAAGCTAATCGAATCTCGGTTATGGCTCTATGCTACTATTGTGCTTTAATTATAGGCTTAACTTGCTGAGTCGCTCCATTTTGAAAACGGATATAGTATACACCGCTGGCAAGTATACCACCATTGAAGGTTACTTTATCTGTGGTGGGTGTGGAATATTCTTTCTCTACAAGATTACCTATCAGTTGCCCTTGGTTATTGATAACCTGAATTAATGTATGTCCTCCTGTAGTTGTGAAGCTGATGGTTGTACTCTGTACAAACGGGTTTGGATAAATGGAAATGAAATCTCCGTCCAGACCAGAGTTGCTCATTACACAACCTGTATTACGCATCAGGTTAAGCGATTGGAAATTTTTAAGGATGATAGCTTGCAGATCTGTTTTATCAACACAAAACCATTGTTGTAATACTGATGCATACACACTTCTGAAATCATATTGAAAAGGAATATTATCGTTAACCGTTACAACAGCGGGAATTGCAGGACTAGTACCTGAAACACCTGATATCACATTCTTGCCGAACAAAAACATTGGAGCAGCGGCACCGTGATCTGTTCCACCACTTGAATTAGATTTTATTCTTCTTCCAAATTCAGAATAGGTCATTCCCATTACTCTGTTGTCAATCTTTAAAAATGCAAGATCATCAGTAAAAGCCTTGATGGCATTGGAAACATTTCCCAACAAATTTGCATGCGTTCCGGTTGAAGTATCTGTACTATTTACCTGAAGTGAGTGTGTATCGAAACTACCATAACTCACCATATAAATCCTGGTTTTCAAACCTCCTTTAATTAGTCTTGCTACGATCTTTAATTGGTCTGCC
Organism: Chitinophagales bacterium; assembly: GCA_031424775.1. GTDB lineage: Bacteria > Bacteroidota > Bacteroidia > Chitinophagales > Chitinophagaceae > JAEZDC01. Next base: position 11,186 of record JANPIB010000219.1, on the reverse strand, counting down.
AGAGAATTATTGGTTGGATAAGTTACTTGCTGTGGTACAGATAAAGCGGCATCTTTTATTCTGAGTGCATATTTATTTGTTTGACGGGCTATGTTTCTTATATAATTAAGCTCATAGCCCATTGCATCGTTTGTAACAGGATCCTGAACGTTATTTACAAGATTGTAAAAGCTATTTGGATCTGTTATACTCATTCCCATGTTTACCACAGGACCCTGACAAGTTAATGTTGTGGTAGCCCCAATTTGAATTGCCAATGGATCTGGCATTTCAGTAGTAGGATAACCATTAGGGTAATTAGAGTATTGTGTATTGAGATAACGACCTGCCCAGCCATTATCAAGAACAACATTAGAATCTGAACCTGTCATCCAGATATCGGTTGCTCTAAAATGAGAAAAACTTGGTTGAGGGTATCCTACAGCTTGTAAAATTCGCAACTTTCCTTCATTGTACATTGTTTGCAAACCAGTCATGGCTGGATTTAAACCACAATTATTGATACCTGTTAATCTCAAAATTTTGTTCTCGGGAATGGCGATGTTATTTCGTGCATTGTAATAATTGCTATAAATATCTATTGGTACTACCGTATTCAAACCATCATTACCACCAGTTAATTGAACAATCACCAATACATGATCTGTTTCAAATGCAGGCATCATTGCAGCTTGCATGAGTGCATTTGCAGAGAGTGCTTTCACAGAATACCCACTCAAAACACCAGGAATCAATGTTGCCAGTGGTATACTGTTCCTTAAAAACTTTCTTCTATTCATACAAGTCTGTTAACTTAAATGATATTCGGGTAAATTCATAAGGTATTGAAGCAACTGTTTAAGCCGTGTATTTACGATATTATAGGCTGCCATATCAGCAGGATTATTAGTATGAGCAATCCATGCTATAGTCCAATAAGAGTCAGTAACCTGATTACTCAATAAAATTTGTTGCTTAATGGTTTGCTTTGTACTAACTGATAACGGTACGGTATAAATAATAGCCAGCAAATCATTGATTAAAGCGTTAGGATCTGAAGGATTGGGTAGCGTTTTGGCTAAGGCAACAGCATCGACTATGATTTTTTTAGTATTACGGGTATAGCCATTAAGGATCATTGTATCTGTAAATCGGCTCCGCTTTGGCAGTGAATCAGAATTAATCCACAACTCATGAAACTGCGGTGCCTGGTAATAAGCCGGCCAGCCCGAAACATTTGGCGGATCACCAATATTTTGCCCCATTGAAGTAAGCCAGCCATAAATGTAATTATACATGCCATAAGCATCTGCATATTGTGTTACAGCATCAGGAAAAATAACTTTAGACTCCCTCAAACAACCGATCACAAAATCAACAGGACTTTTAACTAAACAACCTTTGTTTTGAGCATCAAAAAAATGCTGGCTCTGCAAAAGCGTACTTAACACAGGCTTGATATCATAATTACTTTGCCTGAATAGCTGAGCTAACGGTTCAATGATATTGAATTCGGCATAGCTGTCAATATTATAATACACAAACCACCGATACAATCTGCGACAAATGAATTTTGACACATCTTCTTTTGCAAAAATCATATCAATAAGATCGTCTGTTTCACTAGCACCCGCTGAACCATTTTTACCTGAGATTATGGTATTGCTATAGTAAGCCGAAAACTGCTTGTTGGTTTTGTCGTGAGTATTTGGATCGAAATAACTAGTGAAAGTAGTTCCGTTAATTCGCCAGCCCGTGAGCACCTTAGCCGCTTGCTTAACATCTGCTTCAGTGTATTGTACAGTAGTTGCCTTACCTAATGTGAACAATTCCTGCAACTCACGGCCATAATTTTCATCTGGGGCAGATGCAGTATTGAGATATCCATTCAAGTATCTAAGCATACCTGCATCTATCGTGACTGCTTTTACGAGTTGTTTGAAATTGCCCAGACAGTTTTGCCTTAGCAAGTTATGATGCCAGTAAACATAATGTGATGTGCCTATGTCATTCGTTTCTGTACCGAAATGATTTGCCCAGAATAAAGTAATTTTTTCTCTGATGCTTCGATCCTGGTTGATCATTAAGCCTGTCCACCATTTTTTAAAACTTGACCTTCTATAACTATTGATCGTTCCATCAGCAGTAGGATTATTAACCCATGTTGAACCTGCAGCTACGGCAGGATCTATAAATGTGGGACTGTTATAATCATTAATTGGAGGGTTTGGTAGCGAAGCAGTGGGATTCAATAATTGACTTACAGCTTGTTGCAGGGATAATGTTGCAAAAAAATCTATATCAGTACTGGTAGAACCGAACATTGTTCTTTTAAGCAGATGTTGTACTTCTTTTTTTGACCATACACCTGCATAAGGCACTAGTCCCATTTGGCCAGGCAATCTTTTAAATGGAGCTCGTTTGGCAGGAATCCTTGCTGTAAGGAAAGCTCGTCTGTACATTAGTTAGAATTAGTGGCAGTAAGGTAGCTAGATTATATAAGTTTTCCAATAAAGGAAAATTTAAATACTACTACAGCAACTCTAACTTCAACCCGCAAGTGAAATTTCGTTGTATTATACTTTGAGTAGTTTAGTGTACTACCTATGTATAAACAAAAATCTGCCATCATCTTTACAAGCATAAGTGCAGAACATTGGGATAGAAATAGCCCCTTCTTTCATTACGTTCTGTTGAATGGCAAGTTGCAGATGATAACTGTCAATAACAGGTAAAATATTTTTTTCCAAAAAGCGAATCACGACTGTTGCAAAAGGAGAATGATCTGATTTACCATCAGCAGATTCCTGGTCAGTTGAAGACCCAATAAAAATATTGGTCTTCTGGTTAAGAAAGTTTTTGAAGGCTGGTCCATCTGTACCTTTTGTAGTGAATATGGGGCTGGTAACAGGTATTTCAATTGCATTTGGTTTTATGCAGGTACCATCATCGAACATAGTACCGCTGTGGCAGATATCAATTAACATTAAGCTATTTGTACAGTTAAGCTGGGTGATGGCTTTCTTTATACTGGTTAGTGAATAAGTTTTATCAAGAAAATTTCCTTCCAGTTTACTGTCTTTAAACACCATCGTACCCGACCCGTTTTCATCTTTTGCACCATGAGTGGCAGCATAGAAAAGAAACTGGCTTCCATCTTCAAATTCATAGTTTTCTTTAATAGAAAATAGCATTTCTCTAAACTCAATAAATGTAGGATCTTCCATTAATAGGGTCTTATGCCAGTAGTTTTTTTCGAGTAACAATTTTATTTGTTCCGCATCATTCAATGTGTTTCGTAAGGTGTTGAAATTATTAAAATTCTTACATCCGATCAGGAGGCTGAGTGTTTCTCCCTTACGGATTTTTATCTTCTTTTTTTCTGTAGTAGCGGTTGTAACGTTGCCTTTTATTGTAGTACGGGTATCACTTTTCCGCTCTGGCATTACAGAGGTATAAAACTCTTTCTCTGAGAAAAAGTTAATCTCCATTTTTGGCATCAACCTCTCCAATTGAGTGTATAGATCATTCAGCACTCTTACCTGTAAACGATTGTACTTAGAGAAGATGTCCATTATTTTGATATTACTCTTAATGTAGCTAAGGCTAAACGCACCACCTTCACGTGTTTCGTAAGCATTACCCTTTACGCCTAACACAATTCTATTAAGATTGCCTATAGCACTTTCTTCAGGGCGAGAAGTTAGCTGGCGTTTCAGATTACCGGTAAATTGTTCTCCATGACAGGCATCAAGGTAAAACAATTGCCTTGTCGCATATATTGTTTCCGATTTGCGAAACAGTTCATTAGCAGTGATGATGGATGAGTCTGATAAAAACAATTGTCCATCAAACGATTGTAGTGCACAAAAGAAGATAAGTGCATCTGCAGGAGTGGCGATTTTAGCTACTTCATCAAATGCATTTAGTATATCAGATTTTGAATGCTTGCTGTCAAAATTATAAGCAGTAACTGTTTTGATACTACTGTCTTTTTTTAATCGCTCTCTAAAGTTAATCGCATCAATTTCAGCATTAAGGTTAACGAACTTTGTTCTGGAATAATCATTAACACCTACAGCGATAAGGAATACCTTTCCGGAAAAGCCTTCTCTGGTATTTTCCGGTGAAACGCCAGCAAGGGTGGAATGCATACCCACAACTTGTAAAAAAAATAGTATAAGAACCAAGCGTATGATGGCTTTGAAATTGGGCATAACGTTGCTTTGAATAAAAATAGTTATTAATCAGTCAAAGCTTAAACTTCTCTTGTAAAGTAGATTTTATTCGTTTATTCCAAATCTTTACGTCCCTCAGTTTCCTTCGGACTAATTGAACTAGACTGATATATATGTCCGTTTCCATTGCTAGCAATATTACCGGTATTGATTTCAGGTGGTGTATCTGCAGCCCCCGTATCATTCCAACCTCTGTAAGAATTTCGAATGAGCAAACGTAAACTCTGATCCCAGGTGAAATAGTTGTACACCCAATTAATAAAAACCTGGATCTTATTCTTAACACCGAGAATGAGGAAAAGGTGTAATCCCATCCAAACCACCCAACCGAGAAAGCCTCCAAAATGCAGCTTTGGTTTTGGTACATCAACTACACCCTTGTGTCGACCGATCGTAGCCATGCTGCCTTTATCATTATACTCATATTCGTCCAACACACCTTGATTATGGGTGAGTTTAATAAGATTTTTACCTAGCAGATTTCCCTGGTTGATGGCAACATTTGCTAACTGTGGATGACCATTAGGAAATAAAGGAGTTGTCATTGAAGCGATATCACCAACGGCATAGATGTTTGTTGTTCCTGGTACCTTACTGTAACGATCTACTTTGATACGATTTCCACGAACCACTAGTGATTGATCAATTCCCTTAGGAACATTTCCACGAACACCAGCAGCCCAGATAACAGTTTTGGCTTTGATCTCTGTTGCATCCTGCAGGATCACTTTATCGCCATCATACTCTTTCATGATGGAATTGAGCATCACCGTAATACCCATTTCTTCAAGATATCGTTGACTCTTCTGGCTGCTTTTTTCACTCATCATGCCGAGTGTTTTGCCTGTACCTTCCAGCAGATAGATTTTCATCTGGCTGAAATCGAGTTCAGGATAATCTTTACACAAGGTGTGATTTTTAAGATCTGCTAAAGCACCACTCACCTCCACTCCTGTTGGTCCACCACCAACTACAATGATGCTCATGTATGAAAGTCTTTCTTCTGCTGAAGTAGCTATCACAGCTTTTTCGAAATTCTCGATCAACCTATGCCGTAACTGTAATGCCTCAACTGTTGATTTCATTGGAAAAGCAGCGGCTTTTAATTTGTCGTTACCAAACCAATTGGTGTCTGCACCGGTAGCGATGACAAGTATATCGTAGCTGAATTCTCCTATATCGGTAGTGATGGTATTTTGTGCTGAATTGATCTGTTGTAATTCAGCCATTCTAAAACGAACGTTCTTGCTGCCATGAAACACTTTTCGTAGGGGGAATGAAATGTTGCTTGCATCTAGAGCTGCAGTAGCTACCTGGTAAAATAAAGGTTGAAACTGGTGAAAGTTAAAACGATCTATCAGCAGTACTTCTATACCTGGTTTGTTATTGAGTGTACGAGCTAGTTTTAATCCTGCGAAACCTCCTCCGATAATTACTACTTTCATGTTTTTAGTTTCTTAGTTTTCAGTTTGGAGTTCAAAGTTAGAATGTTCAGTAATGTTCCGATCGAACAAGTGAGTGATCCTTCGACAAGCTCAGGACAGGCTCCACTTATTTAAGTATATACCACAGCTGGTAGCACAAAAATCAATCCCAATAATCTATCTTTCAGCCGATGAAGCATAGGATAATTAGTAAAACCGTTTGGCTATTGAGTCTTGTGAGTTTGTTCACTGACATGGCGAGTGAAATGCTATATCCTGTGATGCCTTTATACCTTAGGGAGATCGGTTTTTCAATTGTTGCTATTGGCATTTTAGAAGGTGTGGCAGAAGCCGTTGCAGGATTGAGTAAAGGTTATTTTGGAGCCTGGAGTGACAGCCTCGGCAAACGAATGCCTTTTGTAAGATGGGGATATGGTTTAAGTGCAGCCAGTAAACCTCTGCTTGCTTTGTTTAGTGTTTTGCCCTGGGTATTTTTTTGCAGAACCTTAGATAGAGTTGGCAAAGGATTAAGGAGTGCTCCACGAGATGCGTTACTTTCTGACGAAGCAACACAAGCTACTAAAGCAAGGGTTTTTGGATTTCATAGAAGCCTGGACACTGTTGGTGCTATGTTAGGTCCGGCTGCTGCATTGTTGTTTCTACATTATTTTCCTGCCGAATACAAAAGTCTTTTCTTGTGGGCTTTTATCCCTGGTGTTGCAGCGATAGTAGTGACATTTTTGGTGAGGGAGAGACCTCATCCCAACCATTCTCCAAAGGAGAAGGACAAGAAAGACCTCACCCCTAGCCCCTCTCCAAAAGAGAGGGGAACTGAATACCTCACCCCTAATCCATCAACAACAGAAAGGGGAACCGCTAAGAAAGGGTTCTCGTTTGCTACTTCGTTCAAATATCTGCCTTCGGCTGGAAAAGATTATCGGATGCTGGTAATTCCATTGTTGATATTTACGCTTTTCAACAGTTCAGATGTATTTCTTTTACTACGAATGAAAGATGCCGGGTTGAGTGATACTGCTTTGATTGGAGTGTACATTTTTTACAACGCTGTATATGCAGCACTTGCTTATCCGTTAGGACATCTGGCAGATAAGCTTGGATTGAAGAAGGTTTTTCTTACAGGATTGGTATTGTTTGCTATTGTGTATTTCGGAATGATTTTTTTGAACGATTGGATCGGTTTTGCTGCTATGTTCTTTTTATACGGATGTTACGCAGCAGCAACGGAAGGTATTTCTAAAGCATGGATCAGTAATGTTGTACCGAAAAGTGAAACTGCAACAGCTATTGGAACTTATGAAGGATTCAGAAACCTTGCAGCCATGTTTGCCAGCTTTATTGCAGGATTGTTATGGCAGGAGTTTGGAGTGATGGCAACATTTTTATCAACTGCTATTGTCTCTGTTCTTGTTTTACTATTTATCACTTTTAAAGTAGCCGAACCCCTCAAGTAGCAAGATGAATATTGCAGAAGAACTATTGAAGGAACATTCCAAAGTTCATGCACAGAAAATCGCTACTCATGCATGTTCATCAGCTAAGCACTTTAAAGAGTTGATGGATTGTTTTATGAGTGATGATTATCGTTTGGCACAAAGAGCAGCATGGAGTGTTAATTGGGCTGCAAGAACAAAACCTGAAATGGTGAAGCCCTACATCAGTCAACTGGTATCGGTATTAGAAAGGAAGGATGTGCATGATGCTGTGATCCGAAATTCTTTGAGGGTGTTTGAAGATGTTGAGATACCGGAAGAATTTCATGGACAAGTAATGAATGCCTGTTTTGATTTTATGGAGAATATAAAAACTCCTTTAGCTTTCAAGGCATATTCAATGACGATCATTAGCAAGCTGAGTAATTTTTATCCTGAGATAAAGCAGGAACTCAAACTGATCATTGAAGAGAACTGGGAACATGAATCTCCTGCTTTTAAAAGCAGAGGAAAGAAGATATTGAAATCAATTAATACAACATCCTCACTTTGATCGTTTCTTTCACATGCTTCAATAGCTCAACAGCTTTGGTAGATAGTTTCTTATCTACATCTAAAACAACATAACCAATTTCTTCATTCGTTTTCAAATACTGACCAACGATGTTGATGCCGTGTTTAGAAAGTTGTGTGTTGATGGCACTCAATACACCAGGAACGTTATTATGGATATGTAGAATTCTATGAGCACCTTCAACAGGAGGTAAAGCCAAAGGTGGAACTGTATGAGAACCTGTAGTAATGCCTTTTTCGAGGTAATGAAACAGCTTAGCACTTACATCTTCTCCAATATTTTGCTGGGCTTCTTCTGTTGATCCACCAATATGTGGTGTGAGTAGCACATTCTTCAATCCCTGGAGTGGTGTTTCGAATTTGTCACCGTTTTTTTCCGGCTCAATTGGAAAGACATCAATTGCAGCACCACCAACAGCACCATCCTCAAGGGCTGATCGTAAAACTTTCAGATCAACCACTTCTCCTCTTGCATAATTAATAAGAATAGCTCCTTTCTTTAAACTCTTGATATTGCTCTTATTGATAAGATTTTTCGTCTGAGCAGTTTCAGGAACATGGAGCGATACCACATCAGATCTACTCAACACATCTTTAAGCGATTTTCCATCAACTGCATTTCCCAGTGGAAGTTTGGTCTCTACATCATAATACATCACTTTCATCCCCAAAGACTCAGCAAGTACGGAAACCTGTGAACCAATATTACCGTAACCGATCAACCCCAAAGTCTTTCCTCTTAATTCAAAACTACCTGAAGCTTCTTTCAGCCAAATTCCATCATGAGCAGCTTTATTCTTATCAGGGATCCTACGAATCAACATAATTGCAGCACCAATAACCAGTTCGGCAACACTTCTCGTATTGCTATATGGGGCATTAAACACCACAACTCCTGCTTTCGTGGCTGCTTTTAAATCAACCTGATTCACTCCAATACAAAAACATCCGATGGCTTGTAGCTTTTTTCCCGCATCAAGTACTTTAGCGGTTATTTGGCTCTTGGAACGAATTCCTAAAAGATGTACGTCTTTGATTTCTCTGATGAGTTCGATTTCATTCAAAGCTCCCTTTAAACGCTTGATATTCACATATCCGTTCTGCTGAAACTGCTGAACAGCTTTATCACTGATATTCTCTAAAAAAAGGATATTGATTTTCTCTTTTGGGTAGCTGGTTATTACGTCTTGCTTGCTCATTTCCACAAAAGTAATTGCTATTTAACTGCTTAACAGTTCAAATTCCCCACAATAATTGGCATTTAGTTGGAAGTACCAACTGTGGAAATGATCTGTAGATGAAACTAAAAGTGATGAGAGCAATTGTTTTGATATTCCTGTTTTTGAGTGTAGAAACATCTTGTAAGAACAGTACGACCAGTCCTTTGATGGCTGAAACGGTGAAACCAGAAACGAAGGATGTTTCTTTCAGGCAATTAACCCAAGAAGAGAAAGATCTCTATACCCAGAAGGCTACAGCACTATACAGCAATTTTCTCAATAACAAAGCTTTTAATGGTGCTATCCTCGTTGCTAAAAACGGGCAAATTCTCGTTGAGAAATACAACGGAACAGCCAATTTTGCTTCAAAAGAAGCGATAAATCAAGCTACAACATTCCACTTGGCTTCAGTTTCCAAGACCTTCACCGCTATGGCTATTCTTAGGATGCTTGAACAAAAGCAGCTTTCGTTGGATGATGATGTTAGAACTTATTTCCCAGGTTTTCCTTATGCAGGAATTACGATCAGATTATTGTTGAGCCATAGAAGCGGATTAGCTAATTACGCTTATGTTATGCCCAAGGGCAGTTATGGATTATACACAAACGACGATGTTCTGAATTACTTCACCAACCACAAACCTGCTTTGGCAAGAGCAATCAATACTGGTTTTCAATATTGCAATACCAACTATGTGATCCTGGCTAAGATCATTGAAAAGCTCTCAGGTGAGTCATACTCTACTTATATGCAAACGAACATTTTCACTCCTCTGGGGATGAATAGCACTTACGTTTGCGACAAGAATAATATCTCAACCGTGCCACTATCATATACACCAGGCAATCGTCCTTACCAGATAGAAAGTTTTGATGCGATCTATGGCGATAAGAATATCTATAGTAATGTAAGAGACTTGCTGATTTGGGACAAGGTGCTGTATAGTGGCAATTTTGTAAGTCCTCAAACAGCACAATTAGCTTATCAACCTACCAGTAACGAAAGACAAACTGTAGATAATTATGGTTTGGGCTGGAGATTGATCAATAAAGATGATGTAAACCTGGTTTACCATACCGGTTGGTGGCATGGCAACTCTAACATTTTTACACGTATCGTTCAGGATACAACTACTGTGATCATCTTGAGTAATCGTTATAACAGCAGCGTTTTTAAGTCAAAGGCTACCTCATTTGCTTTTGCCAAAGACTTACTTGGAAGACCTCGTGGTGATGTGAGTGATGTGGCTGTTGGAGAAACAGTGTCAGAATATGAAGGTGGTGGAAGGGAGTAGTTATTTGTCCTTAGTAATGCAGTTCGATTGACAAATTCTCATAAAAGATTTTAGCATTTGATGTTTTACCAATTTTTGGCAGAGTATCAAATGCTATCGAATGTTAGCTAATAAGTCTACAATCGTGTGCATTTTAAGGCATTCTCCCCTATTTTTGCCGACCTTATAAAAATCTGACAAAATCGCTTATGAACGAGACGCTACTGTTTTACGCCGTGCCTGCCATGGGTCTGGTTGGCTTAATTTACACGTTTATCAAGTTTGCATGGGTGTCTAAGCAAGATGCCGGAACTGACAGGATGAAAGAGATCAGCAACTACATTGCAGAAGGTGCAATGGCATTTCTTAGAGCTGAATGGAAGATCCTGACCTATTTCGTTATTATCGTTGGTATTCTTCTAGGTTATATGGGTTCTCGTAGTGAGGAATCTCATTGGTCAATTTCTATCGCTTTTGTAATCGGAGCATTCTTTAGTGCCTTAGCCGGATATATTGGAATGAGAGCTGCAACAAAAGCTAACGTTCGTACAGCTCATGCGGCAAGAACTTCATTATCAAAGGCTTTAAATGTTTCTTTCACGGGTGGAGCCGTAATGGGAATGGGTGTTGCCGGATTAGCAGTTTTAGGTTTGGGTGGCTTATTTATAGTATTAATAAAATACTTTGCTCCTGGAGCGTTATCAACTAGCCATGATGTAACTAAAGCCATTGAGGTGCTAACCGGATTTTCTTTAGGGGCTGAGAGCATTGCCTTGTTTGCAAGAGTTGGAGGTGGTATTTATACCAAAGCTGCCGATGTTGGTGCTGACTTAGTTGGTAAAGTTGAAGCAGGTATTCCTGAGGATGATCCACGAAATCCAGCTACGATTGCTGATAACGTAGGTGATAACGTAGGTGATGTTGCAGGTATGGGTGCCGATCTTTTCGGTTCATACGTTGCTACTATTCTTGCTACAATGGTTTTAGGACAGGAGATAGTTGTTCTCGACAATTTTGGTGGAATGTC